>CAXAZV010000253.1:0-4297 GCA_963973375.1 uncultured Antarcticibacterium sp.
TAACCGGAGATATGAAAAATATAGATCACCTATTGAAGCAGGAAAGCTTTGAATTTTTTCATTATGATGTTACTAGATTTGTTCACGTTGCAGGAGACCTCGATTACATACTTCATTTTGCCTCCCCTGCCAGCCCTATAGATTATTTAAAGATTCCTATTCAAACCCTGAAAGTTGGATCCTTGGGCATCTGGCATTTATTGGGTCTTGCCAAGGAAAAAAAATCGCGAATACTCATTGCTTCAACTTCTGAAGTTTATGGCGATCCCTTGGTTCATCCGCAATCTGAAGATTATTACGGAAACGTAAATACTATTGGCCCACGAGGGGTGTATGATGAGGCCAAACGATTTCAGGAATCTATGACCATGGCATACCACCGTTTTCATGGACTGGAAACCCGCATAGCGAGGATCTTTAACACCTATGGACCAAGGATGAGGTTAAATGATGGCAGGGTTATCCCGGCATTTATTGGCCAGGCGTTAAGGGGGGAAGACCTCACGGTTTTTGGTGATGGGTCTCAAACCCGTTCCTTCTGTTATGTAGATGACCAGGTAGAAGGTATATACCGCCTTCTGCTAAGTGATTACAGCGATCCTGTGAATATTGGAAATCCCGAGGAAATTACCATAAAGGATTTTGCCGAGGAGATCATTAAACTTACCAATACCAGCCAGAAAATAATTTACAAACCCTTGCCGGCCGATGATCCCCTGCAACGCCAACCCGATATTACGAGAGCCCGCAATATTTTAGGGTGGGAACCAAAAGTTTCCAGGGAAGAAGGAATGAGAATCACCTATGATTACTTTAAGGGCCTTACAGAAGAAGAACTTTTTAAAAGTGAACATAAAGACTTTGCAAAGCATATTAAGCGCTAAAAAGCAATTATGACAGATACGCCTCTGATTTCTGTTATCATGCCGGCGTATAATACGGCAAATTTCATTGCGGAAGCTATAGATTCTGTAATTCAGCAAACCTGGTCTCACTGGGAACTAATTATAATAGATGATGCTTCTACAGATGCTACTGTGGAGGTGATCAATTCATATACAACCTGTGATCCCAGGGTTCAATTAATACAAAACAAGAGGAACAAAGGCCCTGGAGTATCCCGAAACCTGGGCATTGAAAAGGCAAATGGTACATTCATAGCCTTTCTGGATTCAGATGATCAATGGCTGCCCTATAAATTGAAAACTCAGGTTGAATTTATGCACCAGAACAACCTGGATATGAGCTTTTCAAGCTATTATCTTCTAAAGGAAAATGAGGAACAGCCCTATGCTGTAGTGCAGGCACCGGAGGTTTTAACCTACAGCAAATTATTAAGATCCAATTATGTTGGAAATCTCACCGGGATGTACGATGTTACCAAAACTGGAACAGTGTTTGCTCCCTCCATAAGAAAACGGCAGGATTGGGCTTTGTGGCTTACAATTCTTAAAAATAAAGGAGAAACCAGGTCAATTTTACAGCCTCTGGCTGTGTACCGGGTGAGGAAAGAGTCTCTGTCCCAAAATAAAACTGCCCTCATAGCCTATAATTATAGGATTTACCGGGATTTTCTACATTTTGGTTTACTCAAGAGCTATGCATTTATGAGCCTGTTCCTATGGGAGCATTTTATAGTAAAAAGCAGGCAGATAAAGCTTTTAGATAAGGGAAGTAAATTGTTTTAGTTTTCCGCTTTTATTCCTAACCAGCACATCCATACGCTCAAAATTCACTTTTAGATCCTTGCCCACAAATGTTTCTATTGCCGCAAGAATTTTTTGATGTTGCAGTAGGGTAAATTCTTTGTCACTTACATATTCAATTTTAAAGGTGTCGGGTTCGGTTTGAATAATTACAAATTCCTTAATACTTCCGGCATCTTCAATAATAGATTTTGTTACATAGTAAAACGTAAGCCCGGGAACCACTTTTCCATTAGCCAGGCGGGCAACATCATTGGTTCTTCCGGTCAAATTCTCCAGTATAGGTCTTTTCCAGGTGCTTGAGCCGGAAAGGGCGCCCGTATCTCCAATTTCATAACGAATCATAGGATGGGCCTTATTATATAAGGAGGTTATTACAATTCTACCTTCTTCTCCAAAGGGAAGAACCCTGTTATTTTCATCCAGGATCTCGATGAAGAGACTCTCTGAGTTTACTATCCATTCTTTATTGGAGTTTTCAAAGGATATAAGGCCCACTTCACTGGCTCCATATTCATTCACCACAGGCACTCCAAAAGATCTTTCTATAAGTGCCCTGTCATTGTCAAATAGTTTTTCAGAAGTGACAATACATACTTTTAAACTAGGGCATATTTCTTTCAGGATGAATTGATGGTTTTCCAGGTACTTGGCAAAAAGTACAATAGCACTTGTATAGCCGTTCACGTAATCAAAATTTGATTTGCGGAACCTCTCCAAAAATTCCAACATTTTTTTCTCGCTAAGGTCAAATACATTAAATCTTCTGCGCAGGCTTACCCTGTCCTTAAACCGCTCGGTCATATTTCCGTAGAAATCCAGGGGAATCCCGTAAAATCTGGCCTGAAGTGATTGGTTCAGATTAATGTCAATCCAGTGATAGCGATCTATAAATTCAGCCCAGGTTAGCGCATGGCAAAATCTGTCTTTGGCAAAAATGAACGGATGCCCGCTTGAACCTGAAGTTTTACCTACATAAGAGTTGGATTTGGTAAAGGAGCTGCTCAATCGCTGCTTTAAAGGTCGTTGCAGGTCCGACTTCTGCATTACAGGGACCTCCTCCCAGCTGTTAAAATATTTATTCCCGAAGAAGTTTTGATAAAAAGGATTGTTGATAAGATGATATTCAACGATCTCTTTGCGTTGTTTTTCCAGATATTCCCGGTAGCCTTCCTCGGGGAGGTTTTGAATTTCCCGCAGGAGTTTTTGAGCCCTGTTAATGGGAAATTTATTAAGCTGAAGGGAGATCTTAAACCAGTTCAAGGGGAAATTAGCTTTATTTTTATCGGAATATATTAGTGCCTCAATTTACAAACAATTATTTTTGGCGCAAGAACTTAAAAATAACTTCCTATGAATATTTTAATCCTGGGTGCCGGAGGCAGAGAACATGCTTTTGCTTATAAGATTTTGGAAAGTGAACATTGTTCAAAGCTCTTTGTAGCTCCCGGAAATGCTGGCACAGCCCAAATTGCACAAAATATTGATTTGAAAGTTACCAATTTTGAAGCCATTAGGGATTTTGTCCTGAAAGAAAATATACATATGCTTGTAGTAGGGCCGGAAGACCCGCTGGTTGAGGGTATCACCGACTTTTTTACTGAAGATGCCCGTTTAAAGGATGTGTTGGTAGTTGGACCCTCTAAAAGGGGAGCCCTGCTTGAAGGAAGTAAACAAAGGGCAAAAGAATTTATGTTTTCTCATAAGATCCCCACGGCAGCTTATCAAAGTTTCACAGGGAAAAGCCTTGACGCCGGAAAGGAATTTTTAAAAACACTTACCCCACCCTACGTTTTAAAGGCCGATGGCCTTGCCGGGGGGAAGGGGGTTTTGATCCTGGAAGATCTGGAAGAAGCACAAACAGAATTGGAGAACATGCTTACTCAAAGTAAATTTGGGGAGGCAGGCGCAAAGGTGGTGATAGAAGAATTTCTAAAGGGAATTGAACTTAGTGTGTTTGTTCTTACAGATGGGAAGAACTACAAAGTTTTACCTACTGCAAAAGATTATAAACGAATAGGAGAAGGAGATACAGGCCTTAATACCGGTGGAATGGGAGCCATTTCCCCTGTACCTTTTGCAGATGCAGAGTTTATGCGCAAGGTGGAAGAACGCATAATAAAACCAACCATTGACGGATTAAAGAAAGAAGATATAGATTATAAAGGATTTGTGTTTATTGGCCTTATGAAAGTAGGAGATGATCCTTATGTAATAGAATACAATGTGAGAATGGGCGACCCGGAGACAGAGGTAGTCCTGCCAAGAATAAAATCTGATCTTGTAGAACTGCTTCAAAAGACCGCGCAACAAAGATTGGATGAGGTAGCTTTAGAGATCGATGACCGCACGGCGGTAACAGTAATGTTGGTTTCAGGAGGATATCCTGAGGAATATGAGAAAGGAAAGGAGATCACAGGAATCAACCTTGTGGAGGGTTCCCTTGTTTTTCATGCCGGAACCGGGGAAAAAGACAGTAAAACTGTTACAAACGGAGGAAGGGTTCTTGCTGTAACATCCTTTGGCAATGATTACAAAGAGGCATTAAAAAAATCTTATCAAAATGTAGATAAACTTCATTTTGATAAGAT
>CAXAZV010000254.1:0-4296 GCA_963973375.1 uncultured Antarcticibacterium sp.
TTGGATGAGCGGGATCCTTAAACCGAACTTCAGAATCCTCTTCGGTCACCCTGTCTCTTGATAAGTTCAGTGGGAAAGGGGCCAGGGGAGTGGCCAGAATTCCGCGGTTTACATTGTATTGTACAATTAGGGTTCCCCCATTCTCCACATATTTGAGCAACGCAGCTTGTGAGAATTTTAAAGCATCTACAGTATTATAGGCCCTTATTCCCATAACAATAGCATCATAATTTTCAAGAGAGGCCGCGGTCATTCCAGCGGGATCTATTCTGGTGACCCTGTAACCAATTTGCTGCAAACTTTCGGGGATTATATCTCCCGCACCTTCTATATAACCAATATTTTCACCTCTTTTTTCAATATCAAGCTTCACAAGTTTTGTTTCCGCAGGCACCAAAAGGGTTTGCTCGGGAATATGATCATAGCTTATCTTTATAATTTCTTCGGAATATACCTTGCCCTCGATTTTAATTTGCGGGATTAAGACAGCTTCTTCTTGTCCCGATGGGGGAGTAATGCTGAAATTAACTGTAACAGAACCACCTTTTTTCGCGATTTGGAACCGGTTTTCCTCCGGAACTATTTTCCAGTTCCCCGGCGCCTGTAGTGTGATTTCTCCTTCCACATTGTCGCGATATGAAGTAATGCTCACGGGAATGCTTTTTGTTTGTCCGTTGGCAAAAATGAGCACCTTTTCCCTGAAAGCTGCAGAGACCGGCGGCACTATTTCAAAAGGTTGATACACCTCTCCTTTGACCGCATCATTGTATTTGAAAACAATAGCCCTTTCAAACAGGATGGAGATCCCTTCCATGTTTAGGGTGAATTTTGCTTTTACGCTTTTTGGATTTTGAGGAAGCCCTACGAGTTTTTGATCTTCCACTTCATACAGGCCTAAACTTCCTTTTTTCCTTAACCAATAAGGCGAAGTGAGGCCCGCTTTTTCTCCGGTTTTAAGAGTAGCCTGTTTTTTCCAGGAAGAATTTTGAGCAAGGGCCACCTTCGGTTCCAGTTTGGAATTGTTTGGCTCCAGTTCTACCGAAACCAATGTCATAGGAAAATTACTTCGGTTAATCACCTCAAGGTTGATCTCAGTTTCAGCAGAAGGGGTAGTAGTAGACGATACTGCCACTGCCTCGAGATAAAGTCCGGCAGCAGAGGCAATAATTTCTTTTATTTCTTCCAGTTTTATAGTTTTCCAGTGGGATCCTTCCAGCTTATTTATAAGTGAATAAGCCTGTAAAAGTTTTGGCAGGCTTGCCGAAGGGTCTCTGAAATTATATTCCTTTTCAATGCTTGTAATGAGATCCCCTATGGGAGCACCATTTTTCACCCTTTTCCAGGATGTATCAATTCCTGCAAACAGATCTGTTTTATCCTGTGGCAGGTCTCCTTTTATTAGTTCAAGGTATTCCACCTGTTCTCCCCGGCTTCCTGTAGACCCGAACCCCTGTGATTGGTGTTCACTCCGGCTAAGGGCCGCAATTTCAGGATTTGAAAGGCCTTTAGATGGAAAATAGACTCCTGTGTCAAATTTGAGCAGGTTCGACTTATCTGCCTTTTCAAATTCTTCATCACTTCCGTAGAACCAGGGAGAGGTGTTGAAGAATAATCGTTTAGGAGCAAAAGTTTCGGTAAGTTTAAGCTGTTCAGCAAAAGCTTTGGCATCTCCTGCCAGGTTAAACGCCTCAACCCCCAAAAGGGCTGATGCGGTATGCTGCCCGTGGGTTTCCCCGGAGGTGCGGTGATTAAACCTGTTTATTACAATGTCTGGTTGAAGGGTGCGTATGGCCCAAACCACATCGCTTACCACTTTATCTTTTCCCCAAAATTCCAACGCTTCTTCAGGAGTTTTTGTATATCCAAAATCAATGGCGCGGGTAAAAAATTGTTCCCCGCCATCTATATTCCTTGCCGCCAGAAGTTCTTGCGTTCTTATAATTCCGAGCTGTTCTTTTAATTGTGGCCCAATTAGGTTTTGCCCGCCATCTCCCCGTGTGATGGATAAATAGGTGGTGCGTGCTTTTACCTCATTTGCCAGATAGGAGATAAGTCGGGTATTTTCATCATCGGGATGTGCAGCGATATAAAGTACAGAACCAAGGAAGTTCAGTTTTTTTATAGCCTCATGAATTTCAGCCGAATTTAATTTAGCAGGAGTTTGTGCAGGCGCAGTTGTAAAGGCAAGCACAAATATTAGAACAAAAAATTTATACATTTGAAGGTTTATTATCCACTTTTTCAAATATATAAACTTTACCTATCCTTTTGGGTTTTTATATAGCTTTAACTTTACAGGCTGTCTTTGCCCTCATCAAGATATACATCCTTTTTAACCAGGGTTACTGCTTTTTGAAGTATAAGGTTATTTGGGTAAGTGGTAAGTTCGCCCTCATCATCGCGTAAATGAAGGTGAAAAGCCTTGATATCTTCAATCACAGCTTCTATAGGCATATCCTTATCATGTATTCTTATTTTATCGCCAATCCTGTAGGGAAAAGAGAAAAACATGATTATTCCTGAAGTGATATTGCTCAAAATTGACCATATGGCGAAAAGGGCCACTCCAATAACAGCAAATGCGGAAGAAAAAATAATAGCAATTTTATCAGGTCCCATTCCCCAGGCCCAGGAGAACAGAAAAAATGCAATAATAAAAATGAGAATGTTAATGTATTTAAACATTAAACGGGTACGGGTGATGTTTATCTCGGTGCGTTTTCCAACTTTATGTGCTGCTGCTCTCAAGATAAGTTGAAGGATAATAAGAATTATAATAATGCCTATAGTGTAGGCCAGTTCAAATTGATATGAGGTAAGTAGTTCGTACATTAATTTAAATTCAAAGTGTCGCGTAAAGGTAAATCTTTATTGGAATTTTTATTCCAGTAGGCCGATTTAATCTGTGCCAATTTGATAGCGGTGGTTTTGTGTTCAACCCCGTTCCTTACAACTATTTCTTCCCATTTCTCAATGCTATAGGGAAAATTTGGATCGTGCCAGATCCTTAATTCCCTGTTTAATTCCGGATACTTTATTTGATAGACGCTCCACTTTTCATCCTGAAAAAATTCTCCCGATGCCTTATAGGCTTTGATATCAATATGCGTCAGCCGAATGAATTCCATAGCAGGAATAATTTCAAATTCACCAACCGGCAGTTGATTAGGGTCTATCCGCAATTGGGTCCATAATTCGTTTTCCAGAAAGGTTTTGGAAAGGGACAGTTCTTGATCTGCCTCCTTTTGGAAATATGAGTGGGAAACCACTTCAAAGCCTTTCCGGTTATTTATCTGCATATAAACCTGCCCACACCATTCCTGGATCGAAGCAGCTATTTTAAGGGCATGGGAATTTCCTTCCAGGGGAAAAAAGGTACTTTCCATAATGGAGTATGGATATATTCCTGTGATAAAATTTTTGGTAGCGTTTAGTTTAAGTACGGAAATGTTTTTATCATTTTGGGCATCGGCTTTTACCTGAAGGTCCGGCACAAAATCTTCGGTTACGTAAATAAGCATCGCGGTGCCTTCACGGGTTTCGCCATATCTGGATTGTTCAAGTTCATACGAGGTGATCTCTGCCTCACCGGCAAACCAGTAGGATTTAAAATTATCGGAAAGCTGCCTGTCCGGTAATAAATTTTTCTCTTTGGTATCGCTGTTACAGGCGGTGAAGAAAATTGCCAGGCCAAAAGAATATAGCAGAAAGCAGAAACTTTTCTTCATAAGGGGATTTTTAATAAAATTACAAAAAATTACCGGGATGCGATCTCGAGCAAACTTTTATAAACCATATGAGTTGGAAGCCCCACAACATTAAAATAACTGCCCTCAACCCTTGTTATCCCAATTAAACCTATCCATTCCTGGATCCCATATGCCCCGGCTTTATCAAATGGCTGGTAATTTTCAATATAGTATTCTATCTCTTCCCGGCTCAATTTTTTAAACGTTACGGCGGTAGTGCTATGAACAGTTTTTTGAGTACTACTGGTAGTAAAACTCACAGAAGTGATCACTTTATGGGTAGTTCCTGAAAGGGATTCCAGCATTTCAATAGCTTCGGCAGTTGTTTCCGGTTTCCCCAATGCCTTTTCATTGTGCCATACAATGGTATCGCTGGTAATAAGAATATCTTTTTCCTTTAACTCCTTTTGAAAAACTTCTGCTTTAAGTTCGCTTAGGTAATTTGTTATTTCTGAAGCTTTTAAGTTAGACGGGTAAACTTCTTTTACAGGTCTAAGGTCTATTGTAAAAGGGATGTCCATTTCCTTTAGAAACTGATGTCGACGGG
>CAXAZV010000255.1:0-4282 GCA_963973375.1 uncultured Antarcticibacterium sp.
TCTAAAACACTGTTTATTCTGAAACAAAATTTACATCTTACATAAAATTTTAAAACTATGGATTTTCCGAAATTTCTTCTTGGCGATAATACAGATTATCCCGATGCTGTATTTGTGGTGCATACCGAGTACCCAAGATTTATAATTAACCTTGAAAATGATGACGTAGAGTGGCTGGAAGATTTTGACCAGCACGATGAAAAGGAACTTGCCTCCCAGGCTGAAGATCTTATCACGCAGGCCAATGAATTTTATGACCGGGAAGTATCCAGATACGAAGAGTAAATAAATGCTGCAGCAACTTAAAGACCTGGACTGGGAATTGTTCCTTTATCTCAATAATCTGGGAAGCAGCCGGTGGGATCCTTTCTGGCTTCTTGTGACCGATAAATGGACCGCTATTCCTGTTTATGTCCTGTTGCTGTATCTAATCTTTAAAAAATTCGGGATAAAGGGAATGCTTATTACTGCCGTTTTGGTTGCTGTACTTATCACAGCTACAGATCAGCTTGCCAATTTATTTAAGCACGCTATTGAACGCCCGAGGCCCTGCAGGCAGGAAGGAGTAATGGAATATTCCAGATTTATCGCAGAACGTTGTGGGAGGTTTGGGTATTTTTCTGCTCACGCTTCAAATTCGGCCGGAGTTGCGGTATTTCTGGGGATCATTTTCCGCAGTTACTATTCAAAGCTTATTTGGTTTCTGCTCCTTTGGGCTTTAATAGTGGCCTACAGCAGGATCTATCTGGGCGTGCATTATCCCGGAGATATACTTACGGGAATGTTTATTGGTGCGGTTTTGGGATATCTGGCAGCAATGTTGCACCGTTATTTAATGCAGCGGTTCAGGGTGCCTGTTTTGTAAGCACGTAAATTTCCCTAATTAAACGTTTGTTTTTACCTGTTTCATAAGTGGGGTTAAGGTCAAGAACTCCCCATTTTTTAAAGGTAAATTTTTGAAATTCATCCTCCCATTGCGGGAATGCTTCTGTTTCCACGAGGAGTATGAATTTATTTTCCGGCTGCAGCCCGGGAATCTTTTCAAGATTTGGAATGCTGCTTCCGTAATGCCAAACCAACTCGGGCATTAAATTATTATAGTCATACAGCTTCAGGTTTTCTTCAGAAGCAAAGGATCTTAGATTGGCCACATTCGGCGAATTATGCGAGGGGTCAATGCTCCTTAACAAAGGGGAACCCAGGCTAATAATTAGGATCATCATTGCGGCCTGCAGTGAAAACAACAAGCCAATTTTTTTCTTTACCATTCCGTAGACAAAACCTGCCCCCAGGCCAATAAGCACAATGCTTAGTCCAACATATGCTGCATTTAATTCTCCCATAAATCTGTAAAGCAGAATGGGAGCTGCAATTGATATTATTGTAAGGAGAATGAAATTGATATAAATGGGAAGTCTTTCCCATTTGGTAAAATTATTTCTAAAATGCTTAATGGCATATTCTATATAAAAACCTGTGGTGGCTGCCAGTGGGATCAACACCGGAAGCAGATACCTGCTCTTCTTTTCAGGAATAATAGATAATAAAAGCAAAGAGATCAGGGTCCAGAAAAGGAAAAACTTATATGCTTTTAAATTGGAAACACGGGATCTAAGATACCAGTACCATAATCCCATAAAAGCCGGGATTGTCCATATTCCGCTTTGGGTGAAGAAGCTCCAGTAATACCAGAATGGTCTTATATTATAATTGAACCAGCGGCCGCTCTCTAATGCTGCCACCCGGGCGATCTCTTCGGCATTATAGTAGTGAATGAGAATGGACCACCAGCTGCCCGCAACCAGCCCTGTTATTGTAAAGATCAACAGATATTTCCATTTGCCAGAAAAGGATTCAAATTTATATATCAGAAAAAAACTAATAAGGAAAGGGAAAAACAAGGCGTAAAGCGATACCGGTCCTTTGCTCAATAAAGATGCTCCCAGTAACAAACCTGCGATAAGGGTATTTCTTAACCGGTTTTTGGGTGTAGCAAAGAGCTTAAAGAAAAAATAGCAACAGCCAATTATAAAACTATGGGTAAAAATATCCCATTGACCTTCTCTCCCTGCAAAGAATACATAAAAGGAAGTCATTAATATAATTGAAGATCCAAAAGCCATCGCCTTATGTATTCCAGCCTGTAGTTGGACCTTAAAAAACATTACAAGAAGGAATAAGGATGCGAGAGCTGCAGGCAGCCTGTAGCCAAAAACATTTTCCATCCCGAAAATACGGGCAGAAATTGCCGTTAGCCAGGTGGGGAGCGGGGGTTTTTGATACCGAGGCATCTCGTTCATCGTTGTGAAGATCCAGTTATCTTGAACAAGCATTTCCCGGGCCGTGATAAAATTACGGGCTTCCATGATGTTCACAAAAAGGGCATCCAGATGGATCATAAAAACCAGGCCGCCCAAAAATAGCAGTAATAATTCAGGATAATTGCGGTAAACAGATCTTAAAAGCTCCAATTAGCAGGTAGATTTTTCCTTGATATTGTAATTAATATACTTGTGTTTCATCCATAAATATGCAAAACAATCCATTAAAGGACCAAACAGGCGGTTCCAGATATGAAACTTTGCTGTGCCTGCAATTCTTGGATAATGTCTTACAGGAACCTGAATTACCTTACCATTCTGCAAAAGGATCATTGCAGGAAGAAACCTGTGTAATCCTTTAAACATGGGGATTTTTTGAGCAGCCGAAGTCCTAATTATCTTAAGCGGGCAACCTGTATCATCCATCCCGTCATTGGTAAAACTTCGCCTTATCCCATTGGCAATTAAGGAGGACAGGTTCTTTTTAAAGGAATCCTTTCTGTTAACCCTTACTCCTGTAACCAGGTCATGATGGTCTATTTGCTCCAATAATATATTGAAATCTCCGGGATCTGTTTGCAGGTCGGAATCTATATAGCCCAAAAGCGGTGTCTTAACCTCATCAAAACCGGCCTTTAAGGCGGCGCTTAAGCCATAATTACGGTCAAAAGATATATAGTCAAAAGCCTCATTACGGGCAGAGATCTCTTTTATAATAGAAAGGCTACCGTCTGTAGAGCCATCATTAACAAAAAGGATACAGGTTTTTTTAAGTGCTATTTCCAGATATTTTGTGAGTTCCATTTCCACCCGGAGTAAATTTTCCTCTTCATTGTATAAAGGAACAATGACCGTAAGCTCGTAATCCATAAAATTCTTAAGTGTTCGCTGCAAATGTATTAATAAAAAACGCAAAGCGAAGTTTCAATATATTTTCGAAAAACTACCAGTTTAAATTATTCATTGTAATTTGCGGACACAAAATTTTTCAGCTTTTTTTATTTTATAATCTTTATGAATATATTAATTACAGGGGCTGCCGGCTTTATTGGTTCCCATATGGCCGAACTTTTAGCGGCTTCAGGATATAATGTAACCGGAATTGATAATTTCTCTCCCTATTATGATGTAGATTTAAAAAAGAGGAATGCTGCAGCCCTTGACCTAAAGGGAATAAAGATTCTAAAGAAAGACCTTGCTGAAAATGAATCTTATAATGACCTGCCAGAAGATTTTGATTTCATTATTCATTTTGCAGCCCAACCCGGTATCTCTGCTCAAATAGAGTTTGAGGATTATTTGCGCAACAATGTGGTTGCAACCCAAAAACTGCTTGTTTTCGCCCGAAAGAATAAAAATTTAAAGCATTTTTTCAATATCTCAACTTCCTCTATTTATGGGCTTGATGCTACCTTTCCGGAAACAACAGCGCCGGCTCCCGCATCCAATTATGGAGTTTCCAAACTTGCGGCAGAACAACTTGTAATGGCTGAAAGCCGCTCCGGTAATCTTAATGCATCTTCTCTTAGGCTTTATTCTGTATACGGCCCCAGGGAAAGGCCTGAAAAATTATACACCAAATTAATAAAATGCGCTTTTAACAAGGAGGCTTTTACCCTATTTGAAGGAAGTGAGCAGCATTTGCGAAGTTTCACCTATGTAGGTGATATTGTAAAAGGGATCCTGGCAGCAGTGGAAAGACATTCAAGCCTTAACGGAGAGATCATTAATTTGGGAAGTGAGGAAAGTTATTCTACCCGTGACGGAATTGAAACTGTGGAAAAACAACTGGGGGTTAAGATTGACATTCAAGTGGTTCCCAAAAGGGCAGGAGACCAGCTGCAAACCGCTGCTAAAATTGATAAGGCTAAAGAGCTTTTAGGCTATACGGCTCCTACTACCTTAGCACAGGGGTTGAAAGAACAAATTTCCTGGTACAAAACAGAATTTCTATAATTCAT
>CAXAZV010000256.1:0-4237 GCA_963973375.1 uncultured Antarcticibacterium sp.
TTTAATATAGATGTAACAAATCATTCATTATACTTTTACGGCACAAAAAAAGAAACTACAAATCAATAATTTATGGCAGTAGATTTACTACTAGGATTACAGTGGGGAGACGAAGGAAAAGGTAAAATCGTTGATGTTTTTACCGAAAAATATGATATCATAGCTCGTTTTCAGGGTGGCCCCAATGCAGGGCATACACTTGAATTTGATGGAAGAAAGCACGTTTTGCACACAATTCCATCAGGTATCTTTCATAAAGACACCATAAATCTTGTGGGTAACGGGGTAGTTATAGATCCTGTGATTTTTAAAAGAGAACTGGAAAATCTGGATGCTTTCCATACAGATTACAAAGCAAATTTACTTATTTCAAGAAAAGCACATCTTATTTTACCAACCCACAGGTTGCTGGATGCTGCTTCTGAAGCTTCAAAAGGAAAGGCCAAAATTGGCTCAACCTTAAAAGGAATTGGTCCAACTTACATGGATAAGACTGGAAGGAATGGGTTAAGAGTAGGTGATCTTGAACTTGACGACTGGAAAGAAAAGTACAGAGCCCTTGCTGATAAGCATGAAAAAATGATTGACTTCTACAATTCAGATGTTCAATATGATCTCGCAGAACTGGAAAAGGAATTCTTTGAAGCAGTGAAGACATTGAAATCTCTTAAATTTATTGATAGCGAGGAATATTTGTACCAGGCCCAGGCCGAAGGAAAAACTATTCTTGCTGAAGGTGCCCAGGGATCTCTTCTTGACATAGATTTTGGAACCTATCCATTTGTGACTTCTTCCACAACTACTGCTGCAGGAGCCTGTACAGGGCTGGGAGTTGCTCCAAATATGATTGGAGATGCTTTTGGAATTTTTAAAGCTTATACCACCCGCGTTGGTAGCGGCCCCTTCCCTACTGAATTATTTGATGCTGATGGCGAGACAATGGGGCGTGTTGGAAATGAGTTTGGTGCTACTACCGGTAGACCACGCCGTTGTGGCTGGCTTGATCTTGTAGCATTGAGGTACGCAGTACAAATCAATGGGATCACACAGCTTATTATGATGAAGGGCGATGTGCTTAGCGGATTTGAAACTTTAAAAGTTTGTACCGCTTACAATTACAAAGGAAAAGAGATAAATCACCTTCCTTATAATATAGAGGCTGAAAATGTCACTCCTGTTTATTCCACTTTTAAAGGATGGAAAGAAGATCTCACAAAAATGGATAACGTGTCCCAGTTACCAAAGGAATTTATGGAATACGTAGAGTTTCTTGAAAAAGAGCTTAATGTGCCAATTTCGGTAATCTCTGTGGGTCCGGACAGGAAGCAGACTATAATAAGATAATTAATTACTTATAGGAATAAAAAAATGCTTTTCAGTTTCCTGAAAAGCATTTTTTTTCCAAACAAATCAAATCTAACCTTCTAAACTATAAATAAACTTGCTATAGCTGTAGCAGTTTGCCCACTCATGGGTTCATCATAGGATTGTGAAACCGCGATTGCATCAAAACCTGTAGCGGTTACAAGATTCACTCCGCCCTGGATAATATTTTCTTCTCCGTTATAAACATCCTGGGTAGCTTCCGGCATTCCCGGCCCCCGGTTATTAAGAGTAATCCAACCCAAAGCATTTTGGTTAAGATTTTCGCCCAAAACATTTGCTCTTAGTCTTCTTATTTCTGAAGCATGTCTTGCTTCTACTGAATGTATTTGTAGGGCTGGAGTAAGAAATGGAGTACCCATTAAATTCCCTGCCTGTCCTTTATAAGCTCTTACACCCGTATCTTCAAATGCCTGTGCCAGTGCAAGAAGTTGTGCGTAAGCCACTTCCTGGCCCGCACCATTTTCATTGAATGGATCAAACATTCCACCAACAGTAAAATCGAATTCCGGGGAATCAATTGAATTATCTCCCAACCCACTCTTTAGAAATTCAACGTGAGCGGTTTCGTGTTTTGAAATTTGCATATACACCTTTTCAGCCCGGCCACCTGATGGAAGCACTCCTGAATCCAAGGCTTTTATGTAAAATTCTGCCTCCAGGTATTCCAGGGTTAAGGCCAGTTGAAGGGCTCCAATAGCTGCATTTTGATCCTGGGCTACAAAGGCATTTGCTTTTGTTGATGCCAGGCCAAAAGGAACGGCAACAAGTGCTGCTTTTTTGCTCAAAGAACCAAGTGTACCAAACAGGTCTCGTCTTGAGGAAACCTTTTGCGTAAGATTATCTGATGTGAATTCGTCTAAAAATTTTATAATATTCATGATGTTTTCTTTTAAGTTGATATTTATTCCGAACTCAGGCTTATGCCCCGGTTGGTAAATTATTGGCAGTAAATTCAGTTTTTACAAATCCGGTAGCACCAACTGCCTGCAGAATTTCCTGCGGACTTTTGGCCAGGTCCAGTCCATTGGCATCTATCACATCATCACCTGCAAACGCAGTATCATCATCAAGGAAAATCGATCTAATTGCGGCAGCGTGTCTCGCCTCTACTGATACTATTTTTCCGGCTAATACCAAATAATCCGGCGTTTGTAACAATTTGCCGGCACCATTATATGCAGCGACTCCGGTATCCTCAAGGACTCTTGCTGTACCAAGAACAGAGGCTCTGTTGCTAAAATCTACCCCACTAAAATCAAATTCAAGGCTTGGTAACACCTTGTTGGCAGGTGCAGCAGCATTTAAAGCTGCTTTAAAAAATTCCCTGTGAATCACTTCATGTTTGTAAAGATCTTCCAGGATTCGTTTTTCTTCAGCAGCAGCTCCGGCCCAATAAGAGCCATCCAGTACTTTAGTGTAAAATTCTGCTTCCAGTTGCTCCAGGGCATACGCATAATTTAGAATTCCTACATCACCGCTTCCCAGGTCGAATACATCTCCGGGCATTGGATCCATGTCATCGTCATCACTACAGGAATAAAGTAGTAAACTTGAACCTGCAACTGCAAGGCCTCCCATTTTTAAGAATTGTCTCCGGGAATTGCCATTTTTTCGTGGGGCAAAATCTGTTTTTTGCACCTTGATAATTTGTTTTTTCATAATTGGTTTTACTTGATTACAGGTAAACCTACGTAGGGATGCCCAGTGCGGTTTTATAAAAACAGTTAAAGATTTATTAACGATTTAAAAATTTTATTAAAATCTCTTAATCTTTTGAATACTTTATAATTTGTTGAAGTTTGAAATAAACCTTATAATATATTTGAAAACTAAATTCATGAAAATTATAGCATTTACATCTACCTTCCTGAAACTCCTTTTATTGAAATAAAGCTCTGATTCTTTATCCTTTTAATTACTTTTGATCTAAATTTTCAAACTTGAAAATGTTTTCCAGATATATTTTATTTCTTCTAATTGGTTTATTCACCTATTCTGCAACAATGGGGCAGAACAGACTTATTGATTATGAAAGTGAAAGGCAGATAATAAATGAGGCTCAATATCCCGGCGCAGTTATTTTAAGTGGGGTAGCTAACCAGGTTTACTTTAACCACGAAGGCATAGAAGTATGGTGTAACAATGCGGTTTTTTATAAGGAAGCTAATTTTTTTAAAGCCTACGGAAACGTTAGAATGCAGCAGGGAGATACTGTAACTATGCAAAGCAATTATGCCGAATATAACGGGACCACCCAATTTGCTTTTGCGAGTGGGAAAGTAAAAATGACCAGGCCGCAAACCACCCTGGAAACAGACACCTTATTTTTTGACCGATTAAAACAACAAGCCTATTATCGCAGTGGCGGAACTGTACGTGATACGGCTAGTGTTCTAAAAAGTATAGTGGGACGCTATTATATGGAACAGGATAAATACTCTTTTATCTCCAAAGTAGTTGTTACCAACCCCGAGTATGTTATAAATTCAGAACAGTTGGATTTTTATTCAGATACCGGTCATGCGTATATGTATGGCCCCACCACAATTGAAAGTGAGACCAGCACGGTGTATTGCGAGCGCGGATTTTATGACACCCGGGGGGATACAGGATATTTTGTGAAGAATTCCAGGATAGATTATGAGAACAGGATCCTCGAGGGAGATAGTCTGTATTTTAACCGGAACACTAATTTCGCATCGGGTACCAATAACATCAGGGTGACAGATACTCTGAATAAAAGTCTTATAACAGGACATTATGCCGAAGTTTTCAGGGACCGGGATTCAGTGTTTATTACAAAACGTGCTGTAGCGGCAACCCTGCAGGACAGGGATTCCATTTTTATACA
>CAXAZV010000257.1:0-4214 GCA_963973375.1 uncultured Antarcticibacterium sp.
ATTTGATCAAAACCGTTTGATACAGGACTAAATATTTTTGGAAAACCGAGCCAGATCAAAATTCCGAAGAAAATGGTAATCAGCGGTACCAGCAAAAATGTCCCTTTATTTTCCAGACACCAACGAAGTATTGGTTTGTAGAATTTAACTACCGACATAAGCATAAGAAGCGTGATGCCAAGCAGGATTATTACAAAGATATAATTAGAAAACAGGGAGTTTTTATACCCAAGCGGGACCCATTCTTCTGTGAGGAAGAACAAGGTAACAGCCAGAATAATAAACAAAGTAATCTCGGTTGAATATTTCCCCAGGAATTCCGGATTGCGATCTTCCAGAAGCCTTACCACTCCAATAAGCACCAGCGCAAGCGGCAACCAGAAACTAAACCAAATAGCCAGAGCCAGTCCCGCTATGATGAGTACAATGTTCCAGATCCTTATCATTCGCGCTTTTTGCAGCCTGATATTAAATGCAAAATAAGAAAGCATTGGAAGCATAATTATTCCTACCAGGAATGCTGCAGCCAGGGCGAAGGTTTTGGTAAACGCCAGTGGCCGGAATAATTTGCCTTCAGCATTTTCCATAAAAAATACAGGGAGAAAACTCACCACTGTAGTCGCCAGAGCGGTGGTAACCGCCGGCGCAACTTCTATAGTTGCCTTATAAATTATACTCAGCAGCCTTGAATCGCGGGCGCCAGCATTCTTCTTCATATCCAGGTGTCTTATTATATTCTCTACGAATACGATTCCAACATCTACCATCACCCCAATTGCAATTGCGATTCCGGAGAGGGCGACCACATTGGCATCTACCCCAAAATAGCGCATGGCAATAAAGGTGATCAATACCCCAATGGGAAGCAAACTGGAAATAATAAGAGATGCACGTAAATTAAGAACCAGAACAATAATTACCAGAATGCTTATAAGGATCTCATCAGAAAGGGCACTTTCAAGGGTGCCTATGGTTTCATTGATAAGTTGTTCTCTGTCATAGAATGGAACAATAGTCAGTTTGCTTATGGTACCATCGGCCAAAGTTTTTTGAGGTAATCCTGCAGAGATCTCCTTGATCTTTTCCTTGGTGTTTTCAATTACCTTTAAAGGATTGGAACCATACCGGGCAACTACTACCCCGCCAACCACCTCGGCACCACCTTTGTCAAGGATCCCGCGGCGTTCTGCCGGGCCAAGGTTTACCACTCCAATATCCTTTATGAGCACAGGTTTGTTATCTATTGCGGTAATAACCGAATTCTCTATATCTTCTATAGATTTTATGTAACCAAGACCACGCACCAGGTATTCCACCTTGTTAATCTCAAGGGTTTTTGCCCCTATATCCCGGTTGGAATTTTGCACCGCCACCATCACCTGGTCTATGCCTATATTAAAAGCCTTCAGCGCATCGGGGTCTACATCTATCTGGTATTCGCGAATGAAACCGCCTACAGATGCTACTTCTGAAACTCCATCTGTTCCGCTTAGACCAAGTTTAACATAGTAATCCTGTATAGAACGCAATTCATGCAGGTCCCAACCGCCGGTTACGTTGCCATTGGGATCACGACCTTCAAGGGTGTACCAATAAACCTGTCCAAGGCCTGTAGCATCGGGACCCAGTGTGGGTTGCACTCCCTGCGGAAGCAATTCAGAAGGAAGGGAATTTAATTTTTCCAGTACCCTGGTACGAGACCAGTAGAATTCCACATCTTCCTCAAAGATGATATAGATTATGGAAAACCCGAACATAGAGGTACTCCTTATGGATTTCACTCCAGATATTCCCAGCAGGGTTGTAGTCATTGGGTAGGTGATCTGGTCCTCAATATCCTGTGGGGACCGCCCAGGCCAATCTGTAAAAACTATTTGTTGATTTTCCCCAATATCGGGAATCGCGTCTACGGGAACTGGATCGCTGGGAAGGAAGTCTATATTCCAGTTAAAGGGGGCTGTAACCATGCCCCAGCCAATTATAAAGACCAGGATAAGTATAGTAACCAGCCTGTTATAAAGGAAATATTTTATTATGCTATTGAACATTCTTAAAAGAGATTTAATGATGGTCCTGAAAAAATAGGGATATACCCAAAGGAGTGGTTTCAGAAAAAATTATTTCTGAAATACCGAAATCATTAAAAGATCAAATAAGAAAAACCTGATCGAGGATATGTATATCACTGACCAGTATAGGCGGGGAATAATGATTAAAAGGAACGTGCTTAACTGAAGTTCCTTCAAAAAGAATTAAATAGGAATGGGTAAAAGTTGTAAGAAATAATTGCTGGTCAAGATCCAGGGACTGGAAGGAGATCTTTAATTCGTCCTGACCGTCCACCACGGTTTTTTCATTGGTACAGCAAGAATCTTCAGAAGAGTAGGAATCTGCATTCATTTCCATTCCGCAGGTCTTTGCCTGGGAAAACACCGCTTTATCTACCAACATACTGCCACAAAAATGCTTATCTACCGTAAAGGAGAATGTTGACATGAACACCAATAGTGCTAAAGTCAACGAAAGCGTTTTATGAAATGTGGTTATCATTACCGGCAAATATAAGTAATTATCTTTTTAGTTTAACACAAGAGCTTAATCCTCAGTTCTGTTTGTTAATTCTGGAACCAAAGATACTTTGTACTACCGGAAATGACTTTAGCTTTCGTGGGGAAAACTTTTGAATTTATTGCGTTGCCTTAGATTAAGCCGGTAATAATAAAAAGCAGGCAGGAGTATTATTACAAATATGGGTTGTATAAAGAATCTACGCACATAGAACAGGGCAAGAAAATTATGATTTTCTATAGTAAAAATAAGGAACATTAAAACCGGGAATCCAACCAAAAAAAGGATTGCATACAACAGTAAAGAAAATTTTAAAATGCTCTTATCAAGAAAGGCTACATAAATAATAGCCAGTGAAATAAGGGAGTTAAGAAAAAACCTGTAAAACACATTAAGCAGCAATTCCAGAGTTTCAAAATTGGGCGTCTTGTGCTTTAAATAGTCTGAATGATAAAACTCCAGCAGGGGATCATAAAAAATCCAGGATTCGAAATAACGAATAAGCGCCAACATTCCAACCAGGAGGCTTATACCGGCAATTCTATACCTCGCTTTCATTGGCTGTGGTTTTAGAGTAAGTGCGCACCCAGATTATCCATAACAGGAAAACAGTACCGTAAATAATTAATGGAAATACGATACTGTGTAAAAATTCAGCGTGTTGCGGGTATTCGTAAATTCCTATGGTGAGAATTGCAATTCTCACTATGTTCATAATGTAAATGATTACGGCCCCGGCTAAAATGTAAAACAAGGTGGTTTTAAGATTGGCAAAAAAAGAAAGCACGAAAGAGAGGAACAATATTATGACACTTATGGAATTGCAGCCTTCCACTATCCTGGCGAGAAAATATTCATTGATAAATAATTTCATGGAAGCCTCATCGGGATGCGGCTCTATGCTTGCAGAATAGCCGAAAAATTCAATAACCGACTCGCTTTGCACCGCCACCAGGTAGGTAAAGAAATCGGGGTAATATTTTTCAGATCCTGAAAGGTCGAGGTATATATTATAGAAAAGTGATAAAATAAAATAGCTCCCCAAAAAAATGAGAATGAACCGGAGTACAGACCTGTATTTTTTAAATAATTGAAGCAAAGTAAAATAAGTGTTTAAACAAATTTATTGAAATTTGAATGCCTGAAAACTTATTAATTAAATACTTTTACAAAAATTTTCATTGCTATGTCATTTCAAAGTTTAAAACCCCGTGTTGAAACAATTTTACAACAGCAGAATTTACCCGTTGATGACCGTTTACAGGAGCTCTGCGAACTGCTGAAAGCCACCATCCCTTATTATACCTGGGTTGGATTTTACTTTAGAAACGGCAATAAGGAAGAATTGAAGTTAGGGCCCTATGCAGGAGAACCTACAGACCATACAATCATTCCTTTTGGAAAGGGAATATGCGGACAGGTAGCTGTTTCCAATCAAAATTTTGTGGTGCCAGATGTAGCTGCACAGGATAACTACATAGCCTGCAATATTCATGTGAAAGCTGAGATCGTAGTGCCATTGTTTATAAATGGAGAAAACATAGGCCAGATCGATATAGACTCCAACACCCCCGATCCTTTTACACAGGATGACGAAAGGTTTCTGGAATGGGTAAATGAGCAGGTAGCAGTGATTTGGGTTTAGA
>CAXAZV010000258.1:0-4214 GCA_963973375.1 uncultured Antarcticibacterium sp.
GGATTTTTATGGAAATTACATAAAGACCATCACCGCAAAGATCATGACAGCTGGTGGGAAAGAAATGATTTTTTCTTTGTTTTTTATGCCGTAATAAGCATTGGGTTCTTTTTACTCTGGAGGTATGAAGACGTGTGGATCGCCTTGCCAATAGGCCTTGGCATACTTGCATACGGGATTGCGTATTTTACCGTTCATGATATATTCATACACCAACGTTTTAAAATCTTTCGAAATGCGAATAACAGGTATGCAAAAGGAGTTAGGCGGGCGCATAAAATGCACCATAAACATCTTGGGAAAGGTGAAGGTGAATGTTTTGGAATGCTTTGGGTACCTTTTAAGTACTTCAAAAAGTAACAGCCTTGAACCAATACCCATTAAATGTCTTTAAATTATGATTACTTAATCATTGGTGGTGGCTTGGCTGGCCTTCAGCTGGCGCTGGATTTTGGAACCGACAGATTCTTTGAACAAAAAACCTTTGCAGTAATTGATCCTTCGACAAAGGATTCTAACGATAAAACCTGGTGTTTTTGGGAGCAGGGACCCGGTAAATGGGACGATATTATATATAAAAGTTGGGACCGTGGACTTTTTATTTCATCGGAAAAAAACATAGAACTGGACCTTTTGCCCTACACCTATAAAATGCTCCGGTCTCTTGATTTTTACAATTATATAAGATCGCGGCTGAAAGATTTACCAAATGTTACCTTTATAACAGATGAGATAGAATCTATAGACGAAGCCTCATGCATTGCTTACGGCAATAAGAATTCATACAGCGCCTTACATATATTTGACAGCCGGTTAACTGGTGATTACTTGAATGATCCTGAAAGTTCTACAATTTTTCAGCACTTCAAGGGCTGGAAGATCACCACGAATGAAGCCCATTTTAATCCTGAAATTTTTACAATGATGGATTACCGGTTGAAGTACAAAGGCAGTACCAGTTTTACTTATGTCCTTCCTGTTTCCCCTACAGAGGCACTTGTAGAATATACTTTTTTTACCCCTTTTCTTACCGAAGAGGCAATCTACGATCAACAATTAAAAACTTATATAGAAAACTTCCTGAACATACAGGAATACCAAATAACAGAAACGGAAAAAGGTATCATTCCAATGACGACCTTTCCTTTTCATAAAGATTCTACACCAAAAATCACAAAAATAGGAACCGCAGGTTCTTGGGTAAAAGGATCATCCGGATATTCCTTCAGGCATACAGAAAAAAAAGTTGCCCAAATAATTTCAAATATTAAGAAAGGCGTTGAGCCCGGGGCCGACCTTACCAGTAAAAAATTTCGCTGGTATGATGCTATATTTCTCGATGTTTTGGTTAGAAATAATGAAATGGGGGAAGATATCTTCAGTAAATTATACAGTAAAAATTCCCCGCAGGAGATTTTTAAGTTTCTGGATGAAGAAACCTCAGTTTCTGAAGATCTAAAGGTGATGTTTTCTCTTTATCATCCTCAATTTATAAGGTCTTTTTTCAGAAAAACATTTTGATCCCTGCTGAAGTTATAAAATAATGTTGGCTATTTTGCCAATAAACCATCAATAGTCTCCCTTACACTGCTACTATTCCAATCTGCCGCGCCTACTTTTTTAATTACAATATTTCCCTGTTTATCCAATAAATAAGTGGTGGGTAATGTATTTCCATTCATAGGTGCGGGAGGCTGGCTTAATGGCCGGTAAGCCGGCAGGGTGAAATTTTTTCGGTTTAAATAGCCGCGAACAGTTTCATGGTCTTCCGAAGAGACAAAAATAAAAGTGACTTTATCCTGATAATCTACATACAGGTCCTGGAAACTTGGCATTTCGGCGATACAGGGAGGGCACCAGGTAGCCCAAAAATTTACCAGGATTACTTCTCCTTTACTATCTAATAAATTTGCGCGATCCTTATTATTTTTTTCAAGGGCCCAATCATAACTGGCAATGGAATTCCTGTCCTCTTCTGAAGTGATGGATGGACTAAAGGAAAATATTTTATTTAAAAATATCTGTATTGGTTTACGCGTGCCCGGGATAATAAATGCAAGAATAAGTACCCCTATAAGTATATTGGACCATTGATTTTTAAAGAGTTTCATTACAGCGCTTTTATACGGTAAAGTAAAGAAATTTACACGCCTGCTCCTAATAAGGAAACCTAATTTCCAATGGAATTCAGCTTTTTAGTAATAAGATCAAGCTCCTGTTTTAAAAAGTCTATAGATTCTTCCAGGCTCTGTATTTTCCCTTCTGAAGAAATTTGATAATTAGGCGAAAGCACATTACTTATTTTCCCCCGAACCATCAATATTTCCCTAATGTCCTTTTTCGGAATAGTCAATATTTCAGGATCTTCAATATAATCATTCTCAAATCTAAAATGCAATTTGTCCATTCCCAACTTTATTCTTTTAACCATTAAAGAATTTGCGGTTAAAACAATTACCAAAGAACCATCCAGTATATTATCCCAATTAAGTTGTTTTTGGCATATTACTATATCTCCCGGTAAAACAGTAGGAACCATACTTTTCCCTTCAATCTCAAAAAGCATATGATCAAGAGTTGGGTTATATCCCGGGATGCGATACCACTCGGTATCAGATGAAGATAAATTAATGGAGGAGTTATGCATAAAGCCTGCGTGGGCTTTTTGTTTTATATAAGGAATAAATCCCTGGGAGGGAGAGATCCTTATCAACATGTTATCACCCTTCAAAATAAAATCTGTAGTTACTTCATACAAGTTACTAAGGTTAATAAGATGTTCAGCTACAATGCCATTTTGGGAATTTTCAATAAGGGAATACGCTGCCTGAGAAATAAAAAGATTTTCAGCAACAAATTGTTGTGAAAATTTATTTTGCTTTCTTAATTCTTTTAACCTTGCTCCTATTGCTAATCGGTTTTGCATCAAGTTCTTGGGAGGATAATATATATTCGTTTATTAGATCAAATATCGCATAATAGGGGCTAAATAATGTGTTTATAATTAATAATAGTAAAAAGCCTGCCAATAGGCAGATGCAAAGTTAATACCTTGTTAATAAGACCTGTAAACCAAGAAATATCCAATTTCAATAGTTCTGAAATTACAGGCAAAAAGAATTTTTCAGGATTATTGAGTCCTAAAAACTTTAAAATCAAAATTTTATTAATCATTATTCATTACGGTCCCTTACCTCTCACTTTTTTATTTTATTAAATTTTCACAATCCGGGATTATACATTTGAGTTTTATTTTATTAATGTTTTGCTTTTATAGGTATTGTTATACAACCTGTTCGCAAAATATAGGGTATAATCAGTGATAATTATTAGGGGTACTAGTTTGACCTGGTTTAAGCCTTGGGAACCTGCTTTCCCGAGGCTTTTTTTTACCTGTATTTTTTAAATAAAAAAACCGCGAACTCTGAAAAAGTTCGCGGTTTAATAAAAATTAAAATTAGATATTAAGCGGCGCTTTGTTTCTTAATAAGGTTCAAAGCAGATCCATTTTTATACCATTCAATTTGTGGCAGATTATACGTGTGGTTTGCCATCACTGTATCTTTACTGCCATCTGCATGAATCACTTCAATAGTCAAAGGCCTGTCCGGTGCAAAATTCTCAAGGTCTATGAAGTTAAAAGTATCATCTTCCTGAATTAGGTCATAATCTGCCTCATTCTGGAAGGTAATACCCAGCATTCCCTGCTTTTTAAGGTTGGTTTCGTGTATCCTTGCAAAAGATTTCACAAGAACTACCTTAACACCCAGAAAGCGTGGTTCCATGGCTGCATGTTCTCTCGAAGAACCTTCGCCATAATTGTGATCTCCAACCACAACAGTTGGAATACCAGCTGCTTTATATGCTCTTTGTACAACGGGAACACCGTCATATTCGCCGGTGATCTGGTTTTTTACATAATTGGTTTTCATATTAAAGGCATTAATAGCCCCAATAAGCATATTATTGGAAATATTATCCAGATGACCTCTAAATCTTAACCAGGGTCCAGCCATAGAAATATGATCTGTTGTACATTTTCCAAATGCTTTTATAAGCAATTTTGCACCCATTAGGTTTTGCCCATCCCATTCTTTAAAAGGCTCCAGCAATTGCAGTCTTTCGCTATCCTTTGCAACCTTTACTTCTACATAATTCCCATCTTCAGATGGGGCAACATATCCAGGATCCTGTACATCAAAACCTTTGGGAGG
>CAXAZV010000259.1:0-4190 GCA_963973375.1 uncultured Antarcticibacterium sp.
TAGACAAGGGGTTAAGTTAGACAACCAGATCCAGATCGCGCATAACGTTGAGATTGGAGAAAATACTGCAATAGCAGCACAAACAGGAATTGCGGGTTCTACCAAGATTGGAAAGAATTGTTTGATAGGTGGCCAGGTAGGAATTGCCGGTCATATTAAAATAGGGGATAGGGTAAGGGTACAAGCCCAATCTGGAATAGGAAAGAATATTGAAAATGATGAAGCCATTCAAGGTTCCCCATCATTTGGTTATGGAGAATTCAATAAATCCTATGTTCATTTCAAAAATTTACCAAAGATCGTTGACAGGTTAAATCAATTAGAAAAAAAACAAAATAATGGCTGAAACTTTTTCCAAACAGCAAACCATTAAAAAAGAAGTCTCCTTAAAAGGGGTAGGACTTCATACGGGTAAGGAAGTGACCCTCACCTTTAAACCCGCACCTGTACATACAGGGTACATTTTTAAAAGAATAGACCTGGAGGATCAGCCAATTATCGAGGCTGATGCCAATTACGTTGTAAATACGCAGCGTGGAACAAATCTTGAAAAAAACGGGGTAAGTATCCAAACCTGTGAGCATGTGCTGGCAGCCTGTGTAGGACTTGAAGTTGATAATGTTATTATGGAACTGGATTCCTCTGAACCACCAATTATGGATGGTTCTTCGAGGTTTTTTGTGGAAGCCCTGGAAGAGGCAGGAATTGAAATGCAGGATGCAGACAGAGATGAATTTGTGATAACCGAAGTAATCTCCTATAAAGACGAAAAAACCGGAAGCGAGATCCTGGTGATGCCTGCAGATAACTACCAGGTGACTACTATGGTAGATTTTGGCACAAAAATACTTGGAACACAAAACGCGTCTATTCAAAATCTTTCAGAGTTTAAAACTGAAATTGCAAATGCGCGTACTTTTAGTTTCCTTCATGAGATTGAAATGCTGCTGGAACATGGCCTTATCAAAGGAGGAGATCTAAATAACGCTATAGTTTATGTAGATAAGGAGTTGAGCCCGGAAACCATGGATAAACTAAGGGTAGCTTTCAAAAAAGATAATATTTCAGTAAAACCCAATGGGATTCTGGATAATCTTACATTACACCATCCCAATGAGGCGGCAAGACATAAGCTTCTTGATGTAATGGGAGATCTTGCACTTGTGGGAACCAGAATAAAAGGAAAGGTGATCGCTAATAAACCCGGCCATCTAGTAAATACCCAGTTTGCTAAGAAACTATCAAAGATTATCAAGACAGAAAGGCGTAACAATATGCCAAAAATCGATTTTGATAAGGAGCCTTTGTTAGATGTAAATGCAATCATGAATATTTTGCCACACAGGCCACCATTCCTTTTGGTAGATAAGATCTTTAGCTGTACAGATACATGCGTTATAGGTATGAAGAATGTTACAATGAATGAACCTTTCTTTGTAGGCCATTTTCCCGGTAAACCTGTAATGCCCGGTGTACTTCAGGTAGAAGCTATGGCTCAAACCGGTGGTATCCTCGCATTGCGTTCTGTTCCAGACCCGGAGAATTATCTTACCTATTTCATGAAAATAGACAATGTGAAATTTAAACAACAGGTTGTTCCGGGAGATACCTTGATATTTAAACTGGAATTACTTGCACCAATACGCAGGGGAATTTGCCAAATGCAGGGTTATGCTTATGTTAATGGTAAATTGGCAACAGAGGCCATACTAATGGCCCAAATTGTAAAAAATAAATAAATTAGGATGAATCAACCTTTAGCATATGTACACCCCGGGGCCAAGATCGCCAAGAATGTGGTAATTGAACCTTTTACTACCATACATAATAATGTGGTTATAGGTGAAGGATCATGGATAGGTTCAAATGTAACCATTATGGAAGGTGCGCGCATTGGCAAAAACTGTAGCATTTTCCCGGGAGCAGTGATCTCTGCAGTACCCCAGGACAAAAAGTTCAATGATGAAGAAACCACTACTGAAATTGGAGATAATACTACAATAAGGGAGTGTGTAACAATAAACCGTGGTACCACAGACAGGATGAAAACGGTAATTGGAAAAAATTGCTGGATCATGGCGTATTGTCATATTGCCCATGACTGTATTGTAGGTGATAATTGTATTTTTTCAAACAACAGTACTCTTGCAGGACATATAAATGTTGGAGATTACGTGGTATTGGCAGGAATGGCTGCAGTACAGCAGTTTTGCAGTATTGGAAACCACGCCTTTGTAACGGGAGGATCTATGGTGAGAAAAGATGTTCCGCCATTTGTAAAAGCTGGAAGAGAACCATTATCTTACGTAGGAATCAATTCTATAGGGTTAAGGAGAAGAGGTTTCAGTACAGAAAAGATCAGGGAGATACAGGATATTTACAGGATCTTATACCAGAAAAATTATAATAATTCCCAGGCTGTTGCTATTATTGAAGCCGAAATGCAGGCGACTGCAGAGCGTGACGAAATACTTGAATTTATTAAGAATTCACAGCGCGGAATTATGAAAGGATATTTTAGTTCAAATTAAAACAACAACAATGGCAAGTACAAGCGATATTAGAAATGGTTTATGCATTCGTTACAACCACGATATTTACAAGATAATTGAATTTCTACACGTAAAGCCGGGGAAAGGTCCTGCTTTTGTAAGAACTAAAATGAAGAGTGTAACTTCAGGAAAAGTTTTGGATAACACTTTTTCTGCAGGACATAAAATAGAAGATGTAAGGGTAGAAACTCATAAATTCCAGTTCCTTTATAATGATGGGGAATTTTATCATTTTATGAATACTGAAGATTATACCCAGATAAGACTTACCGAAAGTGCCCTGGATATGCCTCAGCTTATGAAAGAAGGGGAAGTGGTAACTATTCTTATAAATACTGAAGATAACATGCCACTTTCAGTAGAAATGCCGGCAAGTGTAGTACTCGAAGTTTCTCATACCGAACCGGGTGTAAAAGGTAATACAGCGACCAATGCTACAAAACCTGCAACCCTTGAAACCGGTGCTGTAGTAAATGTGCCTTTGTTTATAAACGAGGGTGATAAAATTAGGATTGAAACAGAGAAGGGAACCTATAAAGAACGAATTAAGGAATAATCCAATAGAAAAAAGAGATAAGGTTACAAACTAAACCTTATTTCTTTTTTCTCATCTTTACCATATTAACGCAGATCTATGAAATTTCCGCAGGTACATACTTTAAAACAGATAGCCACAATTATATCTGCTAAATATATTGGGGATCCGGATTTTCCGGTAGAGGGAATGAATGAGATTCATGTGGTTACCAGCGGGGATATTGTATTTGTAGATCACCCCAAGTATTATGATAAGGCGCTTAATTCTGCCGCTACTATTATTCTTATTAATAAGGAAGTGCCCTGTCCCGCCGGCAAGGCATTACTTATTTCAGAAGATCCATTTACAGATTTCAACAAGCTTACAGAGTATTTCAGGCCGTTCCAAACAGTTTCAGGGCCAATTTCAGAAACATCCAAAATTGGAAAAAACACTATCGTGCAACCCAATGTATTTATTGGAAATAATGTACATATAGGTGACAATTGCCTTATACATTCCAATGTGAGTATTTATGATAACGCGATAATTGGCAATAATGTGATTATTCATGCAGGCACCGTATTGGGAGCAGACGCCTTTTATTATAAGACCCGCCCTTCAGGATTTGATAAATTGAAATCTGGTGGGAGAGTTGTAATAGACAACAATGTAGAAATAGGGGCTTGCTGTACAATTGACAAAGGAGTGTCCGGTGATACTTTTATTGGGGAAGGGACCAAGCTTGATAATTTAATACAGGTTGGCCACGACACCATAATTGGAAAGAATTGTTTAATTGCATCTCAGGTTGGGATTGCAGGTTGTGTGGTTATTGAAGATAATGTAACAGTATGGGGCCAGGTGGGAATGCGTAGCGGAATAATAGTAAAAAAAGGCGGAGTCCTAATGGGCAAGGCCGGAATAACAAAATCTACAAAGGAAAATACTATTTATACCGGAAATCCTGCTATGGAGGCCCGTTTAAAATTGAAAGAATACGCGGCGGTGCGCAAACTTCCGGAAATTATAGATAAATTAAAATAATATCACAATGGGATTAAGCGGCAAAAAGAAAATAGTACAATCATTTTATGATTCCAATTTTTATAAAAATCCGG
>CAXAZV010000260.1:0-4141 GCA_963973375.1 uncultured Antarcticibacterium sp.
TTTGAAGCTCCTACCGTAATTACCATTACTTCTGAAGTAGATTATAAGAACAAGGTGTTGTTGGCAGATGATTATTTATTTATATCGCTGGATACCTACCTGGGTAAAAACCACGATTTTTACCTTGGGTTACAAACTTTTTTAAAGAAAAATTTTGAACGAAACCAGATCCTGCCTGATGTTGCGGCCGAATATGCTAAAAAATATATTCCGCAACCAGAGTCAAAGACGTTTTTGGCCCATATGCTGTATTATGGAAAAATATTATATTTAAAGGATATCTTGTTGCCGCAAACCCCCGATGCAGAGAAAATTGGATATATCGGTGAAGAGCTTGCGTGGGCACAGGAAAATGAGGAACAAATTTGGAAGTATTTTGTAGAACGCCAGGTTTTGTTCAATTCAGATACCGAATTATATTCGCGATTCCTTTATCCAGCCCCTTTTTCGAAGTTCTATCTTGAGCTTGACAATGAATCTCCCGCAATGCTGGGGCAATATATAGGCTGGGAAATAATAAGGCAATACATGAGCCGGGAAAAGGTGAGCATACAGGAATTGCTTGTTACAGATGCAGAAACAATATTTAATAAGGCAAATTATAAACCAAGAAAATAATGGCAGAATTTAGAAAATCTGAGATCAATATAGAAGTGTTGCTGGATGAGAACCGCGTTCCTGAAGCACTTTTCTGGAGTGCAGAAGATGGAGACGTGTACCGCGAGGAAGCAAAGGCAATGTTGCTTTCAATGTGGGACAGCAAAGCCAATGAAACCCTGCGCATAGACCTTTGGACAAAGGATATGCCGGTAGATGAGATGAAAAAATTCTTTCATCAAACCCTGGTGGCGATGAGCGATACCTTTAACCGCGCTACACAAGATGAGAAAATGACAGCAACCATGAAAGATTTCTGCGATTATTTTGCAGAGAAAATGGAGCTTATAAAGGAATAATTATTCTTCCGGAGAAAAGAACAGGTCCCAGTTTTCGGGTTTTAAATGCTGTTCAAATTCTCCGGTAGAATACTCCCCGTTCCTAACCAATGCCTGTCCATTGGGCTTAATTAATGCCATAGAACCACATAAAGTCTGGGTTTTAAAAAAGTTATTTCTAAGGAAATTGTCCTTGTCTATATAGAAGTATTCTTCCGGGGAATCTGGTGAATTCAATAAAGATATTCCGTCTTCAAAAAAATTAAGGATCACTAAGTTTTCATTTCGCTTCTCTAGTTCCTCCTTTTGTGGCGTTAAAAAATTCTTTCTGAATTTGATCTGTGTTTTGTTCCATTCATTAGTGGAATAATCGCTGCAAAGGTCATTAAGGAAAGTGAATTCGAGAAGGAAAATAGTAGTTGGGGGAAATGTTCTTCCCGTAATTTCTTCAATTTTGTGTGCAAACAGGGGATAAGTTACAAAGTGCCTGGAATAAAGAGGTTTTTGCAGCTTGGCGACTCTACCACTATCTTGGCTGCCATAATCCCACCTCACAAGTCCGTTTTTATTATTTCTCCATCTTTCCTGAAAAGTGTTGGATGATATTTTTTCTCCGTTTTCATCCAGGTAGATTTTCGGCCTTTTATTTGTCCATTCTGTAACCGAAGATTGATTTGAGGCGCAGGAGAGAAACAAAAAATTTAAAAGCAGGAAAAGGAAAAATTTCATGAGATCAAGGGGGATGATTAAAAATTAAATATATATAAAAACCGGCTATCAAGAGAAAGCCGGTTTTTATATACTTGTTGAAGATTACCTATCCATTCATAGAAATAAGGAACTCTTCGTTGTTTTTAGTTTGTTTGAATCTCTCGTTGATGAATTCCATTGCTTCAACCGGGTTCATATCTGCAAGATATTTTCTCATAACCCACATACGTTGTAAGGTATTTTCATCCAATAACAAGTCGTCACGACGTGTGCTTGATGAGGTAAGGTCAATTGCAGGGAAAATTCTGCGGTTGGCGATTTTTCTGTCCAGTTGCAGTTCCATGTTTCCTGTACCCTTGAATTCTTCAAAGATCACTTCATCCATTTTAGAGCCGGTATCTGTAAGTGCCGTAGCGATTATGGAAAGGGATCCTCCGTTTTCGATATTTCTGGCAGCCCCAAAGAAACGTTTTGGTTTGTGTAATGCGTTGGCATCTACACCCCCGCTCAATACCTTACCACTGGCAGGTTGAACAGTGTTGTAAGCACGGGCAAGTCGGGTAATAGAATCAAGAAGGATCACAACATCGTGACCGCATTCCACCATTCTCTTTGCTTTTTCAAGAACAATGTTAGCCACTTTTACGTGCTCGTGTGCTTCGCGGTCAAAAGTAGAAGCAACAACTTCTCCTTTTACATGGCGTTGCATATCTGTAACCTCTTCTGGCCTTTCATCTATTAAAAGAATGATCTGGTACACTTCAGGATGGTTTGCGGCAATTGCATTTGCAATATCCTTAAGCAACATGGTTTTTCCCGTTTTTGGCTGGGAAACTATCATCCCTCTCTGTCCTTTTCCAATAGGTGAGAAAAGATCCATGATCCTTGTAGAAATAGTAGCTTGTCTTTCGGCAATGTTGAATTTCTCTTTCGGGAAAAGGGGAGTAAGGTGTTCAAAAGAAATACGGTCCCTTACCACCTGTGGGTCCAAGCCGTTGATCTTTACTATTTTTATAAGTGGGAAATATTTCTCTCCTTCTTTAGGCGGACGTATTTGTCCAAGAACAGTATCTCCGGTTTTTAGACCGAATAAACGAATTTGCGACTGTGATACATAAATATCATCTGGAGAAGAAAGGTAGTTATAATCTGAAGATCTCAGGAAACCATAGTTATCCTGCATGATATCCAAAACTCCTTCACTTTCTATAATAGCATCAAATTCATAGTCCGGTTCTCTGTAACGGTTTCGGTTATCGCGATTCCCGTTATTTTTTCCAGCATTATTAGGATCCGGTTTGTTAGAGCGTGGCTCCTTACGGGCTTCCCGTGGATTTTTCTGGTTATCTCTTGAATCTTTGTTTGAGTTACCGCTGTCTCTTGTGTCCCGGTTGGAATTACCGGTATCTCTGTTTTCTCTATTCGAGTTCCCACTGTCCCTGTTGTCACGGTTGGAGTTTCCGGTATCTCTTGAAGAATTTCCAGAATCTCCTTTGGATGAATTTCCGTTATCTCTTGAAGCAGAACCTGAAGTCTCTTCCTTTTTAGGGGAATTTCCCTGCTCATCCTTTCTTGGATGTGGAGGTTTGTTGGAAGGTCTGGATTGTTGAGAAGCGGGGTTTTCTTTGGAGCGGTTGTCGTTATTTTTTTGAGGTTGCTCCTGTTTTTGTGCTGAAGGGGCTTTGGCCTGAGCAGGACGGGGTGATGTTTGGGTCCTGTCATTCTTTCTATCTCCTCCAATTTTTGCGGAATCCGGTTTTTCGGGAGAAGCATTGGCTACAGGTTTTGTAGTAGTTTCTTCCTTAAGAACCTCTTTCACTTTCTCGGGATTAGCTGCCTGATGATCTAAGATCTGATAGACCAGGTCGCCTTTTTTCTGCGTGCGGTACTTGGGGACATTTAAGGATTTAGCAATGTCCTGAAGCTCAGGAAGCTTCTTCGCTTTTAATTCTGAAATCTCAAACATGAATAATTTATAAGAATAAAATTGTTGATTGTTTTGTTGTATACTTCTCGAGGAAGAATCGAAAAAATTTGGAGTACTAAGTAACCTAATATTGAATTGGTTACGATTCTTACTGCAATAATACAACTTTATTTTAAATCTTTGAGCACACATTTTAAAAAGAAACACTTATTTTTGCGGGTAAATGTGCCATTATTATGCTGCAACGTATTCAAACAATCTATTTATTTATTGCCGCACTTTTAAGCGGAGTTTTAATATTTTTTGTTTCTTTGTGGAGCAATGAAACCGGGGAACCGGTGTACGTTGATGAGGTCTTAATAGCCCTTGGTATGTTCCTGGGATCGGCATTGATTTCGCTTATCACCATATTTTTATTTAAAAACAGAAAGCTTCAGTTTGTTCTGGGGCGCATCAATATATTATTAAACTTTTTTTTGCTGGGAGTTTTCGTGTATTGGTCACTAATTGTACCTGGAGAGATGCAAATCTCTGAGAAAGGTATTGGGATGTTTGTTCCTGTTCTTTC
>CAXAZV010000261.1:0-4135 GCA_963973375.1 uncultured Antarcticibacterium sp.
TTATAGATTATACCCAGTTATTGATAGATCGCCAGAAAGATTCCCTGGGTTATGAGCCGGAGGACCTTCTTACACGGGAAGAATATTTTGACGTTATTGTTGCCGGAGGAAAATCAAGATTAAGACCGGTATTATTAACAGCAATTACTACTGTTCTGGGATTAATCCCCCTTGCGGTAGGGCTTAATATAGATTTCTTCAGCCTGTTCATAGATTATGATCCCAAGATATATGTAGGTGGAGATAATGTGAAATTCTGGGGTCCATTGGCCTGGACTGTTATTTTTGGGTTAGTCTTTGCAACTTTCTTAACCCTGGTGGTTGTACCGGTAATGTTTTACCTGGTGAACAGAACCAAGGTTAATATTCGCAATAAAAGAATAGCAAGAAAACGGCTTAAAGCATTAAAAAGTTAGGAGAGTATGGGATAAGTGATTTATCACTTATCCCAATTTGAACAGGCTTAATTCATTTTTTAATCCAATAGGGCTTTAAAAAAACAAACCCGAAGTTTTCACTTCGGGTTTTTTATTGTGCAGGACTTTTCAATTCTTATTATCAAGATTGCCCTACTCTTTATATTCTATTATTTTCACAATAACATTGTTGTTGTATTCTACTTCGGTTAAAACATTAGAAAACCAAAAAAACCATTTGCCCATTTTGACCCCTTTCTCGTACCGGGCAAGGGCATTCTTCTTACCGTTTTGGTCATAAGAAACCCACTCGCCGTGGAGTTTTCCTCCCTTGTACGTACCTTCCTGTCTAACACTTCCATCCTCATAATAATATGTTCCTTTTATTAATTCTTCCTCTGTTTCAAATTTCGGTTCTATTTCCTGTGCTCCCATTCCCGATGCTATTAAAAAAGCACCTGCTACTAAACAATTTTTTATTAGGTTCATAGGCCCGGAATATTTCAAAGTGCTATAAATTTAGAGATTACTTTACAATTAAGCAAGGATTTGGTAACATTAAATTAACATTGGCTCCAGCTTGGAAATTCATTTTTCAAAAATTTTACCGATTTAAGGGAAACTTTTGAAGGCTTTATTCCTTTAGAACCCATGATTACTTCTTACTTTTGCGTTTCAATTTTTCAAGAGCATATTATGTATAGAAGTCATACCTGTGGTGAATTAAGAATTGCCAGTATTGGAGAGGAAGTAACCCTGGCCGGATGGGTGCAGAAAATAAGAAATAAAGGATTTATGATATGGGTTGACCTTCGGGACAGGTATGGGGTTACCCAATTGATCTTTGATGAAGAGAGAACTTCAGAAAAAATGATGAAAGAAACGGCCAATTTAGGTCGGGAATTTGTTATCCAGGTAAAAGGGACGGTGATTGAACGAGAATCCAAGAACCCCCAAATGCCTACAGGAGATATTGAAATCCTGGTTTCAGATTTCAAACTACTTAATGCATCGCTCACCCCACCTTTTACCATTGAAAATGAAACCGATGGTGGCGAAGAGCTTAGAATGAAATACCGTTACCTTGATATTCGCCGAAATCCTGTAAAAGAAAACCTTATGTTTCGTCATAAAGTTGGAATGCAGGTGAGAAATTATCTTTCCAACCAGGGATTCATCGAAGTTGAAACTCCCTACCTTATAAAATCTACCCCGGAAGGCGCACGTGACTTTGTGGTTCCAAGCCGCATGAACGAGGGACAGTTTTATGCCTTACCACAATCGCCACAAACCTTTAAGCAGTTATTAATGGTAGGCGGTATGGATAAATATTTCCAAATAGTGAAATGTTTTCGTGATGAAGACCTGCGGGCAGACCGCCAACCGGAATTCACCCAGATAGATTGTGAAATGGCCTTTGTGGAACAGGAAGATATTCTGAATATTTTTGAAGGTCTTACCACGCATCTTTTAAAGGAGATAAAAGGGGTAGAACCTGTAAACTTCCCAAGAATGACCTATGCTGAAGCTATGAGAAAATACGGGAATGACAAGCCCGATATTCGTTTCGGGATGGAATTTGCTGAACTTAATGAGCTGGCGAAGAACAAAGGCTTCAATGTTTTTGATCAACAGGAATTAATCGTAGGAATTGCCGTTCCTGGCGCAGCAGCATATACAAGAAAGGAAATTGACGCCCTTATTGAATGGGTAAAGAGGCCTCAGGTGGGAGCCACCGGATTGGTTTGGGCAAGATATAATGAGGATGGTTCCTTAAAATCATCGGTTGACAAATTTTATTCGACCGAAGATCTTCAGGAATGGGCAAAGGCTACCGGTGCTAATCCCGGTGACTTAATTCTTGTTATGGGTGGCGATGCAAATGCAACCCGCACCCAGCTTAGCGCACTTCGCATGCACCTCGCTACCCAATTGGGCTTAAGAGATCCAAATGTTTTTGCTCCACTGTGGGTGGTTGACTTCCCGCTACTGGAATGGGATGAAGAAACATCTCGATACCATGCAATGCATCACCCTTTTACATCCCCAAAGCCCGAAGATATCGCACTTTTGGAAACAGATCCAGGTGCTGTACGCGCAAATGCCTATGATCTGGTTCTAAACGGAAACGAAATTGGAGGTGGCTCCATAAGAATTCATGACAAAGCAACACAGGCCAAAATGTTTGATTATTTAGGTTTTACACCAGAACAGGCCCGGGAACAGTTTGGTTTTCTAATGAATGCTTTTGAATATGGTGCTCCTCCTCACGGCGGAATCGCATTTGGATTTGACAGGCTTGTATCTATACTTGGAGGCCAGGAGACTATTAGAGATTTCATCGCTTTCCCCAAGAATAATAACGGAAGGGATGTTATGATAGATGCCCCGGCAAAACTTGATGAGGAGCAATTAAAAGAACTCCATCTTCAGGTGAAATTATAATATTTTAAAAATCCTGCTTCACGCAGGATTTTTTATATTCACCTATTAATAAATTATTGTGTGAGCATAAGAACCAAAGAACTGGCAGATAAATTTGCCGTATGGAAAACCCAGCACCTTACCAATCATCAATTCCTGATGCTGTTAAGTGCACTTATTGGGTTTATTGCGGGACTTGTGGCAGTAACTATTAAAAACCTTACGCATTATATCCAGCAGTTACTGGAAGGGGAATTAATTATTAATTACCATACGGCCTTCTATTTCATATTCCCTATTATAGGACTTGCGCTTACCGTACTTATAGTAAAATTTGGCCTGCGCCGTGAAATAGGAAATGGTATTCCCACTACCCTGCATGCTATTTCCCGGCGTAAGGGAATTATGCAAAGATTCCAGATGTATGCCTCATTATTAACCGCCCCGCTTACTGTTGGATTTGGAGGATCTGTTGGACTGGAAGCCCCTACCGTTGTAACCGGTGCCTCCATAAGTTCTAATATTTCCAGGTTCTTTAAAATGAACCAGGCTTCCAGAACCCTTTTAATTGGTTGTGCTGCAGCGGGTGCAATGTCGGCGCTGTTTAAGGCACCAATTGCCGCAATAATTTTTGCTATTGAAATTTTTAGCCTGGATCTCACCTTGATTTCTATGATCCCCTTATTGCTGGCGTCGGTTTCGGCTATACTTACCACTTATTTTTTCTCAGGATCTGATATTATCCTGCATTCACAGCTTACAGATCAATTTGAGATAGGCCAGGTACCCTTCTATATTTTACTCGGGGTTTTCGCCTCATTACTTTCTATTTATTTCACAAAGATCTATTTCAGAATAAATAAATTTTTCAGCAAGATCACTTCCTCGCTAAACCGGCTGCTAATTGGAGGTTTTTCACTTGGGGTACTCATCTTTTTAATTCCTCCTTTATATGGTGAAGGTTATGATGTGATCAATAATTTATTGCAGGAAAATTATATTAATGCCCTGGGCAAAAATGTTTTCGAAGACTATATGGAGAACATTTGGGTTGTAATAGGTCTGCTTGCGGGTCTGGTAGTATTTAAGATCATAGCTACCTCTTTAACTATGGGAGCCGGAGGAGTGGGCGGAATATTTGCACCGGTTCTTTTTATGGGCAGTGCCATGGGCCATTGTTTTGCATTGATCATCAACAACCTTGGGATCTTTAAGGAGCCACTTTCTGTAAGCAACTTTACAATGGTTGGAATGGCCGGGCTTATGGCCGGGATCATGCACGCTCCGTTGACTGC
>CAXAZV010000262.1:0-4116 GCA_963973375.1 uncultured Antarcticibacterium sp.
CAGCGCCAGCACCTCACCAGGATTCTTGCTGAAGCTAAAAAACTCATAGCCGCAGGAAATACCGATGAAGGCGGATTACAACTACTAAGGGTTTACCGCGGATTACCAAAAAACAAAGCGCTTATTAAATACCTGAGTGAAGAAGGTATTCGCCAGCTGCTGCAAAAGAACGAGAACAAATACATGGCCGATAACAACCGCGAAATGCCGATGGTTGATGAGGAGCTTTATTTTGTGATCGAAGAAAAAAACAATCAGATAGATCTTACAGATAAAGGGATAGAATATCTTTCAGGAAAAGATGATCCCAATTTCTTTGTAATGCCAGAAATTGGAATGGAGATCGCCAAGATCGAAAACCTGGGACTTACCAAAGAGGAAGAAGCTGAAAAGAAAGAGGAACTTTTTCGCGAGTACAGTGTAAAAAGCGAGCGTATTCATACTATGCGTCAGCTTTTAAAGGCATATACGCTTTTTGAAAAAGATACCGAATATGTGGTTATAGAGAACAAGGTAAAGATCGTTGATGAGCAAACCGGCCGTATTATGGAAGGCCGTAGATATAGCGACGGACTTCACCAGGCGATTGAGGCCAAGGAAAATGTGAAGATCGAGGATGCCACGCAAACCTTTGCTACGGTAACCCTTCAGAATTACTTCCGTATGTACCGCAAACTTTCTGGGATGACAGGTACCGCCGTTACCGAAGCCGGAGAATTCTGGGAGATCTATAAAATGGACGTGGTAGAAATTCCTACCAACCGCCCTATTTCCCGTGCAGATAAGGAAGATCTTGTATATAAAACTAAACGTGAGAAGTTCAATGCTGTGATCGAGCAGGTGACCGAACTTTCCAATGCGGGAAGGCCGGTGCTTATTGGTACCACTTCTGTAGAAATTTCAGAATTATTAAGCCGAATGCTTACCCTGCGGAAGGTACCTCACAATGTACTTAACGCCAAACTTCACAAGAAGGAGGCAGATATTGTTGCCGAAGCGGGTAACTCGGGTATAGTGACCATTGCTACCAACATGGCAGGTCGTGGTACGGATATTAAGTTGAGTAAGGAAGTAAAGGAGGCCGGTGGTCTTGCCATTATAGGTACAGAGCGCCACGATTCCCGTCGTGTAGACAGGCAGTTACGTGGTCGTGCAGGACGACAGGGAGATCCCGGAAGTTCGCAGTTCTATGTATCGCTGGAAGATAACCTGATGCGCTTATTTGGATCTGAAAGAATTGCCAAGCTTATGGACCGTATGGGTCTGGAAGAAGGTGAAGTGATCCAGCACTCAATGATCTCAAAATCTATTGAGCGCGCTCAGAAAAAAGTGGAGGAAAACAACTTTGGAGTACGTAAGCGTTTGCTGGAATATGATGATGTAATGAATGCGCAGAGAGAAGTAATTTACAAGCGCCGTTACCATGCATTGTTTGGAGACAGGTTGAAGGTAGACATCGCCAACATGGTATTTGATACTGCGGAAGTGATCACCGAAACCAACAAACTTGCTCAGGATTACAAGAATTTTGAATTCGAATTGATCAGGTATTTCTCCATGAGTTCTCCTGTTACGGAAGAAGAGTTTGCCAAGATGGATTCTCAAAAGATCGCGGGGATCATTTATAAGTCGGCTTATGAGCATTACCATGCCAAAATGGAACGCACAGCAAAATCTGCTTACCCAATTATCAAGCAGGTTTACGAAGATCCAGCCAATAATTTTGAGCGTATCGCGGTTCCGTTTACAGATGGTGTAAAAAGCCTTCAGGTAGTAACAAACCTTGAAAAAGCTTATGAAACCGAAGGTAAGCAACTTACCAAAGATTTTGAAAAGAACATTACCCTTGCCATTATAGATGAATCCTGGAAAACGCATTTGCGCAAGATGGATGAGTTGAAGCAGAGTGTTCAGTTGGCGGTTCACGAGCAAAAAGACCCGTTGCTTATCTATAAATTTGAAGCCTTTGAACTATTCAAAGTGATGATAGACCAGGTGAACAAAGATGTGATCTCCTTCCTTTTCAAAGGAGAGATCCCCGAGGGAAATACCCAAAACATCAGGGAAGCCCGACAGCCAAGGCGTAAAGAGAACATTGAAACCTCCAAGGAAGAAGTTACCAATATGGAAGAACGTGCAGCTCAAAGCCGCGCGGCAGGGCAAAGAACCCAGCAGCGCCCGCAGGTAACCGAAACAATTGTGAGAGAACATGCCAAAATAGGCCGGAATGATAAAGTGACCCTTAAGCATGTTATGAGTGGAGAAAACAAATCCATGAAATATAAGCAGGCAATTCCACTACTTGAAAAAGGAGACTGGGTGTTGATTGAGACAAAGGAATAAAAGAGTTAATTTTTTTTTGAAATCAGATCCCGGGGTTATAGCCGGGATTTTTTTTGTTTTGTGAAGTGGAGAGGAAAGCGGAAAGTGGAAGGGCTGAACTTAAGGTTTGAGGAGATCTGCGGAAATCTGCGAAATCTGCGGGAAAGCTTTTTGGCGGTATACTGTATATTGAAAATTGAACATTTAAGTGCCACTTAGCCGGAAGGGTTTTGACCCCTCACCCTTCTGCGTTGATCTGCATTTTTTATCTGCGGAATCTGCCGGAGAACTTTTTTATGGATTCTGGATATTGTATTCTGTAAAATTGAGTTATAAGGTAGAATAGCGATACATTCATATTTTTCACTAATTTTAGCTCCCTAACCGGCAAGCACCATGAAAAACTTTACCACCGAAATTAAATGGGGAATCATTTTTATTATCTCAAGCCTGTTATGGGTGTGGTTTGAAAAACTATTTGGACTCCATGACATATACGTGTCTCAACATCCAATGTATACCAATCTTTTCGGGATTGTGGCGGTGACCCTGTATTTTCTGGCCCTACGTGAAAAGAAATTAAAGTTTTATCAAGGCTTAATGACCTGGAAAGAAGGTTTTACCTCCGGGGTTATATTGACGGTTATAATTACCATACTATCCCCACTGGCCCAATACATTACCTATACTTTTATCACTCCCCAATATTTTGAGAATATCATTGCTTTCAGCGTAGAAAACGGACGAATGACGAGCGAGCAGGCAGAGGCTTATTTCAGCCTGAGATCTTACCTCATTCAGGCTACTTTTGGAGCGCTGGTAATGGGCGTGGTAACTTCAGCTGTGGTGGCCTGGTTTCTTAAAAGTGCAAATAAAAAGGAAGTCTCTTAGATAAAAAATGGTTTCCCGCTGAATTCGCTGAATGGCGCAGATGATTTACGCAGAAAAAAAAACCCTGCAAATCTGCACCATATAACATCACATAATCATTTCATCATCAAATTTTCAAATCTTTAAATCTTCAAATCTTCAGAAGTAAATTAGGATCTGGACAATTTTTTAAATAGGCGTCTAAGTCCTTGGCTGCAACAACTCCGGGGTAATCTCCATTAAATCCCTGCAGGTCATTTATGATCTGGAAATGCAGGTGTGGGGCATAATCGCCGTTAACACGGGAGGACCCAAGTTTTCCAAGCTTGTCCCCTGCCTCAATGATTTGCCCGAAAGCGAAAGTTTCAAGACACTTTCTGCTTAAATGCCCGTAGAGGGTATAAAAGGTCTTTTCTGCGTAAATATGCTCAAGGATCAAGGTAGGCCCATAATTTCCAAACCCCTCATTGTCCTGAAAGCTATGTACAGTACCATCAAGAGGTGCTATTACCGCTGTACCAACTTCACACCAAAGGTCCAGGCCTATATGAACTTCACGTGGTGAAGACTTGTTTTCATTATTGAAGATTACGCTTTGTTGGTACAAATTACGCTTTTCATTATAGCCCCCATAAGCCACTTTTGCTTTTTGGGAAGCTACAAACTCATCTATATATTTTTTATACTCAAGTGCCGATGGGATCTGGATCTTATTAAGATCCTTATTCTTTCCCGACAGGTCTATATGTACAAAATCCTTTTTGCTGTATTTGGCATCAATAACCGGTGTAAAACCGGTAGTTAACTCTTTTATAAACTCGGCAAACTCATCTTTGGCCATTGGTATCTTTTTACCAAAAATAACCTATTTAATTATTATTTTACTAAAAGTTGCGTTAATGGAAATATTTCTGTTTGCATTCG
>CAXAZV010000263.1:0-4115 GCA_963973375.1 uncultured Antarcticibacterium sp.
TTGAAGTCCAGGCTGTACCCGGTCTCCCTGCACAAGCACCCTGAGTTATGGAAGTACCATAAACTACAATTGGTTTTGTAAGGTCCCGTGGAGATTCTTTGTAATTAGAATTAGTTTTAATACCAATTTCCATATGAGATACGGTATTGTACAATGGGAGATATAATCTTAACTTATTTTGAGTCAAATCTATAGTATCTTTTAGCCGAAATTTATAGGAAATAGTTTCTGCAAAAAAATTATAATTGGCCTTTACCCAAACCCAATTCCCTTCATCACGTTTATAAAGATCTATTCCACTTACCCCCGTTGCAGGCATATGCGGAAATTCTACCGGTCCTTTTACCTCGTATTTCACAATAATCTCATCAGTATTAGTTTCAAAATCCACATAAACACCTGCAGGATTTTCAGATAGATCCCAAACGCGTTTTCTCACAAGGTCTTTCATAGAGTCGGGAAAACGTTGAAATGGATTTGAAGTCTCGGCATCAATTCTTCCCCCATGCTTCATTTTGTCCACTTTATACCAGGTAAATTCTGTAGCATTCTGTGCGGTTAGAACTCCAAAAATCAGCATTAAAAATAAGCTTAGAAATCTTTTCATTGTTCAAATTTATGATCTTTCAAACCTTTATGATAAACCAGGTTTTTAGAGTTATCATTTCTTTTAACCTTTATCATCAAACTTGCCAGATAACCTCCAATCACACAAACCGGAATTGCGATTAGGGGATAGATATAGAAATTTATAGGAGTTTGATATTTTAGAAAAACAACCACAATTACACTAAGTAAAGCCCCGATTAATGTACCAGCCCAATTAGCTCTTTTTAAGAAAATCCCGAGAATAAAAATACCGGTAAGGGCACTTCCAAATAAACCAACAACTTCCTGGAAGAAGAAAAAGAGGGAAGCAATGGGAAAAGCTGCCATTAAACAAGCAACTGCTGTACCAATTACCCCAACCGTTATTGTTACCCATTTTGCAACTTTCATAGCAGTAAGTTCGGAGTAATTTTTACTAAAGCGTTTATAGTAATCAACCGTAACCACCGTTGATACACTATGCATACTGCTATCTAAACTAGACATTGAAGCAGAGTAAATCCCCGCTATTACAAGACCGGCCACACCGGGAGGAAGGTGATTTGCAATAAACAATGGGAAAATACCATCATTTTGCATTCCCACAACTATAAAATCAGGATTGTCTTTAAAAAAGACATATAAAAAAGTCCCCATTAAAAAGATAAGCAATCCAGCAGGAATGGAAATTATTCCGTTAAGCCAAATACTTTTACGTGATTCCTTTTCATTGGCTGTGGTTAAATAACGTTGTACTACTGCCTGATCTGTAGTATAAGGTGCAAAATTTAATGCGAAAGAACCTAAAAATAATGACCAGGTTACGACCTCAGTCCAGCTAAATCGGAAATCGAATAACTGCATTTTATTATCCTCATAAGCAGTTTCAAAAATATAACCTACATCCCCAATATCTATGGCTATATAGATAAGTCCAAGGATAAGACCCCCAATAAGTACAATTACCTGAATAACATCTGTCCAAATTACAGCTTCAATACCTCCCAATACCGTGTAAAGTATAGCAAGAACACCCATGATAATTATTGCCGTATAGATGTCCAAACCTACTACTGTAGACAGTGCAAGGGCTGGCAGATAAACAACAATCCCCATTCTCGCCACCTGAAACAATACGAAAGAAGCACTACCAAATATTCTCACCGCAATATTAAATCGCTTTTCAAGATATTCGTAAGCAGTAGTAATATTTAAATTTCTAAAGAATGGAAGATAAAAGGTAATGACGATAGGCACCGTAAGCAAAATAGTAAAGTAACCTAAATAGGCCTGCCAGTCATAAGAATAGGCCAAAGCCGGTTGTGAAAGATAGGTTATTGCACTAAGCATCGTTGCATAAATACTCAACCCAGCAGCCCACCAGGGTATACGCCCCCCAGCCAGAAAATAATCATCTGTACTATTGTTTCGTCTGGAAAAATACCAACCAAGCCCAACAATTAATGCTAAATAAACAAATAAAGTAATATAATTAATCAAGCCAAAATCTGCCCTGTGGGGCTCTACGCTAATTTTGTGAACGGCCGGGGTACGTACACCAGGACTTATCTCTCCTCCAGCAATAAAAATCTCATCATTCCAAAATTCGGCATCGGTTACTACAGGAGATTTTCCGGGAATCTCCCCTCTTTGACTCCAGGTATCTGTAATGGCATGATATGCCCAAATGGTGGAAGAGAAAGATGTATTCTGAAAATTATTAGCTATTAATTTTTTAAGCGAATCAGATTTGTGACGAGCTTCTGCTTCCGAATAATTAGATTCACTTACAGATACCAACTCATTCTGAAGTTCTAAACGCTGATTCCAAAGTTGATTTTCTCCACCAGCTCCCCCAAAAATAATAATATGAGCATCCCCAAGTTTCACCGCAGGCGCAGCTCCAATATATCCTCCCGAAAGCCCGGGGGTAGTATTGGTAGGAATATCTGCTTTTTGTCTCCATTTCTTTTGAAGCGGATTATATTCATACACATCAGTCAAAAATTGATTCGGATCATTTGCATCGGGATTGAAATGAGTTCCACTAAAAACATAAACACAATTCGCCTTTCCGTTATTCTGGCTAACCACTACGGGTTGAATTCTACCTGGGCCTGGTAAATCTTCTAAACGTTGCCATTCATTATTTTTAAAAGAGAAAAAATTATTACTTGCTTTACTCCCATTTTCTTCCTTTCCTCCAACAACAAAAACCTCATCACCTATATTTGTAGCCTGCATATTAGCCAGAGGTACAGGTAGATCAGGCTGCTTTTCAATTTCGATTTTCTTCTCTCTCGGGTTCCATTTTAGCAGAAAAACTTCAGAAAATGTACCATCTGAATTATTTCCTCCAATGCATAACAAGCCATCGGGAGTAGATACTGAAGCTCCATAAGCCAGTTTTCGGGGTAATTTTGCATCTACTGAAATCCAGTTATAGCTATCATTCGATTTTTGTAAAACTTCAATAGTATTATACCAAACTTTTTCTCCTCCTTCCCAAACTGGATCATTTGGAAAATTTGCTCCTCCAGCCACTATAAATGCATCATTATGAATACCAGAAAAGGCTCCATTTACGCCTAAATCATCATTAAGCGTGGCAATAGTATCCCATTTAAAGTCAAGTTTTTTCTCAGTTTGCGCAGTTAGTTGCCCACACAGGAAGAACAAAAGTAAAATCAACCGAATATTCATATGCTAAATTTTGGCTTAAAGATAACAATTTTGTATTATGTATAACATATATAAATATTATTTTATAACATACTTGTGAAATTATTGTTTTTCTAATGAAGCTATAGTTATTATTGGTGCAGTTATACATTCGTTAGTTAGAATGTCTGATTTGCTATGTTTTCTAAAAGCAACCTTGATTTCTACACCCATTGCGCGAAATTCTTCTTCTATTTCATGTTGAAAAACATATTTTTCATCAGAAAGTTTTAGATTAATATAGCCATTGATAGTTGCACAGTCTGGCTGGTAATATAAAGTAGCCGCTGCATGTTCTAATTCATTATCATTTTGATCATCAACAGTACAACCCAGTAGTAATATTAAAAAGAAGAGGGATAAAAATTTCATACTATTAGTTAATTTTAGAAAGAGAATATTAAGTCCTTGATATCAAGAATGATCCAATTGTCCAAAAACTATTAAGAAATAAGATTAAAAAGGCCCAAAAGGAATATCTTTTTATTGAAAATTTCTCCCTTCTCCAATATTGAAAAGCAATAACAAGCAAAACCACCTGAGCAAGCCCTAATGGAATAGTTATCATTTCCATTATAAAACCAATTATTATATAATGAAGCTTAAATATGTGATAATTAAGATATAAAAAACCAAAATATCCAGCAATAAATATACTGAGATAAAATAAGCGTTTTGTAGATAAATTCTTCATCCCAGATTATTTGTTTGATTTGGATTAATCACTTTACATAACTTCCATCTTAAATGTCGAAGCCGGCAAATCTTCTGAATTAATCAAATCCCCGATCGCCCGGGGCTGCCAG
>CAXAZV010000264.1:0-4100 GCA_963973375.1 uncultured Antarcticibacterium sp.
GCCATAGCATAAGTAGGTTAAGTTCATGGTAGATTTGGGGCAAAAAAAGGTGGACTCTCGTCCGCCTTTTTTTATGTCTTGTAAGTAAATAAAAAAAGCCTGCCCGGTTTCCCGAACAAGCTTTTCACTCTAATAAAATTCCTCTTTATTTTTCCTGTGCGTAACGCGCAGAAACTTCTTTCCAGTTGATAACATTAAAAAATGCCTCAATATAATCAGGTCGTTTATTTTGATATTTAAGGTAGTATGCATGCTCCCATACATCTAAACCTAAGATTGGGGTTCCCCCACATCCTACACCAGGCATAAGTGGGTTATCTTGATTTGGAGTAGAACATATTTCTACTTTACCGCCTTTTTGCACACATAACCATGCCCAACCAGATCCAAACTGGGTTGTAGCAGCTTTAGATAATTCATCTTTAAAACCATCAAAAGATTCAAAAGCAGCATCTATTGCCTGCGCCAGTTCTCCCTCAGGTTTACCACCACCATCTGGTGACATGATCTCCCAAAAAAGATTGTGGTTGTAATAACCTCCCCCATTATTTCTAACAGCAGAATTTGATTTATCCAGGTTTTGAAGAATGTTTTCTATAGTTTTTCCTTCATTATCTGTTCCTTCAATTGCAGCGTTCAATTTTTGTGTATAACCTGCGTGATGCTTATCGTGGTGAATTTCCATTGTTTTTGCATCTATATGCGGCTCCAATGCATCAAAGGAATATTTTAAAGGTGGTAATTCAAATGCCATAATTCTATATTTTTAGTTATAATTTAATCATTGTTTCAAATTTAAGTATAAAGCGATTCATTTAAAATATTATAATGTTATAATAACCTTAAAGAATACCTTTTAGATGCCTGCTTTTATTATTTATCTTGTGCCTGTAAAATTTTTACTTATTAAATTTCAATCTTTCATTGACTTCAACCAATAAATTTACTGTTTACAATGCCTCTGCAGGATCTGGTAAAACCTATACTCTTGTAAAAGAATATTTACTGCTATTGCTTCAAAACAATAATCCGGATGCATATAAAAATATTCTGGCAATTACCTTCACCAACAAAGCTGTTGCCGAAATGAAATCGAGAGTGATCCTAAACTTACAGGGTCTCTCGGCAAATGAATGTTCCCAAAAATTTCAGAGTTTAATGGGGGACCTTATTCAGGAAACGGGCTATACAGAAGAAAAGATAAGACAGAGGTCCCGTGCCATTTTAAAAAGCATATTGCACAATTACGCCTCTTTTGATATTTCAACCATAGACCGGTTTACACATAAAGTTATAAGGACTTTTGCCAGGGATCTTGGAATTCCTGTAAATTTTGAAGTGGAGCTCAACACACTTCAGGTCTTGCAGGAGGCGGTTGATAAATTGATAAACCGGGCAGGAGAAGATAAAGAGCTTACCCGCGTTTTGGTGGAATTTACCCTCGCCAAGGCCGATGATGATAAGAGTTGGGATATTGCAAGGGATATTTTTTCGTTTTCCAGAATCCTGCTTCAGGAAAATCATCAGAAATATGCAAATTCTCTCAAGGGGAAAACTTTAAATGATTTTCGTGACTTTTCAGAAAAGATAAAAAAGGAAATAAAGACTTCCGAAGAAAACATAGCGGAACTCACCTCCGGTTTTTTTAGTATTTGTTCATTGCAGGGGTTGGATTGTAAGGATTTTAAAGGGGGATATTTATTTAAGTATTTTGAAAAACTTCAAAATAAGAATTATGAAAAATTATTTGGCGCCAAGTGGCAACTGAATATTGAGGAGGAAAAATTATACGCCGCAAAGGTAGCTAAGAATAAACAGGAGGTCCTGGATAGCCACCAACCAGAGATAGCAGCCTTGTTTTATGGCACAAGAGCAGCAGTTCACCACAGGGAATATTTAAAGGCAATCCTCTCCAATATCACCCCGCTGTCTTTATTAAGTGAAGTTTCAGCAGAGATTGAAAATATCAAAAAGGACCGGTCACTTGTGTTAATTTCAGATTTTAACCCAACAATTTCTGCCCAGGTACAAAACCAGCCTGCTCCTTTTATATATGAAAGGCTGGGAGAACGTTACCGCAATTATTTTATAGATGAGTTTCAGGATACCTCCCAGATGCAATGGGAAAATATTATCCCATTAATTGACCACGCACTAACCGGCGAGGCCACTTTAGAAAACCCGGCAGGGCTTACTCTTGTAGGCGATGCCAAACAATCTATCTACAGGTTTCGAGGCGGTAAAGCCGAACAATTTATTGCGCTGTATAACATGGAACAGGCTTTTAGCATAACCCAGGATGTGAAAAATCTACCTAATAATTACCGCAGTGCCACCAACATTGTAAATTTTAATAATTCCTTTTTTGAGTTTCTCTCCCATAAATTCACAAATCCCGTATATAACGACCTGTTTGCAAACTGTAAACAGGTTCCAATAAAAGAATTTCCCGGGTATGTGAACATATCATTCCTGGAAACGGAAAACGTGGCTGAAGAATTGGAACAACATCCTATAAAGGTGCTGGAAATAATTAGAGACCTTGAGCAAAAGAATATTGCGAAAAGCGATGTTTGCATTCTTACCAGGACCCGGAATCAAAGCATAGCGGTAGCCAACTATCTTAGCAGTGAAGGTATTTCTATTGTGTCTTCAGAATCCTTGCTTGTTGCTAATTCGCCTGAAGTTTCCTTTATAAATGCGATTCTTGAATTTTCAGTTAACTCTGCCGATAAAAATATCAAGTGGGAGATTCTGGGTTTTCTAACCCGGAAACTAGAGATAAAAGATCCTCACTATGTAATTTCCTCAAATCTTGAAAAAGAGGATGCTTCCTTTTTTAATTGGCTCATGGACTTTGGAATAGAATTCCGCCTGGACCTGTTAAAAGAATTATCCCTGTATGAAGCTGCGGAATACATCATAAGAAGTTTTTCACTTGTTGAAAGTTCAAATGCATACATACAGTTCTTTCTGGATTTTATATTTGAGAAAACCGGTCGCACCTCAATTGGAATTCCGGCATTTTTGGAAATTTGGGAATTGAACAGGGAAAAACTAAGCATTATTGCTCCCAAAACAAATAATGCGGTTCAAATAATGACCATTCATAAATCTAAAGGTCTTGAATTTCCCATTGTGATCTATCCCTTTGCCAATACAGCCATAAAAGACATAAGCAAGGAGCATATTTGGCTTTCGTTATCTGAAGGTTTAAATGATATTCCATATAGCTATTTTAAGGCAAGCGCAAAAATGCAGAATTGGGGAGAGACCGAGGCAGCCGCATATGAAGAACTTATGGATCAAACAGAATTTGATGCCATAAATATCCTGTACGTGGCTTTTACCCGCGCTTCAAAACAACTATATATATTATCCTGCCCCGATTTGAAAAATGATGAAGAAAAGGAGGGTAAAGTATCAGGCCTTTTAATTGGTTACTTAAAATCTATTAATAAATGGGACGGATCCTTAACTTATGAATTTGGAGAAAACAGTGGATGGGAATTATCCCGGGATCCACAGGAAACATCGCATCATCCCTCCCATTATTATTCCACCTCTGCCTTAAATGATAGGGTGAAGCTTATGACCAGATCTGGAGAATTGTGGGGCTCTCTACAGGAAGAGGCAATCAATACAGGAATAATGGTTCACGATATTCTTTCTGAAGTTGATACTATGGAAGACCTTTCCCCTGCCTTTGAAAAATTAAGAAAGAAAAACCATTTAAGCCCGGAAAGAGAAGCGGAACTCCGCGAAATTATTTCACAGGTGATTATGGATCCAAAGCTTTCAGCATATTTTGCACGGGAGGCAATTGTTTACAGGGAAAGAGATATAATAAGTCCTACAGGAGAGATTCTGAGACCGGACAGGTTAAATGTTGAAGGAAAAAATGTTACAATAATAGATTATAAAACGGGAAAACTTCAAAGAAATCATGGGGAGCAAATGGCACAATATGAAGAAGTTTTATCTCAAATGGGGTATCAAGTGGTCAATAAGATCCTAATTTATATTAATAATGAGGTGAACATCTCTTTTGTTTAAAAGATGTTTAATTTTGTAAAAATTGAAAATTATGTACGGAGCAA
>CAXAZV010000265.1:0-4083 GCA_963973375.1 uncultured Antarcticibacterium sp.
TCCATAAATAATTCCCGCTAATGGGGATTAGAATTTTAAGTAAATTTACCGGGAATAAAGGAATTTTTGCTTGGGGTTTTAAAGTGAATAATTATATTTACTTTAAAAATTAAAGTAATATATATCTAAAACTTTAAATATGCCGATAGATCAAATAAACTGGAAAATACTCCAGGCGCTGCAGCAGAATGCCCGAATGTCCTTTTCTGAAATTGGAAGAAAGATTGGGCTCACTTCGCCTGCTGTGGCAGTAAGAGTTAAGAAAATGGAAGATAAGGGAATTATCAAGGGGTATAATGTACGGGTCTCTTATAATAAAACGGGCCACCAGTTAAAGGCGATAATCACCCTAAAGGTATTTATGGGCCGGTTAAAACCATTTCTTGATAAGGTGAAAGAATTCCGGGAGGTGATCAATTGTTACCGCATAACAGGAAATGAAAATATAATTCTCGAGGTTATTCTCTATGATCAGGCACATTTAGAGGTCTTCATAGATACATTGATCACCTATGGAGAAACAAGAACCCATATAGTACTTTCCAATGTGGTAGAGCAAGCTCCGGTTAAACCCCGGGCTTAAAAAGTTAGCTTTTATTCATTTCGTTTTTGTCACCTTGCTCTAGTGGCATATAATTCTTTATTAAATAAAATTTGATACTGTTTTCTGCGTCCTTTTTCCCTTTTGCACGTCTTATATATAGATATTAATTAAATTCTAATAATATGGAAAATTATAAAGATTGTACCTGCGATTGTACTGCCTGTGGTGAAGGCCAATGTAAAGACTGTAATTGTTCCTCTTACGACTGCAAGGGATGTAACTGTTAATTTATAAGCCTTCATCCACCTTGGTTGAAGGCTTTTTGTACTTTTATATTTATGGAAACCAGTGAAATATGGAATAGATATTCTGATGAACTGCGCGGTTATCTTTTAAAGAAAACCGGGGATATTGTTTTGGCTGAAGATATGCTGCACGAAACTTTTATCAAGGTTCATTTGAATATTTCTCAATTAAAATCAGAAGATCAACTCAAATACTGGCTTTACCGAATTGCAGATAATACACTTACAGATCATTTCCGCAGAAAACCCTTTTCCCAAATTGTGCCCACTTCCGAAGAAAATGAAACTCCACCCACTCATACGGCGGAGGATTGCCTGCTGCCACTTATTAAAAAATTACCCAAAAAATACAGGGAAGCAGTACTTCTTAGCGATATACAAGGTTTAAAACAAAGTAAGGTCGCAGAAATTCTTGGAATGTCACTTTCGGGAGCAAAATCGCGAATTCAAAGGGGCCGGAAATTGATTCAGGAAGGTTTTGTGAATTGTTGTGACTATAAGATTAATGAGAAAGGTTTGCTGGTAGGGGATGACAAGACCGAAGATGAATGTAAGGTTTGTTCCTGAGATTATTTGGTGCCGCTCACCAGGTACATCAAAGACCCTCCCGCTGCATGATATTGTTCCCTTTGTAATGCACCCATCACATGTTCATCACTACGGGCATATTTCTCCTGATATTCAAAATAAAAAGGCATAAACTCTTCTCCCGCAGCACTAAAAAAATCTATATCTTTTTGAGTGTTGGATTTCCAGGAACTGCCTTTCATCCATTGTTTTAAAGTTGCCAGTTGCTCTTCATTGTCATAGGGAGGATACATCGCTATTGCTTTGTCTGAAAGCCGAACTTCTATCTCGCTAAGGCCTTCTTCTGCAAACATTCCCGGAAGCAAATCTCCCAGAGAATTATCTCCACGGCCCATTTTTCTCTTCCCTTTTTCAATAATAAGTCGGTATTTGATATGATCCAGGGTTTCTTCTATGGAGTCATTTTTTGTGAGAGAGGTTTTAATAAGGCTTTGAACAATATTATTTGGCTCAACACACAGGAGAGTTCCACCGGGTTTCAGTACTCTTTTCATTTCCTTAATTGCTTTGGCAGGATATGGAACATGAATAAGTACGGTCTGGCAGGTGACCAGGTCAAAACTGTTATCTGGAAATGGGAGTTCCTGGGCATCACCCTCAAGCAAAGAAAAGTTTTTCCCTGTTCTTTCAAGAAAATGCTCCAATTCAAGATTTTCGGTATACCAACGCGGGTCACTGTCTACAGCAGTGATTCGTGTTCCCGGTTTTAAATAAGGCGCCAGCGTCCTGGTCCAGTGCCCGTTGCCGCAACCTACGTCCAGGATGTTGGAATGCTTTCCAAGATCCAACCGTTTTGCGGTCATATCCAGGAAAGCTTTATTCCACCAGAAATCCCGGTAATCGCCGAAATAATTTTCTGAATGTCCCTTATTTATTTCCCTGTCTCCCAAAACGGTTTCTGTTTGCAGCAACACCTTGCCCGGTCTTTTTTGGTGCCGGTTTTGAATTGGCATTTCTGGAAGGCCTTCTTTGCTGTGGTTTTTTCTCTGGAATTTCAAAAAATTCCATTGGGTAATCATGATTACTAACCACCGGAATGTTCAATCCTATTAATTTTTGAATATCCCTTATATATGCTTTCTCTTCATAATCTGAAAAAGAGATCGCCTTTCCGCTTGCGCCTGCACGGCCGGTCCTTCCAATACGGTGAACATAGGTTTCGGCAATATTTGGGATCTCGTAATTGATCACCAGGGCAAGCTCATCTATATCTATTCCCCTTGCAGCAATATCTGTAGCAACAAGTACGCGGGTGGTTTTATTTTTAAAATTTGTCAAAGCCTTTTGTCTGGCATTCTGGGTTTTGTTTCCGTGAATGGCTTCAGATTTTATTCCGGCACTGATCATATCCTTGACAACCTTATTTGCCCCGTGCTTGGTCCTTGTAAAGACCAAAACCCTGTCAGCATCAGATTTTTCGAGAAGATCTACCAGTAAATTCTTTTTATTATTCTTGTCAATAAAATAAACTTCCTGTTGAATCAATTCAGCAGTAGAAGAAACAGGAGTTACTTCCACTTTCAAAGGATTGGTCAAAATGCTGTTCGCTAGATCAAGAATGGCGTTTGGCATTGTAGCCGAAAAGAAAAGGGTTTGCCTTTTTACCGGTATTTTTTTGATCACCTTTTTCACATCGTGAACAAATCCCATATCCAACATTCTGTCTGCCTCATCCAGGGTAAATATCTCGATCTGGGAAAGGGAAATATAACCCTGGTCCATAAGATCAAGTAATCTTCCCGGAGTTGCTACAAGGATATCTACTCCATTGCGCAGCGCCTGTACCTGTGAGTGTTGTGGTACCCCACCAAATATCACCAAATGCTTAAGGGGGCTGTATGCACCATATTCAGCAATACTTTCACCAATTTGAATAGCCAGCTCCCGGGTAGGGGTAAGGATCAAACTTTTTATAGGGGCTTTACCTCCTCTACCATTACTATTAATGCTAAGTAATTGGATTGTGGGAATGGAAAATGCCGCGGTTTTCCCGGTTCCGGTTTGTGCGCATCCTAAAATATCTCTTCCCTTTAAAATAGCGGGAATAGATTGTTGTTGTATAGGGGTGGGAATTGTATATCCTGCTTTTTGAACCGCCTTTTTTAGGGGTTCAGTTAATTCTAAGTCGTTAAAAGTCATGTATAAGTTATATCTGCTGCCCTAAAGTTCATTATCGCGGGCAGTCTATGTGTAAATTGTTGCCTTTTGGAGAAGATGGCAACCGGCCGCGAAGATAGTGCTTTATTTTTAAATGAGAATAAGCCACTTTTTCCGGTTTTTAAGCATTAACTATTTGTAAGAAAAAATTCAAAATTTTAACAATTTTTCGAGGAAAATTATTTTTATAGTTAAAAATTATTCAATTGTAATTATTTTAATAAATGTGCGACTAGTGTAAAACTATCTTTGAGACATAATTATAAAACTAAACATCATGAAAAATTATACTATACTATTTTTAGTTCTAACCGCATTAACAGGTTTGATAGGCTTTGCCGGCCTAAGCTTTAAGGGAATTGAGTTTGTGAGGATCACATTCCTGATCTTTGCCGATATTTTAATCATTACTGTACTGGCAAAACTCTTCTTCTCAAATGAGAGAAAAATGAAACTGGAACGCATCAGAAAATAATTTGTTCTGTTGAA
>CAXAZV010000266.1:0-4057 GCA_963973375.1 uncultured Antarcticibacterium sp.
CCCTTTTAAGGAGAGGGTCCTGGGTTCGAGCCCCAGCCAGATCACTTATTGAAATTTAGATTTTGTTGGGCGAGAAGTTTATCCTGAGTGAAGCTTTTTAGCGAAGGCGATGGGAGCCCCAGCCAGATCACTTTTTTACCGGAATTATCTTTAGGCCTTTGGGAAGTTTAAAATCCAAACGCGCATTTACCCGGGTGCTGGAATTGGTAGACAGGCATGGTTGAGGGCCATGTGTCCATTAGGGCGTGCGGGTTCAAGTCCCGCTCCGGGTACAAATCTTTTCTTTTCATAAAATCCCTCTTTCCCCTTTCTTTAAAATTTTATACTTATTCCATTATTCGGGGAAGAAACACTTCATATTTATTTATTCGTATTAGATCTCAAAGGATCGAACGATTCAAACAATCTCACTATCTGGGCCTCAGGTTTAAGTGTCTTTAATTATTCATAATTAAATGCGAGATTACCTTACTAAGATTATAAAAAGCCCGGGCATTAAGGTTTGAAATTCTCACAGATAAAGCTTTTGAAGCAATTATGGAATTTGAACATGTTTTAAATTTCCTCAAATATTTTCCTTTCCTATTTACTAATCCCCTTTCTATCTTGATTTTTAAAGCGTTTTAGCATTCACAGATTTAATTTTTTATCATATCAAAATGAATTATGTTTAACTTTTCTAAACATTAATTAAACATTTAACATTTCCCTTTGACTTTGAATTTGATTTTTATTTAGATTTGTCCATACTTTTTACCAATATATGGAACACATCAAACAAAATTTTAGCATCAAGGACCTTGAACACCTAAGCGGGGTAAAAGCTCATACCATTCGTATATGGGAAAAAAGGTATAATATCTTAACCCCTGAGAGGACAGACACCAACATTAGGACCTATGATGTGGGTAACCTTCAAAAGATTTTAAATATTACTTTTCTTAATGAGAATGGGTATAAGATATCCAGGATCGCAAAACTATCAGATCCTGAAATAGCAAAAATGGTAAAGGAAGTAGCGGCGAGTTCCAGCCAGCAAAGCCGGGCCATTAATTCCTTTAAAATGGCGATGATCAATTTTGATCAGGACCTTTTCAACAAAACTTATAATTCTTTATTGCAGAACAAGAGTTTTCAAAAAATATTTCATGAAATTTTTATCCCTCTCCTTGAAGAAATTGGACTCCTGTGGCAAACTGATACTATTAATCCTGTGCATGAGCATTTCCTTGTAGGGCTAATGAAGCAAAAGCTTTATCTTAATATTGCGCAATTGGAAAATGAAGGAGGCTACAGCGATAACAATCTTTACGTTTTATTCCTACCGGAAAACGAAATTCATGACCTTGGAATTCTTTATTTGAATTATGAACTTAACTTGAATAAAAGAAAAACCATTTACCTGGGCCCAAGCATGCCTATTAAGGACATGAAATATTTACTGGAAATACATCCCAATCCAAAATTTATAAGTTACCTCACTATTGCTCCACGTGAAATTTCAGAGTTTCTAGAGGAATTTGATAGGGAGCTGTGCCAGGATGGCACTAAGGAATTAAGTCTTTTTGGGGCAAGGATTCAATCGCTTGATCCATCCAAACAAGCCTCAAATATCAAATTATATAAGTCTATTACTGAATTTTCAAATTCCCTGGAATGAGTAAAAATGTAAGTATAATTGGCTCAGGGTTTGCCTCGCTTGCGGCATCCTGCTACCTTGCTCAAGCCGGGTGCAAGGTTACTGTATACGAAAAAAGTGACCGTGTTGGTGGCCGGGCAAGACAATTAAAAAAAGAAGGATTTACTTTTGACATGGGCCCTTCCTGGTACTGGATGCCAGATGTATTTGAACGATTTTTTGCCGATTTCGGTAAAACACCTGCCGATTATTATGAGCTGGAGAAATTGAATCCGGCCTATCAGGTTTTGTTTGGCAATAATGAAAATATTGTAATAGAAGATACACTGGAAAAAATCTATGCTGCCTTTGAAAAAGAGGAAGCTGGAAGCTCGGCTAAATTAAAAAAATTCATTGATCAGGCACAAAGCAATTATAATATTGCCATTAAGGACCTTGTGTATCGCCCGGGAGTTTCTCCATTGGAATTGGTAACCCCTGCAACGATCAAAAAGATAGGGCAATTCTTCAGCAATATTTCCAGAGACGTGCGCAAGGAATTTAGCAATAAAAAACTGATCCAGATCCTGGAATTTCCTGTGCTCTTCCTTGGCGCTAAACCAAGCGATACACCATCTTTCTACAGTTTTATGAATTATGCCGATTTTGGTCTTGGCACATGGCATCCTAAGGGTGGGATGTATAAAGTGATAGAGGGAATGCATTTACTTGCATTATCTCTTGGGGTTGAATTTAAAACCAGCTCAAACATTGATAAAATAAACGTGAGCGCAGGGAAAGTTGTATCGCTAACAGTAAATGGAATTAGCAAAGAAACAGACCTCGTGGTTAGTGGTGCAGATTATCACCATACCGAAACTTTATTAAATAAAGAACATCGTCAATACAGTGAGGCGTATTGGGAAGGTAAAACCTTTGCCCCCTCCTCCCTATTATTTTATGTAGGCTTCGATAAAAAACTGAAAAATATTTACCATCACAATCTATTTTTTGATGTAGATTTTGATGCACATGCGCGTGAGATTTATGATGATCCACAATGGCCCCAAGAGCCCTTATTCTATGCAAATTTCACCTCGGTAACAGATCCCGGAACGGCACCTCCCAATTGTGAGAATGGATTTTTCCTGGTTCCCATTGCTCCCGGTCTTGAAGATACCCACGAGCTTCGGGAAATTTATTTCGAAAAGATTATGACACGATTTGAATCACTTACAGATCAAGACATTAAAAAAAATATTATATTTAAAGAGTCCTTTTGTGTTAATGACTTTATAACCGAATATAATAGTTATAAAGGCAATGCTTACGGGATGGCCAACACCCTCTTGCAAACAGCTTTTTTACGGCCAAAACTAAAAAGCGCTAAAGTTGATGGATTGTTTTTTACGGGACAGCTCACTGTTCCTGGTCCCGGGGTGCCACCATCACTAATCTCAGGAAAACTGGTAAGTGGTTTAATCCAAAAAGAATTTAAGGTATGAAATCAATTTTTGACACAGTTTCCAGGAGCTGCAGTAAGGCAGTTACAAATGCTTATAGCACTTCATTTTCTATGGCCACTAAGATGCTGGCACCTTCAATACGCCAGGATATTTATAATATCTATGGCTTTGTAAGATTGGCAGATGAGATTGTGGACTCCTTTCACAATTATGATAAGGAAACTCTTTTAAACGAGTTTACCACAGAGCTGGAGAAAGCCATTAAGGCACGTATAAGCCTCAATCCTATACTTAATGCATTTCAGGAAACGGTGCATAAATATGACATACAGCCCTCCCTTTACCAGGCATTTTTGAAGAGTATGAGACTGGACCTGCATAAATCAACTTATCTTACTCAAGAGGAATACAAGGAATATATTTATGGTAGTGCAGATGTGGTGGGACTTATGTGCCTCAAAGTTTTTGTAAATGGCAACGATCAAAAATATGAAGAACTGCGGGAATCTGCGATGCGCCTGGGATCGGCATTCCAAAAAGTGAACTTTTTAAGGGACCTCAAGGCAGACTATGAAGACCTAAGCCGCAGTTATTTTCCGGACACGAATCTGGCAGCCCTGGATGAAGAAAGTAAACAGTTGATTATAGATGAGATTGAAGAGGATTTTCATGCGGGTTACAAAGGGATCTTAAAATTACCGGCCGAAGCTAAATTTGGAGTCTACACTGCTTATATTTACTATTCCAAATTGCTTTATAAACTTAAAAAAGTACCTTCACTTGAAATAAAGAACAGTCGCATAAGTGTCCCTGCCTATCAAAAAGCGGGCTTACTTGCAAAATCTTATATATCTTACAGGTTAAATATTTTATAATGGAAACACTACTTTGGATAGTGGTATTTATTGCCACATTTTTGATTATGGAAGGGATGGCGTGGTTTACCCATAAGTATGTAATGCACGGTTTTTTA
>CAXAZV010000267.1:0-4003 GCA_963973375.1 uncultured Antarcticibacterium sp.
ATCTTCTGTTGAACTAATATATATTTAAGACTTCCGCCATATGGGAGTCTTTTTTATTTGCGGGTATTACGCTAACTTTAATGTGCCTAAACAAGCCCACATTGTGAAATACATTTATTTGATCCTTATAATATTCGGTTTTCAGGCAGGTTTTGCTCAGGGCATAACCCTGCGAAAAGGAGTTGTGATTGATACACTTTCCATTAATGACAGTATCTCCGAGACCTATTCCATTTACCTTCCTACTACTTTTAACACCCAGAAACGCTGGCCTGTGATCTTTGTATTTGACTCCAATGGCCGGGGAAACAGGGCGGCGCAGTTATTCAGGCAGGCTGCGGAAAATCAAGGATATATAATTGCAGCATCCAATAATATCAAGGAAGAAGAAAGTTTACTTAACAATGTTAAGATTGCGACCAGGTTAATGAATACTGTATTCAATTACTTCCCTATAGATAATAACATGGTGTATACCTCCGGGTTTGCTGAAGGTGCGAGAGTGGCAAGTGTCATGCCTACAGTTTTTCCGGTGGTTGAGGGGGTTTTGGCAATTGGTGATTCTTGGGTGAATGTGGATTATATAAATAAAAATGCGAAATTTTCCTTTATAGGCATGGCAGGATATAAAGATGCTAAATACTATAGCGTAATGGAAACTGCCCGCTTTCTTGAAAGGGCCAAATTGCAAAGCGAATTTTACCCCTATGACGGCGGAAAGGAATGGCCCTCTTCTGAAATGTTGAATAACGCCATAGGTAATATAACATTGAACGCCATGGCAAAAGGGTACCGGCCAAAAGACCTCATGCTTATAGAATCCCTATTTGCCGCAGAGCTTGAAACAGCCGAGAGTTTACGAAGAGGAATGCAATTTTTTAAAGCGCATGAACTCCTTACTTTAATGGAAGATAAGTATGCGATTGCCGGAAAAAGTTCCCTTACCAAGGAAAGGCTGAAAGACCTTGGAAAGGAGAGGGTTTATAAAAATCAGCGTCGTGATTATTACAATGCCGCAGCAAAGGAGGCAGATCTTATGGAGCGGTATTTCTATTTTCTTAATGAGGATATTACATCTGCCAATTTTGAAAATCTTGGTTGGTGGAGCCAGCAAATCAAAGAGCTTCAGGATATGCAGGCCTCTGGTAATATTGCAGAAGCTGAAATGGCTTTCCGTCTGGAGGGGGTGTTGCAGGAGCTGTCAAAAAATTCTTTCCGCGAACTTCAGGATGCAAATGCCGCCATTGATCCTTTAATATTTACAGCTATTCTACAAACAATCTTTGAAAAAGAAAATCCTGAGGGATACAAGCATATTATATCTTTAAGCTCCCAGGATGGCGATTATTATACCGCCTTATTGTATCTGGAAGACCTTTTAAAAACGGGTTATAAGGATATGGAGTCGCTGTATGAGATCCCGGGTACGCTTGACCTTAAGATGAGTCCCGAATATAACAGCCTTGTAAAACAATATTTGGGAAATTCTAAGTATTATAATAATTAACGGCGGCCGCCTCTTTCTCTTTCTTTACCAGGAATAGAACATACACCAGTAAAGCACAGGCTACAGCACTTAGCGCTATCATCACATTCCAGGTGAGATCATATCCATATTTTCCAATAAGCTGCATCCCGCTGTTATGGCCAAATATATGGCCCATTGAAAAAGCTATACTATAAAGGGCCATATAGGATCCCTGTTTCCCGCCTTCAGATCTTTTGAGTGCGAAACTGTTGGAGAAGGGAAATGCGATCATTTCCCCAACTGTGAGAAAAACCATTGCTACTACGAGGATCCCCACCCACCCGGTTAGATTGATCAACAAAAAGCTCAATCCAATTAATATGGTTCCAGTAATTACGTGAAATAGGGTAGACCGTACCCGGGATTCCAGATATTTTATTAGAGGCATTTCCAGAAGGAATATTAAAAAACCATTGAAACCCATTAGGATGCCTATTTGAAATTCGCTTAAAAAATGCACCCTTGCATAATATAAGGGCATAGTAGAAAAGTACTGAAGAAACACAAATCCAAATAGGATCATTGCGCCAATAAAAATGAGGTAAGGTTTATCTTTCATCATTAGTTTGGGATTGAGGGAGATCTCTTTTGGATTTTCCAGGGCTTTTTTAGGATGTAGCAATTTTAACAATAAAATCCCTGCCAATGCACAGGTTATACCATCTACCCAAAACAATCCGCTGTAGCCTGCCCCGGCAATGATCAATCCTCCCACGGCAGGACCAGTGGAAAAACCCAGGTTTATGGCAAGTCTTATAAGGGTGATAGACCGCGTGCGGTTCTCGGGTTTGCTATATGCGCTAATAGCGACAAATACGGCCGGCCTGAAAGCATCGGCAACGGTCATGACCACAAAAATTCCCGCACATATACCCCAGAAAGAAACCGGGAACTGCAGGAGGACAAAGAACAATCCGGAGAGCAATAAACTGCCGGCCATAGTTTTGTAATGACCAATACGGTCCACAAGCTTTCCTCCAAGCCAGGATCCGGCAACAGATCCCAATCCAAAAAATGTGAGGATCCAGCCTACTTCTTCAAGGGTAAAGCCACGGTTCTTTGTTAGGTATAGGGACAAAAAAGGAATTACCATAGTCCCCGCCCTGTTTATAAAAGTTATAAACGCCAGAAGCCATACCTCCCTGCGAAGATCGCTGAAAGAACCTATATATGCCCTGAGTAATTTCCTGATCATTTCTTTAAAATAAAGCCCAAAATTAGTTTAAAAATTAATTGGATAAAGGGAGAGATTGTTTTATCCTTAAAATTTTTCACCTTTACATAATTAATCAGAAATTATGAAATTCATTTTATTCGTTTTTATCCTTGGAAGCATTCCGTTTTGCTATGCTCAGGAAGAGATGCTCTTGGAAAGTAAGCAATATCAGGAAGAATTGAACTTATCATTTCGCAATGCGGAAAGTTCTCCACTGAAGCTTGAAGATCTAAGAAATTTTAAAGCCCTGGATTTTTTTCCGGTGGATTCTGCATATATCATCAAAGCACAATTTAAACGCACTCCAAATGAAATTCCATTTTATATGCCTACCACTACAGAACGCTTACCGGAGTACGTTAAATATGGAGAAGCACATTTCTCAATTGGTGGGAAGAAGGTGAAGCTCAACATATACCAGAATAAGGAATTGATGCTGCAACCTGAATATGAAGATTATTTATTTCTGCCGTTTACAGATCTCACCAATGGAATTTCTACTTACGGAGGCGGGAGATATTTGGAACTAAGGATTCCGAAGGGGGATGAGATCATTATTGATTTTAACAGGGCTTACAATCCATATTGCGCGTATAACGAAAAATATTCCTGCCCTATACCTCCGGCAGAGAATGATATTTATTTAGAGATACTCGCTGGGGTTAAAGATTATAAAAAATGAACCCCAAAATTAAAAAAGCCGTGATAAAAATAATCCGGCCAGCACTGCGAGAATTCCCGCTACAAGACTACCAATAGAATAGAGGGAGAAATTTAAATAATCTCCAGCCCGCAGCATTGTCATATTTTCAAAGGCAAAGGTGGAGAAGGTGGTGAAGCCGCCACAAAAACCTGTGGTAAGGAAAAGTAAAGTGTTCTGGTTGAAATTTCCCTGTTTAAGGGCATACCCCATTATTATTCCAAGGATAAGACTGCCTGCAATATTCACAGCCATAGTGCTTATAAAAATTGGATAGGGAGAATGGATCATGGATCTGTAAACAAGATACCTAAACATACTTCCCAAACCTCCTCCTAAAAACACCAGGAAAAATGCTTTCATGCTATTCGATTACAGGATTTACGGGCGCTGTTTTGATGGGAATAAAAATTTCGGTAACCCAATTGGCCGGATTTGGCGTAGTTTCGAAATCTGTTTTATAAACCTCAAATGGCTGGCTCTCCTCATTGGCAGTAAGGTTATTATCGGCTAAATATTGATACGCCACATCGCTGGCGTCCTGCAGGGTTTGCACGTC
>CAXAZV010000268.1:0-3973 GCA_963973375.1 uncultured Antarcticibacterium sp.
TATTCAATTTGAAACTTCCCTTGAAAATAGCGAAGAGCTCTGGACCATTACCCGGGGGATTGTAAAAATTGTGGAGGCCCACTGGAAACAGCCGGATAAGGGAATTTGGGAGTTAAGGACTGAAGATCGCCATTTTGTGTTTAGCAAACTTTTGTGCTGGGTTGCTATTGATAGAGCTATAAAAATAGGAGAGATCTTAAGAAAAGGTATCAATGATGACAAGTGGAAAGCTTTACGTACCGAAATTTACAATGATATTTATCAAAACGGATGGAATGAAGAGGTAGGGGCTTATACACAATCCTATGGGTCTAAGGATCTTGATGCATCCACCTTGTTAATGGAGCAATATGGATTTATTAAGGCGAAAGATCCACGCTTTGTGAGTACCGTAAAAGCTACCGAAAAGCAATTATGTCGCGACGGATTACTATACCGCTATAAAAATCATGATGATTTTGGAACACCCTCGTCTTCTTTCACCATTTGTACCTTCTGGTTTATAGACAGCCTTTACAAGATAGGGGAACGCGAGCGGGCAAAAGAGATGTTTGACAAGCTCTTGTCTTACAGCAATCACCTGGGACTTTTTAGTGAGGATATAGATTTTGAAACCAAAAGACTTTTAGGGAATTTCCCGCAGGCTTATTCGCACTTGGCCCTTATAGAAACGGCTGCCAACTTCTCGAAAGGTTTAATTCCAGAAGAAGATCTCATTCCTTCATAAATATCAATTTCATTTTAAGTATAAAAAAATAAAACCATCCCTAGGGATGGTTTTATTACTTAAAACAAAAATTAAAACGGATTTAAATCAATATTAAAACGCATATTTATTTTCAGAGATAACTTTATCGGCAATCAGGTTTCTCAATTCAACGATATTTGGATGGTTTTGATATTTTGTATAGCGTTTCAATCCCATTAACATCATTCGTTGTTCATCACCTTGCGCGAAGGAAATAATACCTTCTTTAGCCCGTGCGGTAATAATATCTACAGCGTGGTATAAATATAATTTAGACATTGCGATTTGTTCTTTTTGAGTTTCTTCCCCAGATCTGGCAACATTCTTTTCAGTACGCAGGATACCAGATTCTGCCATGTAAATTTCAATAAGAATATCGGCCGAGGCAAGTAAAAGCTGCTGGTGTTGCTCCAGTTCAGCTCCAAACTTTTGGACGGCGCTTCCTGCCACCATTAAAAACACCTTTTTCAGGTTTTGAATGATCTCCTTCTCTTCAGCAAATAATTCAGAATAATCGGGTTTGTCAAAAGAAGGGATCCCGGTAAGTTCTTCTCCCACTTTTGTAGCAGGACCTAAAAGATCTACATGTCCTTTCATTGCTTTTTTAACCAGCATGCCAACACACAGCATTCGGTTAATTTCATTTGTACCTTCATAGATACGGGTAATACGGGCATCTCTCCAGGCAGACTCCATTGGAGCATCTGCAGAGAATCCCATCCCACCAAAAATTTGAACTCCTTCATCTGTACAGTTCTGAAGATCTTCAGATACTGCAACTTTAAGTATGGAGCACTCAATAGCAAATTCTTCAACTCCTTTCAATTCGGCTTCCTGGTGTGATTCCCCGTTTTCCTGTCTTATTGAGATTCTGTCCTCAATATCCTTGGCTGCACGATATGAAGCAGCTTCACCTACATATGCTGATGTTGCCATTTCTGCCAGTTTTGATTTTATGGCTCCAAATTGTGCGATGGGAGTATTAAACTGTACCCGCTCATTGGCATAATTTACTGCAGATGTTATCACCCTGCGTTGCGCATCAAGACAAGCTCCAGCCAGTTTAATACGACCTACATTCAGTGCGTTCATTGCGATTTTGAATCCGCTGCCCCGCTCTGAAAGCATATTTTCTACAGGAACTTTTGTGTCATTAAAAAATACCTGGCGAGTAGAGGAGGAGTGTATTCCCAGTTTCTTTTCTTCTTCTCCCAAACTAATCCCATTGGGGTTATCTTTGTCATATTCTACAATAAACCCTGTGATATTCTTATCATCTTCAATCCTGGCAAAAACTATCATTAAGTTACAGAAACCGGCATTGGAGATCCACATTTTTTGACCTGTGATCTTGTAATGCGATCCATCTTCAGAAAGAACTGCTTTTGTCTTCCCGCTGTTGGCATCACTACCAGCTCCCGGTTCAGTAAGGGCATAGGACCCAAACCATTCTCCTGTTGTAAGCTTTGGTAAATATTTTTTCTTTTGCTCTTCAGTTCCGTAAAGTGAAATAGGCAAAGTACCAATTCCTGAGTGCGCTCCAAAGGCGGTAGAAAAGGATCCTGTTGCTCCTGAAATATGATCTACAACCAACATTGTTGTTACAAAGCCCATTCCAAGCCCACCATATTCTTCCTCAACCGAAACTCCAAGGAAACCCATTTCTCCTGCTTTTCGCATAAGGTCCTCAGTAAGTTCGTAGTTTTTCTTTTCAAATTCCTCTTTCAAAGGCCATATCTCGCGATCTACAAATTCCCGAACAGAGTCCTTCATCATTTTTTGCTCATCGGTAAAATCTTCAGGGGTAAAAACCTGATCACTACCGGTCTCTTTTACCAGGAACTGGCCTCCTCTAATAAGGTCTTGTTTAGTATTGGGTTGTGTGCTCATAATTTCAATTCGTTATTTTAATATTTTTTGGTTCCGGAATCTGGATCCGGAATATTATTTTCTCTTATCTCTTCAAATCTTTTTAAGAAAGAAATTCATAGACGCCTGCTGCTCCCTGTCCTGTACCTACACACATGGTAACCATTCCATACTTGTTCTTAAGATCGCGTTTTCGCATTTCATCAAAGATCTGTACTGACAGTTTTGCACCGGTGCATCCCAGTGGGTGACCCATGGCAATTGCACCCCCATTTACATTTACCCTGCTTTGATCCAATCCTAATTCCCGCATTACTGCAAGTGATTGCGACGCAAAAGCCTCATTCAACTCGATCAACTCCAGGTCTTCTTGTTTTATTCCTGCTTGTTTTAAGGCTTTTGGAATTGCATATACAGGACCCATTCCCATAATTCTTGGTTCCAGCCCAACCGGTGCATAGCTTACCAACCTTGCAATGGGCTCAAGATTTAACTCTTTCACCATTTCTTCGCTCATGACCATTACAAATGCCGCACCATCACTCATTTGTGAAGAATTTCCTGCTGTTACACTTCCACCATCAGCAAAAACAGGCCTGAGTTTCGCCAGAAGTTCTTTAGAGGTATCTGCCCGCGGACCTTCATCCTGAGTTACAGTATAGGAGCGGGTTTGTTTTTTGTTATTTTCATCAACGTAAGTTTGCTCCACTTTTATAGGAACGATCTGATCCTGAAACCTATTTTCCTGTTGGGCTTTCAAGGCCTTTTGGTGTGAATTATAAGCAAATTCATCCTGGTCCTGCCGGCTTACATTGAATTGGTTGGCTACAGCCTCTGCTGTTAATCCCATTCCCCAATAGTAATCTTCGTTACCTTCTTTGGCTACCTTATAATCTGGCACCGGTTTATACCCACCCATGGGAATGTAGCTCATACTCTCTGCTCCTCCGGCAATTATACAATGAGCCATTCCGGCCTGGATCTTGGCAGATGCTATGGCGATAGTTTCAAGCCCCGAAGCGCAATAACGGTTCACCGTCATGCCGGGAACGTCTTCAACTTTTAATCCCATAAGGGAAATGAATCTTCCAACATTCAAACCTTGTTCGGCTTCCGGCATTGCATTTCCAACTATCACGTCGTCAATCCTTGTTTTATCAAAAACCGGCAGTTGCTCCATCATATAGGTGATGGTTTCAGCGGCCAGCTCATCTGGTCTTTTAAATCTGAACACTCCGCGAGGTGCTTTCCCCACGGCTGTTCTATATGCTTTTACGATGTAAGCTGTCTTGTTCATTGTATATTGTATTTTGTATAATGAAAATTTGAATTTTTAGTTATAATGTTGTTTGCAAT
>CAXAZV010000269.1:0-3921 GCA_963973375.1 uncultured Antarcticibacterium sp.
GAGATAATCCTCAATGCCCATGTCCAGAGCCTCGGCTTCATCTTCTATTCTGTAAAAATCAAAATGGAAGATCCTGCCCTGGCTTGTTTGATATTCGTTAACCAGCGAGAAAGTAGGGCTTGACACCAGATCTGGTGCGCCAAGCGCTTTAACAAGCGCTTTGATGAGGGTGGTCTTACCGGCCCCCATCTCCCCGTAAAATAATAGCGTTTTGCTTTTTACTTTGGAAAGTAATTGCATAGCTATACTATCAATTTCTGACAGCTCGTAGGTTAAGCTCATTTAAAATTTAGATTATAAGGCGTTGTAAATATATGTAATTAATTCTTATCTAGGCGATAACACCACAAACGGGATGATCATCTCCTCTAAAGATACCCCTCCATGTTGGTAGGTATTCCTGAAATAATTGACATAATAATTGTAATTGTTTGGGTAAGCAAAAAACATGTCGCCTTTGGCAAAAATAAAAGAGCTGCTCATATTAAGAGTGGGCAGGTGAATGGTTTTGGGATCTTTGGCCGCCAATACATCTTTTTCCTCATATGTAAGGCTTTTCCCCGTTTTATAACGAAGATTTAAACTGGTGTTCTTATCTCCAATAACTTTAGAAGGGGTTTTTACATTAATAGTCCCATGGTCTGTAGTTAGGATCAACTTGAACCCCAGTTGTTGTGCCTGCTGGATGATCTCCAGCAAAGGCGAATTCTTAAACCAGCTTTGTGTTAGCGAGCGATAGGACTTATCGTTGGAGGCAAGTTCTTTTATAACTTCCATTTCGGTTTTAGAGTGGGAAAGCATATCTACGAAGTTATAAACCACTACCGTAAGATCGTTGTCCTTTTGGTTTCTAAAATTCTCCACAAGCTTTTTCCCCTGTTTTAAACTTGTGATCTTATGGTATTCACATTTAAAATTTAGTCCCAGACGCTTCATTTGCGATTCCAGGAACTCTTCTTCAAATAAGTTTTTCCCGCCCTCATCTGTATCATTAAGCCAGTATTTAGGAAAAAGTTTTTCCATATCGCTTGGCATGAGTCCGGAGAAGATCGCATTCCTGGCATATTGAGTTGCTGTAGGTAAAATACTGTAATAGGGAGTTTCTTCCTCTTTCTTATAATAGTTATTTATAGTAGACTCAAATGATTTCCACTGGTCATAACGCAAATTATCTACCACCACTAAAAGCGTAGGTTGTTCCTTGCTTAATTGCGGAACAATTTTAGACTTAAACAAAGTGTGAGACATTACCGGTGCATCTGCATTTTTTTCAAACCAATCTGGATAGTTGCGGTCTATAAATTTACAAAACTGGTTGTTGGCTTCGATTTTTTGTGATTCCAGAATTTCAAACATTCCGCTGTCCTGAATTGTTTCAAGTTGCATCTCCCAGTAAAGTAATTTCTGGTAAAGTTCAGCCCAGCCTTCATAAGAGTTCACCATAGAAAGATCCATCGCAATCTTCCGGAATTCCTGCTGGTAATTGGAAGTGGTTTTTTCTGTAATAAGGCGGGAGTGGTCCAGGTTCTTTTTTAAGCTGAGAAGAATTTGATGCGGGTTCACTGGTTTAATAAGGTAATCGGCTATTTTAGAACCAATGGCCTCTTCCATAATATATTCCTCTTCACTCTTCGTGATCATTACCACCGGCACCTCTGCACGCTTTTCTTTAATTTCGGTAAGCGTTTCAAGTCCGGAAAGGCCCGGCATATTTTCATCCAGAAAAACAATATCAAAATTCTCCTGCTCTATTTTTTCAACTGCTTCCATGCCACTGCGGCAGGTGGTGACTTTGTAGTTCTTTGATTCCAGAAACATGATATGTGGTTTCAACAGGTCTATTTCATCATCTGCCCAAAGTATTTTGATCTCATTCATTTATTTAAAATTTAAATGCTGTTCCATTATTTTCAATAAAACAGGCCTAGGATTTACAAATGCCCATTATGGGCTTCATATATGTATATTTGTAATTATTTTAAAGGAATTAAAGCTTGGCTGTACAAACTAAACTCAAAATATTTAACGATCCAATTTACGGTTTTATTACGATTCCGAATGAACTCGTCTTTAGGATAATTGCTCATCCATACTTCCAAAGATTACGCCGAATTTCGCAAATGGGAATGTCTTACCTGGTATATCCGGGAGCGCACCATACCCGTTTTCATCATGCATTGGGCGGTCTGCATCTTATGCAAAAGGCAGTTGATATGCTTAGAATTAAAGGAGTTGAGATAACAAAAGAAGAGGAAGAGGGACTTTATATTGCCATCTTGATGCATGATATAGGACACGGGCCCTTCTCCCATGCAATGGAGCATAGCATAGTGGAAGGAGTTTCTCATGAGCACATTTCTCTCCTTATTATGGAGGAAATGAATAAGGAATTTAACCAAAGTTTAACGCTGGGTATTGAGATCTTTAAAGGAACCTATCCGCGTAAGTTCATGAACCAATTGGTCTCGAGCCAGCTTGACATGGATAGGCTGGATTATTTAAAAAGAGATAGTTTCTATACGGGGGTGCCGGAGGGCAATATTAACAGTGAGCGCATAATTACGATGCTCAATGTGGTAGACGGGCAACTTGTTGTGGAGGAAAAGGGCATTTATTCTGTAGAAAAATTCCTGGTAGCGCGCCGGCTCATGTACTGGCAGGTTTATTTACATAAAACCGGGGTAGCTGCCGAGCAGTTATTGATAAGGGTTTTAAAACGGGCAAAGGAACTTATTGAAAACGGGCAGAAGCTGGAATGCAGTGCGGCCTTTTCATATTTTCTTCACAATAAGGTAGGAGAGGAAAATTTTGATTCTAAAGTTTTAAAAACCTTCAGCAGGCTTGATGATTATGATATTGTTTCAGCAATGAAGAACTGGATAGACCATCCGGATTTTGTGCTAAGTAATTTATGTGAAATGCTTTTAAACCGTAATCTTTTAAAGGTAAATTTCAAGAAGCGACCTATACCTGCGGCTAAGCTTGAGAAATATATTGAAAAAGTGAAAATGAAATATGAGCTTACCAATGATGAGACGGCTTATTTCGTTTTTAGCGGAAAAGTTTACAACATCGCCTATTCCAGTGGAGTTGATAAGATCCTTATCCTGCATTCCAATGGTAAAATAAGCGATGTCGCAAAGGCATCAGACCAGTTAAATTTAAGCGCACTTTCAACCCCTGTGACAAAATATTATATCTGTTATCCAAAGACTAAAGATTAAACCATTTTTTTTACTTTTGCCAGAATGAAGTTCACTGCAGCACAAATAGCCGAGTTGTTAAATGGAAGCGTTGAGGGAAATCCCGAGACCGAAGTTTATAAATTGGCAAAAATAGAAGAAGGTACCGAAGGGTCCCTTACCTTCCTTAGCAATCCTAAGTACACGTCTTTTATTTATTCCACCCAATCATCGGTAGTTATTGTAAAGGATACTTTCATTTCTGAAGAGAAATTAGAAACCACTTTAATAAAAGTTAAGGACCCGTACAAAGCATTTTCGACTTTACTGGAATATTATAATCAGGTAAAACTGAATAAAAGTGGAATTGAACAACCAAGTTTTATATCAGATTCTGCAACACTGGGTGAAAATATCTACCTGGGTGCCTTTGCTTATATTGGGGATAATGTAAGCATAGGAGATAATGTTAAGATATATCCTCATACCTATATAGGAGATAATGTAAGTATTGGTAATGACACCCTCATATTTTCTGGAGTAAAGATTTATTCTGAAACTGTTATTGGAAAATCCTGTGTACTTCACGCAGGCGTAGTAATAGGCGCCGATGGTTTTGGTTTCTCCCCGGGAGAAGAAGGAGTTTATGCCAAGGTACCGCAAATAGGGAACGTAATTATAGAGGACCATGTTGATATTGGTGCCGGAACAACTATTGACCGTGCTACCCTTGGTTCTA
>CAXAZV010000270.1:0-3906 GCA_963973375.1 uncultured Antarcticibacterium sp.
CACACTTTCTTATTACACTTATTCATAGAAATTACATCAACTTCACAGCTCCGCAACATCTTTACTGCGTGAGGTCTGCGACCTAGCGCCTGCTACAAATATAAAAGAAACGGCACCGACAAAAAGTCTCCTGACTTCATATGGATTAACATGTTAGAACCTGGCGGTATAGAAAATTCAGGCTTTTTCGGAGTTTTTATGCAAATCCACTTTTTGTCTATTTTCCTCATCAAGTGGAAGCAATATTCGAAAAACTGAGCCCACGCTTTCTTCAGACTCAAAAATAAGTTCTCCTCCGTGTGTCCTAACAATATCAAAAGACAACGAAAGACCCAGGCCTGTTCCTTCTCCGGAAGGTTTGGTTGTGAAAAAAGGCTTAAAAATTTTATGCCGTATATGCTCCGGAATTCCGGAACCATTATCTGTTATTTTTATTTCTGCCTGCGATTCCAAAGCCTGGGTTGCTATTGAAATTAAAGGTTTATAATTCTCCTCCTTAAGCTGGCCATTAACGTGTTTTGAAAATACCGCATGAAAAGCATTGCTTAGAATGTTAATAAGGACCCTACCCAGATCCTGTGGAACAGCCTTTACATTTCCCAAATCGCTATCATAATTGGTATCAATTTCCACCTGGAAATCCTTATGTTTATTTCTGAACCCGTGATAGGCCAACCTCAAGGAATCTTCGATTAATTTATTAATATTTACTGCCTCTTTTACACCGCTACTGGCCCTACTGTGCTGTAACATACCTTTGACAATAGCATCTGCCCTTTTCCCGTGTGCGGCTATCATTTCAAGGTTTTGCTGAACATCTGTCATCAACAAATTCGCCTCTGTCAAATTTCCTTTTTTGATCTCTTCCCGCACTTCTTCTATAAGATCCTTGCTAACATCAGAAAAATTAGTGACAAAGTTCAGCGGATTTTGAATCTCATGTGCGACTCCGGCAGTTAATTCCCCGAATGATGCCATTTTTTCGGCATGAATGAGTTGTTTTTGTGTTGCTTTCAATTCCTTATAGGCCTCCTCGATCTCATGAGCTTGTATCAATTCTCTTTGAATGGCTTCCTGCCGTGCTTCAAAAAGCACCCTGTTCTTTTGAAACCTATCTACAAAATAGAGCATAATAAAGAATAAAATCACATACATAACATATGCGAAAAAGGAACGATACCAGGGTGATCGCACCTCAAAGGGATAACTAATAGGATTGCTCCATATCCCTTCAGAATTTCTAGCCTTCACTACAAAGTTATAGTCGCCTTCAGGTAGGTTGCCGTAACTGGCCACACTGGAAGATGTAATAGGAGACCAGTTGTCTTCGTAATCCTCAAGCTTATATTGGTATTTCAGCAAATAGGGTCGTGACGTTTCCACTCCCACAAATTCTATATCCAGGTCGTTTTTGGAAAATGGTAAACTAAGATTTTCAGGAACCGGATAAAATGGTTGAATCCCGGAGAATTTTACCTTCTTAAAACTTTTAAGCATGGTATCACGTTCCATTTTCCCCAGTTGTTTATCAAATACCAACAACTCATTCGTCTTAAAAGCAGGCGCACCTGCCCGGGGAAATAATTCTTCTTGATTTCGTGCCCATGCCAGACTGTGCCAGCTTACATCTTCATTCCTAATTTTAAGTTTCTCCAGGGATAATTGCGGGGGAACAGAATCTCTAAGCACGCTGCTGTAATCAAACCTAAGAAATTTATCTCCTGTGCCCAGCCAAAATTTTCCTTCGCGATCTTTAACCATACTAAAATTGTTGCTCACATCTTTAATAGGGTAACCCGTCTTTTCATTAAAATTCTCAAACCCTTCGCTTCCAATCTCAATACCATCCTTAACACCTCCTTTAATAACTGTAAAACCTAAGTTGGTACCTACAAAAATATCCCCATGTTCATCTTCAAGAATTGTATAAACCACATCATTGGAAAGCCCGTTTGTGCTGGTGAAATGCTCGAACAAAACATCGCCATTCAAAAATGGCTTTTTTGAATGCAATTTTTGGAGCTTCTCATTTCTAATCACAGCAAGACCTCCACCCCAAGTCCCTATAAGCAGGTTTCCTTTGGAGTCCTGGAATAACCGGGACAATTTATTATCTGGGAGCCCCTGCTCCTCATAGAAATTCATGAATCGATTGCCGTCATAGCGGCTTAGTCCGCCCCGGGTTGCAATCCAAATTACCCCATCTTTATCTTCCAGTATATCCCACACTGTTTTATGTACCAATCCCTGTTGCGTACTAAAATTGGTGAATGAATCACCATTAAAAATTGATACTCCGCCTTCAAAGGTTCCTATCCATAAATTTCCATTTTTGTCCACCTTGAGGGAGGTTATGTCTTTATCTGGTAACCCCTGCTGCTGTGTATACGTTTTAAATTGCTTCCCATCAAACTTGCAAAGACCATTATCACTGGCGAACCACAGGTTTCCCGAATGATCTTCAGCAATACTTAAAAAAGTATTGTCGGGAAGTCCCTGGGAAATAGTGTAATTAATAAACTCACTTTTTTCATCCGGTTCCCCGGCTCTTTTAAACTCCACTATCCCCCCATCTGCCGGAGCTAACCAAAGATTTTTATTTTGATCTTCCAAAACAGCGTAGATTGCTTTCCATGAGGAGCCTCCGGTATTTTGGTATTCAACCACACTCTCCCCATCAAATTTATTTAAGCCACCTCCATAAGTTCCAAACCACAAACTTCCGGCTTTATCCAGGGTGATATTACGAATGGTATTGTCTGCCAGGCCGTTTTCTGTTGTGAGGTTCATGAAGGTACCTGTATTTTTAGAAAATTTGGAAACCCCGCCTTTAGTTCCAAACCAAATATCCCCGTTATTGTCTTCTGTACTACTATAGACAAAATTATCAATGAGCCCGTCCTGTTCATTAAAGTGTCGCACTTCTCCTGTTGATGGATTATATTGAGCTACAAAAGCTTCAGTAGCAATCCAGATGATCCCTTCGGAATCTTCTATAATTTCATTCACCGTGCTTCCTTTTAAATCCAGCATTTCTGATAGATCTAAAAAAGCCATTTTGCCGGCCGCATCTGCAATAGCATCATAACAATACACACCACCGTTCCCAGCAAACCAAAGATCTCCGGAGTCCAACTCCAGTATATCATCCATAAATGCATCTGTGAGCCCGGATGAGGTGCCATAATTAGTGAATTGCTGTGATACAGGGTTATACCTGCTAACCCCTTTTATAGTTGCAAACCAGATGTTCTCTTTTGAATCTTCCAGTATCTCATGAACATCATTATCTATAAGCCCATCTTTTGTAGTATAATTATAAAAATGAACCCCATCATATTTGCTGGCTCCCCCATAAGTTCCAAACCACATATTACCGGCTTTATCCTGGCTAACTGTGTGGATGTAATTGTGAATAAGCCCATAACTTGAGGAGAAAGTGATAAAGGATTTGCCATTGTACATACTTACCCCATTCCCGTTAGTTCCAAACCACAGATTTCCCTCTTTATCTTTAAACCCACAAAGAAGCGAGCTCATGGCGAGACCATCCCCGGTATTGAAGTTTTTCATGCTAAAATGATGATTGGCTTCTGTTTTTTTGGGAGCGGGTCTTGCAGATAATAAGACCGTTTTTGGAGGAGGAAAATGAGCTAAAGAATTTAATTCGAATTCGCCAGGTTTCACAATTTCCGGTGCTGCCTGAGGTTTGGAAAGTTCAAATTCCTTGTATTTTTCTTCCTGTCCTGGTTCACAAGACCAAAGTAGAGATCCTAATAGAACCGTGAGATATAATATTTGTGCCCCCTTTTTCATTAAAACTAAATTTTTTCAATCGTACCTAAATGTACCGGGGGCTTCGGAACAAGACTTCAGGTTTTTACAGAACTATGTAACCTTTGGGGG
>CAXAZV010000271.1:0-3894 GCA_963973375.1 uncultured Antarcticibacterium sp.
AGCTGGATGAAATGGAAGAAGATGAAGACGAGGAGAACAATGCCGTTTGGGCAGCCATAGAAGATGCCGCCGGGTCTGCTGAACGGGTGGAAAGAGTTGCCAAAGACATCCTCACCCATTTCAAGGCAAGGACCGAAAGTTTGGAAGGCAAGGCGATGATCGTTTGTATGAGCCGCAAGAACTGCGTAAAAATGTATAACGCCCTCACCGCGCTTGAAGGTTGCCCTGAGATAGCCGTGATAATGACCGGAAACATAAGCAAAGATCCACCAGGCTGGAATCCTCACATACGCACCAAAGATGCGATGGAAGCCATTAAAAAGCGTTTCCGCACCCCTGAAGATCCGCTGCAAATTGTGATCGTTCGCGATATGTGGCTTACTGGATTTGATGCCCCCTGCGCCCATACGATGTATGTGGATAAGATAATGAAAGGCCATAACCTGATGCAGGCGATTGCAAGAGTGAACCGGGTTTTTAAAGATAAACCCAACGGACTCGTAGTAGATTTCATAGGAATTTCCGGCTTTCTTGCTGAAGCCACCAAAAAATACACCGCCGGAGGCGGGGAAGGAAAACCCACTTTGGATCTTGAAGCCGCGGTAAAAGTTTGCTTGGAGCAGTTTGAGAAAGTGAAGGATCTGATAGGTGATTTTTCTGCGGAAAGCATCAATGCAATGACCGATATGGAAAAAATGAAATGGTCCAGCGGGGTGGTAAACAACCTTTTAAAATCTGATCCTGTCACCGATGCATTTTTACTCGAAGAGCGAAAGCTCTCAGAACTGGTGGCGATGACCAGTTCAGATCCGCGCATCTGGGAAATTCAGGAGGAAGTCGGCATCATTCAAAAGATCCGCCAGATCATAAGAAAGATCAAATTCCCTCCCGGCCCCCGCAGGGAAAAGAACGAAAAGATAAAAGACCTGATAAGCAAATCCCTGGAATCGCAGGAAATTGTAGATCTGGCAAAAATGTACAACCTGGACAAGATCGATATTTCCATAGTAGACGATAGATTCCAGGCCATTGTAAAGGAAAAAGGCGACGAGAACATCAAAGTAGAATTGCTGCGCAGGATCATCAATGACGAGATACGGGTGCGAATGCCCAAGAACATCCGCCGGATGCGCAAGCTGAAAGACGAGCTGGAAAAAGTGCTGAGCAACTACCACAGAAACTCCCTTGATTCCATCGCAGCTATCAAACATTTGCTGGACATCGCCAATGAATTTCAGCAGGATGACATCAGGACCAAACAACTCGGTTTAACCGAAGATGAACTCGCTTTCTATGACCTGTTGTCGGCAAACGAAAAGTTACTAAACCAAACCGGTCCCATTCAGGACCTGGTGCATACTGTAGTAAACTCCGTAAAGAAAAACCTTCAGCTCGACTGGACCAAAAAAGAAGATGCCCGCGCCGCTATTCGCTTGGCAGTGAAAAAAGAATTACGAGGCAAAGTACCATTTTCTGAACTTGATAATCTGTTGAAAGAAGTTATTGAACAGGCGGAGGGGCAATATAAGGATTGGCCTTTGGAGGCGTAGCCGTCAGTAGCCGTCAGTTCGAGTGATTTTTAATGTGCCGAAAGGCGAAAGAAAAATAGTATCGAGAACAAGGCAACGTCAAAATTTACTTGTACAGCCTAAGAAGAAAAAACTGTATATTAATTAAATGAAAAACAGCTACGTCTATATCCTGAAATGTTCTGACAACACCTTCTACACAGGCGTCACTTCCAATCTCCATAAGCGTCTGTTTGTACATCAATCTTCAAAGTATCCTGACAGCTACACTTCCCAAAGGCTACCGGTTGAACTCGTTTATTACGCAGAGTTTACAGATATTAACTACGCCATAACCACAGAAAAACAAGTGAAAAAATGGTCCCGTGCAAAAAAGGAAGCCCTTATTGCAGGGGAGTTTAATGAACTTCCTAATCTGGCAAAGAAGAAATTTTTGAAGTAAGTTTCATTAAGCAGATCCTTTCGCCGTTCTCGATACAAATTTCAAAATCGTCAGTTCGAGTGTTTTTCTCAATGCGGAAGCATTGAGAAAAATGTATCAAGAACCGGTTTTGAAATTCACTCGAACTGACGGGGGTATCTCAGTTTTAAATAATTCTTTCTCTCTTTAAATTCTTAGCTGTCAGTTCGAGTGCTTTTCTCAATGCAAAAGCATTGTGAAAAATGTATCGAGAACCGGTTTTGAAATTCACTCGAATTGACGAAGAACGATAAAAGCCGTCAGTTCGAGTGATTTTTAATGAGGCGAAAGGCGAAAGAAAAATAGTATCGAGAACAGAGGCGAACACGTTTCTCCCCCTCGGTTCTCGATACAAATTTTAAAACCGTCAGTTCGAGTGTTTTTCTCAGTGCAAAAGCATTGTGAAAAATGTATCGAGAACCGGTTTTGAAATTTACTCGAACTGACGAGCGAGCCGGTATTTTGAATGCGAATTTATATTACATTTAGTCCATTGAATTTTTAGTTTTTCACCTTCAACAGCTATTACTTTTGAAAAATAATTCCTTTTACTATGTGCCTTTTTTCTTATAAATGTTCAGGGCCAGGCCCAGGAACGGGAATATATTGTAACCAAATCCAAGGATACCATCTATGGGAGTGTTACCGGGGGCACTAAAATTTTTAATCCGTCAGAAGTGAAGCTGAAGTTTAAGGATGATGCAGGAAATGAAAGCGTCATAGACCCGGCCGTGGTAAAAACCATACGATCTCTCAACGGGGTGGATGGAGACAGTTTTATTTCTACCATCCACGACCAGTGGTTTGTAAAAAGGATTGTGGACGGTAGGATTAAGGTTTACCAATTTATGGATGTGGCATTGCTGTTTATTTCCAAGGATGATTCTGAGATCACCAGCGCCGAGTTCGGCGGATTTTCTCCCCGTTCTAAAGGTCACGCACAAATAAAGGAACTTATAATAGATAGACCTGAAATCTCCATGGAATTTGACACGATGAAGGGAAGCGAAAAGAACATCTTTTATATCATTAATAAATATAATGAGGCAGAAAAGATCCTGACGATGGTAAATTAAGCATCTAGGTTAATGTATCCATCCTTCGATTTAATCCCGTAGCGGTGAAGGGCAATACTGAAATCTTATAAGTATAACCAACCTCAGTTCGAGTGGTTTTTAGAGCATTAAATATGATTGAGAAAACAGTTTTTAAAATGTTTTCTCAATCATTACTTCTTTATGAGGTTCAGAAGTGTTTTTAATCTCAAAATCCACCACACCAATTACGAGTTCCTCTTCTGTAATTATATCAACTTTCCATTGGCCTTCCTTAAGGTTGGTTTTATGAGTATATCCACGGAAACCAAGATCACGCCCACCGGTAACTTTAAAGCCAAGGTCATCAGTTACTTCCCATTTCTTAGTTACTGTATTGTACCATTTCCATCTATGAAAAATGGACTTTTTTAAATCTGTAGGTGCAAAAATAGAAGTGAACACATAAACCCTTTGATCTGCCTGACGATGAAAATTGATGTCATGTTTGCGCCAGAATTCATACCATTTATTCTTCTCGTAAGTAACAATGTATTCGTTATTTATTATACGCACATCATGAGCCACCATCCCGGTATCCATAGCCAGCGGCACTGGTGGAATTAGATTGAAATAGTAAAAAACATTAATTGTTATATAAATAGAAAGGATAAGACCGATCAGTTTTTTTAGGCTTATCTCAGCTCTTGTGCTCGGGCTTGACCTGTAAATAAACCTGATGAGTGCCAGGGTACAGGCTAAACTTACAAGTCCAGAAATGATAAAAATAAAGGTATTCATTATCCTGATAAGCGTAGGAATCATAAAGGCGAAAAAGGTAAAACTTATAAAAAAATAAACACTAAACTGA
>CAXAZV010000272.1:0-3864 GCA_963973375.1 uncultured Antarcticibacterium sp.
TGGTGATTTTTTCGGGACGTAAAAGGGAGGTGATCACCACTTCTGCAAGTGTATCAGTTGGTATCGTTTCCCCTTCATTTTGTGCTGAAACGGGGTGCATTAAAAAGAACGTGATAAGCAAAAACACCGCTGAAATTCTCATAATAAATGATTTTTATAAAACCCTATGCCAGACTATCGTTTAGGGATCATTTTTATGATTTTTCATCACCTGTCTTATTCTGAATTCTCTCAGAATTTCTGATGATATGAAAACCAACCCCAAAAGATATATTGAAATAAAAAAATCCGTTCATTTGGGGGTCACGAATATCCAGGAAAAAGTATACTTTGTCTACAATTATACCTGATACGCATTTAAGAACAAATATTAAATTTAAACTTTTTTTGTCATAAAAAACATTTCAACTGCGTCTTTTTATCTATGAATCAAGGTGTTATGTAGAATAGGAAATCAAAATATGAATTCTTAGGCTATATTCCATTTAATTTATTCCTTTTGACCGGCGAGAATGGGCTTATTAGGGGTTGCATTGTAAGCGTAGTCCTTAATCACCCATTGGGTAACGCTGGTAACATTTACTCTCGCCCATCCGTAATGTGTATTTCCATTTATAAAAAACCTTAAGCCCAGGTAATTATCAATATTTTCTTTCCAATAAAAATAACAGTCTTCTTTACCTGAATAACAATCAGCAAAAATTGCCCAGGTCTCATAAGATTCGCCATTGGTGTACCCCTGAAGATTGAAAATTTCCTTCCCACTATTTAGAGAAATTGGGTGTGAATACCAGGGAGTATACGAAATAATGCTATTCTCAACATTGGGACTTGAATTTATTCTTAACCACTCATAATTTTCATAACCTTCAGAGATCAATATAAAATCTATAATTTGATCATTGTTCATATCCAGATTATAATAGTCGGATAAATCTCCACTGATAAAATCCGGCTCAATATCAGTATAAACAATAACGGACGCATCATCAGTAGGTGATTCGTCATCTGTAGGTGGTTCTTCGTCAACAGGTGGTTCTTCTACCGGTGGTTCATTATCTATAGGCGGTTGATCTGTGTTTGGTGGTTCATTACCAATTGTTTCCAGATCATCACTTTTATCACAAGAAATGAATATCAATAACATACTCATTATAAGTAATGTGCCTGAGTTTTTTAAAGCTTGGTATACAGCTTTCAATTGCCCTGCATTTAAGGTTGCCACCCGGTTTGGTTTCATAGGATAATTTTTAATTATTAGAAATAAATGGCTGCCCATAAATATTAAGGTTCATAAAAACAGCTTGGAAACAGGGGTATTTTCAACTGGAATCCTTGAGGTATTCAAATTTTGACTAATTAAGTGACCTTCAAGTTTTAGTAATACTGGTAGACTACTTTATTGCTACCATATATTTTTTCGATAACTCTTCCTTCAACATCATATTTATATGTGTAAGTTTCCTCCCTATCATAACCTGTTTCAGTAAGATGTTTGTAATTCATGGAGGAAGGAAATTGGTGTTGTACAATTTGCCCGGGGATTATTTCTAATTCCAGGAACAAATTTTTATCTTCAATATAACCCTCAAAATTGGTGACGAAATACAGGGTAAAAAGCCCACTATCATTATAATCTCCAAATTGTTCAATTGTCTTTAAATTACCATCTTTGAAATAGGAATAGATGGTTTTCACACGATCAAAAATGTCCAGATTATTTTCTATTTTTTGAATTAATTGCCCTTCCGGATTGTATTCATAGAGGATCTTAGAATTTCCGTACCACATTGCGTTATATTTATCTGCCTCCACGATTCTATTCTTATCCCAATAGAAATTATAATCATCATGACCCTCCAAACTAATCAGTTTTCCCTCCGTATTGTAATGATAGGTATCAGTAAAAATTTCTGAACTGGCCTCTGGATGACTATAATTGACTTTAAGTAATTTTCCATCGGGGCGGTAATAATATTGGGCCAGGTAATAAAGATTACCATCCTGGTATTTTTTGATGCTCTTGGGCATTCCGGGTATTACAACAGCACCATCAGGTTGATCTTTCTCTTGTGGATCTTCATTTACGATTTTGGAATCAAAAATTTCGTTATCGCTTGAACAGCTTAAAAAAAATAAAGAAACTGTCAAAAAGAAAATGTGTGTGTGAATTGTTTTCATTTTAAATAAAGTTTGAAATTTTCAATTGGCTATTAGAATTATTGGTGGTTTTGTGTGAATGGTTTTTGCTCATGGCATAACCATAAACATCAATTGAGTAGGGTAAGTTTCAAAAAGTAATTTATTTTTTATTACTATCTGAGGATCACGTTGTTATCATTGGAATTATTAATAAATTTAATCCTTAACTCAGTACGATTTTTTCTTTGTCGACAGAAGGTAAATTAGTGTCGATAGAGACCCTATTGAGGTGGATAAAAATTTTTCATCGTAGTTTATCTTATGTCTATCTATGAATAATCTGTTTATGTAGGATAAGATTCGGGCCTGCTTGTTATATCAATAAATTTGAATTAAAAAAGGTCAGAGATGTCTATAAAGGAATTTATATTATCTGATAAGAAAGAGTATCGCCTTTGGCGACATGTGTTTTTTTGGCTATTATGGGGCGGTTATTTTTCATTAACCCGATACTTTAATCCGGTTGCCTATATGGCTACCGGAAAATTTCCTGATTTCTTTAAATCCATTGCTGAAACCTTTTTTTTCCTTTTGCCCCAAACATTCCTGGTATATCCGGTTCTTTATTTTGTATTACCCTATTATGTTTTTAAGCATAAATATGTTAAGGGTATCCTATGGTTTATCCTTTTCTATTTTGTTGCCCTCTTCATGCACGCTATTGTTCTAATTTATATTCCCTGGGACAAGGTTCCCTGGATTTCTAATGCTAAACTTTTCCTGACAACCAATACCTTTCAGCAAAAGTTTTTTATGGCATACCTCGCCAGTATACAAGGTTCTATTACAGGGGTGGCTTTGGCATCAAGTTTTAAGATGTTCAAACATTATTATTCAAGAACAGTGAGGAACCAACAATTACAACAAGAAAATTCTGAGGCACAAATGCGCCTGCTTATGGCTCAGGTACAACCCCATTTTATGTTCAATACCTTAAATAATATATACTCGCAAGCGCAGGAAGAATCTCCTAAAAGTGCAAAAATGATCATGGAACTTGCACAAATTCTTCGATACATTTTAAGTGAAGGCAAGAAAGACAGGGTACCCCTGGAAAATGAATTGGAAATGGTTGTAGATTACATAAATCTTGAGAAAATTAGATATGATGATAAACTCGACCTCCACTATTCCTTGCCCAAAAGTGTGAAAGATTTTAGCATAGCACCGCTGCTTTTACTTCCACTCGTTGAAAACAGTTTCAAGCATGGTGCGAGCAAAATGGTCAACAAGCCATGGATCAATATTAAAGCTGAACTTCATAATCATGTATTCTCCATAACATTGATGAACGGTAAAAGAGATGTAATGTCCTATGATCAAAATCGAATAGGAACAGGCATAGATAACGTGCGCCGCAGATTGGAACTTTTATATCCAAATAGGCATACCTTTGAAATTAAAGATGAACCGGATGTTTATATTGTTAATCTCAAAATTGATTTAGACAATAAAGATTCTGCAAAAAAAATATTGCCACCGCAACCCTTGACAGAATATGAAACCATTGGATAATAATAAAGCCCGATGCCTCATTGTAGATGACGAACCCTTAGCGCGCGATGTCTTACGCCGTTATTGTGCAAAACTACCCACGGTAGATCTGGTAGGAGAATTCAGCAATGCCATAGATGCATTTGTGTATTTGCAATCCAATGAAGT
>CAXAZV010000273.1:0-3781 GCA_963973375.1 uncultured Antarcticibacterium sp.
TTTCGTAACCAACTTTGAAGGTTATAATGAGGATAGAAATTTGTTTTTAGAATTTGAAATAATTCCAGGGCAAAGTGTGCAACATCAATTTCCTTCCTCAATGAATTTCAAACATCTTACTGAAACAGGTTATGATAGAGAGGAAACTTACACTTATACATATGATACTAAAGGTAGAGTTATCGAGAAAATATTCGGTAGCAATAAAGTGGTCTACCAATACTACTAAAATTTGAAGGACATATAGTTATTCAAAATTCAAAATTTTTAATAACTCATGAATTCCAGTTAAAACTCGCACTAAAACCAATCTGTGTGGTTTTATAGGGGAAAAGCTACTAAAAGAAAATTATAATTCCCCGATAGAATTTTAAGAAAGAATAATCTGGAAACAAGGTCTTTTTAAGGTCTTTAATATGATATGAGTTTCAGCATGTTTTGATAACCAATAACTTAGAAAATTTTCATATGAAAACAAAATGGGTGGCAACCCTGAATGCAAGAAAATTTATGGATGTATTCCAATCCTTAAAAAATTTAGGAAGACTGCTATTAATAAGTTTGTTTTTGTTAATTAATTCTTGTGATAAAAGTGATGATTTAGAAACAATTGGTAAGGAACCACCAATTATAGATCTACCGCCTACAGATGATGAACCGCCTATGGATGAGGAACCCCCAGCTGATGATGGGTCAGTTATTGTTTATACTGATATTGAGCCCGATTTCACCGGGGGAAATTTTAACGACTGTTATACTCTAGATTTAAACAATGATGAAATTTTTGATTTCAGCATATGTTCGGTTAGTGATAGTGGTTGGGATTATTTGGTGATTGGTTCAAATCCCAATTCTGAAAATAAAATTTTATCGGTTGCTCCCTGGTATTCACAGGCAGTTCCTATAGATTATGGTGAAAAAATTTTCACTCTGGCAGGATATAGAAATGGCGAATATTATGAAACCTGGGGATTAATTTCTATAGGTGATTGTTTTGGAGGTGAACAAGGCTGTTTTTATGATTGGAAAAATAAAGTAGATAAGTATCTGGGCTTTAGATTTATAATAAATGGGCAGACACATTATGGCTGGGCGCGTTTAGAAGTTGAAACCACCACCAAATGGGTGATTAAAGACTACGCTTATAATGCAACCCCCAATAAGCCCATTCATGCCGGTCAAAAGGAATAGATTTATAAATATCTACTCTAAGATATAATTTTCTGAGTTTCAATTTCTCAAAAATTCTTTTTGACTCTTCAAAAAACAATTAAAAAGTTTACTGACTTTACATAACAATACACTTGCATTGTAGGATTACATTTGTGAATTAATCTAACCTACTGATTTATAGATAAAAAAGACAGCTTAAAAAGTTTTTTTTGATAAAAAAAGTATAAATTTAATATATGTTCTTAAAAGCGTATAAGGTGTAATTGTAGACCGTAAGATATTTTCTCCTGGATATGCGTGACCCCAAAATGAACGGAATTTTTTATTTAAATATATCTTTTGGGGTTTGTTTTCATATCATTGGAAATTCTGTGAGAATTCCGGATAAGAGAGGTGATGAAAAATCATAAAAATGATCCCTAAATGATTGCCTGAAATAGGGTTTATAAAAATCATTTATTATGAGAATATCAGCTGTTGTTTTCCTTTCATATTTCTTTTTAATACAAGCTGTTTCTGCCCAAATTGAAGATGAAAATAAAGAGACACTAACTGATTCACTACCGGAAGTAGTTATAACAACACTTCTGCGTCCAGAAAAAATCACTCGTGCACCTGCTTCTATTCAAGTATTGACGAAGAAAGATATAGATCTCTTTGCCGGATCAAACACAGGAGAATTAATTTCAACACTTCAAGGTGTGGAGTTTACACGCTACGGTGTAGATGGCATCACATTTAATGCCAGGGGCTTAAACAGTGCTTTTAACAACAAAATACTTCAAATTGTAGACGGCCGGATTAGTACTGCTGCATTAAGCGGTGGTTTACCAGTTTTTAATAATGGAACTACCATTAAGGATGATATCAAGCAAATAGAAATTGTAGTAGGGCCACAAACGGCATTATATGGGCCCAATGCACACAACGGGGTATTTAACACAATTACAAAGGACCCTCGCTTGTTCCCCGGAACCTCGGTTTCCTTAAGCGCAGGGAATCAAGAGCAATTTAGTGGTAGAATTAGGCACGCACATAAAATCAATAATCATTGGGCATGGAAAGTGACGGGCGAATATGCGACTGGAAGGGAATTCGACTTTATTGATAGTGTGTATGTAGGCCCTTCTGCTAAAGGCATCCCAGAGCATAATGTAGATTTTGATTTTCGTCATCTTCGAGGCGAAGCTCATTTATATTACAACATCAACCCGGAAGTCGAAATAGTTGTTTCAAGCGGAGCAAGCAGCAATAATTTTTTACAGGTTACCACAAGTGGCCGTAATCAAATGAGAGGTGTGGGATATAGCTTTCTTCAAGCCAGATATAAAAGTCCCCGTTTTTATGCGAATGTATATAATACTTGGGGAACATTGGGTAAAAGCTATACCATTGCTGGTTATACACAAATTTTCTGGATGAGGACACAGCCTGGACCTTTATTCTTACCACCTGAAGAAGCAGAACAAGTTGCTATAAGTGGCGCAAGCTTTAAAGAAAAAAGCAGAAGGTTTAATGCAGATTTTCAATACCATAAAAATTTTTCTGAAGTAGGATTATTTTTAGTAGGGGGTCTGGACTTCGAGAACGCGCATCCCAACACCAATGATGGAACTACCTTGGTAGGAGAAGCCAATGACATTTCTGTATCCCAAATAGGTGCCGTTTTGCAACTCGAAAAAAAACTTCTTAAAGATCTGCGTCTTATTGGTGCTATTCGATATGACAATAATGATAACTTCAACAATTTATTTGCACCAAAGCTAACTTTTGTTAAGGACCTTGAACATGGTAATATTCGAGTGGGTTGGGCTAAGGCCTATGCACTGCCATCCATACAAAATCAATATGCCAGTATTCGGGATTTCTTTTTTGGTAATGGTGGTAAAGGTATTTCATACGTTCCAAATAATGCACTGATTAATCTCCCCGAGTCTGTAATTACAACACAGCCTTTAAAGCCTGAAGAAGTAAAGACGTGGGAATTTGGGTATAAAGGACAACCTGTACAAAAAATTTGGGTAGATGCAAATATCTATTTTGGTACGAGCAAGAACTTTATTACATCCTCATTGCCAGTAGGTGGTAGAGCCCTTTCCGTAAATGGGATTGAAGTAACTCATAACCCAAATTTTGCAGGTACAATAAGCAATGATACTTTGCAGGGAGCTACATTTTTTACTTTTTTTAATTATGGCAAAGCAAAGGTCTACGGCTTGGATGTTGGAGTGAGTTACACTCTTGTCCCAACTATTCTGTTAGAGCTTAAATATTCTTGGCTTAATGCTGAGTTTGAAAAAAATGATGCGAATAAAGATGGCGTAATAACTCAAGATGAAAAAAGCATTAATGCGCCAAATCACCGGGGAGTGGCACTTTTAACAGTTAATGACTTATTTAAAGAACGCGTCGCCCTTTCTTTGGGTGCAAGGCTTGTGCAGAAATATGACTTTTATAGCGGAAATCAGGTGGGAAGCGACCAAGGGGCTGGAACCAGAACATCTCCAAAAAATTTCAATTATGGCCCTTTAGGAGGTTTTAGCACCTTTAATTTTGGTGCTGAATACCGCTGGAGTAAAAATGCATGCTTTAATTTTAATATGACAAA
>CAXAZV010000274.1:0-3780 GCA_963973375.1 uncultured Antarcticibacterium sp.
ATTGGAATCAAAAACTTGTTTTAATAAGGGATTTTTAAAACCAAGAATTTCGGCAATATCTATAATAAGATCGTGTTGATGTGTGAGGTCATTACTTCCCAGGTGGAATACTCCCTGTTTTTTCCTGTTGATAATATAATGTACCTGTTGGGTAATTTTTCCAATTTCTGTGGCGTTTACTACCACATTGGGAAATACTTCCAGTGCCTGTCCATACTCTATCTTATTTTTAATTTCAACAATTCGGGGAGAGTTGGCCCCAAAAACCATTGGTAATCTAAGGATAGCATATTTATGGTTTGGAAGCCTTAATAGGGCATTCTCAATTTTTATTTTAAACCTCCCATAAACGCTTTGAGAAAGGGTTTTGTCATATTCGTAGGAAGGGTAGTTAGTAAAGGCATCAAACACATTTGCTGAAGAAATGAAAATAAGCTTACTATCATTTTTTAAAATGTAATCAATAATGGCAAAATGGGTATGAACCTGGGAGTTGAAATTACCACGAATAGCAGAAATTATAACAGTGGGTTTAAGATTTTCAAGCAGGATCTCTATATTTTCAGTATCCTGATCAAATTCAAAAAATTTCTTATTATCACTGAAGGCTGCAGTTTGGGTAAAATAAGTACCGTAAGTATCAAAATAGGAGCAAAGCTCTTTATATAAGGCGTTGCCTATAAAGCCGCTTGCTCCTACGATCAATATTTTTTTCAATAGTTTTATCCTTTATAAAAGGGCAGTTTCACCTGGGTGGCGGGAACAGCATTTTTACGGATCTGGATAAAAATCTTTGAATTGTTTTTGGCCATTTCTGTGGGTATGTAACCCAATCCTATTCCTTTGTCCAATGATGGTGACATGGTGCCCGATGTCACTACGCCAATAATCTTGCCATTCTCATCTACAATATCATACCCGTGACGTGGAATTCCCCTTTCATCAAGCTCAAAGGCTATTAGTTTTCTTTTAGGTCCTTCTTCCTTCTCCTTTTTTAAATTTTCAGAATTAATAAAATCCTTGGTGAATTTAGTGATCCATCCCAATCCTGCTTCAAGAGGGGAGGTGGTATCATCTATATCATTTCCGTAAAGGCAGTAACCCATCTCCAGTCTTAAGGTATCCCGGGCAGCAAGGCCTATGGGTTTAATTCCAAATTCAGCACCTGCATCCATAACCTTGTTCCATATTTCCACCGCATCTTCATTCTTGAAATAGATCTCAAAGCCGCCACTTCCGGTATATCCGGTGGCCGAAATAATCACATTACTTACCCCTGCAAAATCTGCCACTTCAAAAGTGTAGAATTTCAGTTCAGATAAATTAATATTGGTAAGGGACTGCATAGCTTCTGCAGCTTTGGGACCCTGTATGGCCAGGAGAGAATATTCGTCAGACAGATCTCTCATGGTAGCATCCATTGTATTATGCTGGGAGATCCAGTTCCAGTCCTTTTCAATATTGGAGGCATTCACTACAAGAATATATTTTTCAGCATTGAATCTATAGACAATAAGATCATCAACAATTCCTCCCGTCTCATTGGGCATACAATTATATTGTGCCTGCCCGTCAACCAACTTGGAAACATCATTGGAACAAACTTTTTGAATAAGGTCCAGGGCGTTTTCTCCCACAATAAGGAATTCCCCCATGTGGGAAACATCAAATACTCCCACCGCTTTTCTCACGGTTTCGTGTTCAATATTTACACCTTCATAGGAAACAGGCATATTATAACCTGCAAATGGAACCATTTTAGCATTTAAATTTTTATGGATCTCGTTTAGAGCAATATCTTTCATGAGTTATAAATTTTGGTAAATTTATTTAATTCACCCCGATTAAAGGGTAAATTGTGAAGATTTATTAAGATTCTATGCCGAAGCTTATTTAGAAGAAACAGAAGTTTTACATTTATACCTCTAATTTTGAATTATGAAAATATTTACCGTTCAGCAGCTGGCTGAAGCAGATAAAGTAACCATTGAAAAACAGGGTATCACATCAGAAGAGTTGATGGAAAGGGCAGCAAGTCTTGTTTTTGAAGAAATACATGAACGGCTCAATAATGAGCCCGTTCCTATTAAAATTATTTGCGGTATTGGTAATAATGGAGGTGATGGCCTTGTTGTAGGTAGATTATTGATAGAACAAGGATATAATGTAAGTATTTATGTTGTAAATTTTACAAAAGAACGTTCCCGTGATTTTCTTTCCAATTATAACAAGATAAAAGAAATAGGCGCTCCCTGGCCCACTTTATTAAAAGGAAAAGAAGATTTTCCTGAGCTTCACCCCAAAGACTTTGTTATAGACGCTATTTTTGGCATTGGGCTTAACAGGCCACCGGAAGGTTGGGTGGCAGATCTTATTAATTATATCAATGCCTCAGGGGCCTTTATTTTGTCCATAGATATGCCCTCCGGCTTGTTTTCCAATAAAGCCCCAGCCGCTGGTGATGCGGTGGTCAAAGCTAATTACACTCTAACTTTTCAGGCACCAAAACTGGTGTTTTTTCTTCCGAAGACTGAAGAATTTGTGGGTAATTACCAGGTGCTCAACATTGGGCTGGACTACGAGTTCCTGGCTGCTGCACCGGCCGAAGCTCAGTTAATTGATAAGGAAGAAGCGAAAAACCTGTACATACCGCGAAAGAATTTTTCGCATAAAGGCGATTACGGGCATAGTATGATAATAGGAGGAAGCTATGGAAAAATTGGCAGCATTTCGCTTAGTGCGAAGGCAGCTTTAAGGACCGGAGCGGGATTGGTAACTATATATTCTCCTGTATGCGGCTATGAAATACTGCAATCCATTTTACCTGAAGCCATGGTGTTAATTGATGAAGGGCAGAAGGAGCTGAAAAATATTCAGTTTGAGATTGATCCCGATGTGGTTTGTTTTGGAATGGGTGCTGGCACAGCCGCTGCCACAGTTAAGACCTTTGAATCTTTACTGAAGAAAACAAAATCTCCAATGGTTATTGATGCCGATGGTTTAAATATGCTTTCCCAGAATAAAGGATTATTGAAATTAATACCTAAAAATTCTATCCTCACCCCTCATCCAAAAGAATTGGAACGATTGCTGGGAGAATGGAAAGATGATTTTGATAAACTGGCCAAAGCCAAAGATTTTACCAAAAAACATGGATTGATCCTGGTTATAAAAGACGCGCACAGCATAACCGTTTCAGGAGATAATCTTTACATAAATAATACCGGTAATCCCGGAATGGCTACCGGAGGTGCCGGTGATGTCCTGGCAGGGATGATCACCGCCTTGATCTCTCAAAAATATGAACCTCTTATTGCAGCGGTTTTCGCTACCTATTTACATGGAAAAGCCGGTGATATTGCTGCCTCAAAATTGAGCTACCAGGGTATGATCGCAGGCGATATTGTAGAAAATATTGGAATCGCTTTTTTGGATTTGTTCAAAAATGATGAGAGCCGAATGGAATAATACCCATTTATTCTTTTAATTTAGCATTTGTTTAACCATTGTGGAGACCTGCTTTGGTAAATCAAAAATTACTTCCTTTTTTAATTAATAGCGGAGGTAATATTAAATAATTTAAAGTTTCAAATTTTTCACTTCCCTATGGAGTCATCTCATTATATAAGCTCTGCTGTATTAGATCTTCACACCGTTTACGACATCATAAAAACCAATAAGAAACTGGAACTTAGCGATGAGTCCAGGGTAAATATTGAAAATGCCAGAAATTATCTGGACAAAAAAATGCTGGAGAACATAAAACCTATTTATGGTGTA
>CAXAZV010000275.1:0-3750 GCA_963973375.1 uncultured Antarcticibacterium sp.
ACTGAAAATGTTTTTAGCATACCTTTTTCATCTGCATTTGGCGTTTCAGAGATTAATAGATAATTACCCGATTCTAAGTCTGCTTCAAAATAACCGGTTTCGCCTCCTTCACAATTGTTCACTCCACCCAAAAAAGTAAAGCCTGCAGGTGTAGGTGTTCTTAACCCCGTGGGGTTCATCCAGTTCATCCAATAGACGAGAGAATCAATATTTGCTGAAGAGTCATATTTCACCAAATTAACATCATGACCTGAAAAATGTTCGTGAGGAACCTGGTCAATAAAATTTACTTTAAACCTATTTTTTCCTGATTTAGGTTGGCCATCAAAAACATATCCATCTGTACTTGAAACGCTTATGGTATGATCTGTTTCAACAGGAGACAAATCTGTAGTTTCATCAATTACTGTAATAAATTTCCACATACCATGCGATGTGTGAAATTCGCCGTTGGCACCCTTTACGTAACACTCCATCATGTATTTACCGGGGGTAAGATGGATAGTTGAGACTGCTGTATTGCCCGGTGAAATTAATCCAGTACCTCCCAATCGTTTTACATCATTAAACCAGGCCGGTATGTTGCCAAATGCTGCCATGGCACTATCTGCCTTACCATCTATAAGATACTTCATACCATCATCAAACACAGGCAATAAATGATCCTTGATGTCGCTCTCTTTGATGGAATCTGAAGGTAATTTATCCATTAAGAAAAAATGTACCTCACCAGAAAGATTTTTATACGCAAATGTATTCCAACCAGATTTTATGGTGTCCACGGTTTGGAAATCCATATTTCTGGTAACTACTTCAATAACGTTATTCTCTATTTTTTCAGTTTCTGTTATCTCCTCTTGTTTTTTATCAGATTTACAGGCAATTGTAAAAAATACAAGTAAGATGATTCCGAAGTGTAGCTGATTGACTTTTTGAAGATTTTTCATGATATGTTTGGTTTGGTCAGTATTATTTAAAATTATTAAATTTTTCCAACTTTTTTTGTTAAGAAGCTGAAAAACTGAAACTTATGAGGGGGCATTAAAGTTAGCGGAGCTTCAAAGACAGAATTGAAAGGCCGGGCTGCAAGTTTCTATATATTAAAAATTGAAGTCAGGATAAAGCATCCATGGGACATATCCAGAGATTTAAAATGTGTTCCAACACGTTTCCCTTGATTGTAAGAGGAAGTTTATAAGGTTGTGCCGGGTCTTAGTTGATCAATGCCTGATAAACCAATGCCCGTAGTTTATCCTCGTCATCAAGTCCTTTAGCCGGAATTAATTGCGTAAAATACACTACAATGAGATCTTCCTTAGGATCCACCCAATACGTAGAGTGATAGGCTCCACCCCATCCATATTCTCCTTTTGATCCCAAAACACCTCTTGATCCTAAATCCTCAACGGTAGAAAACCCCAAGCCAAATCCGGTACCTTTTTCCCAAGGGAAAGTGACATCAGCCAGGTGATTGACTGTCATGAGTTCTACGGTTTTAGGTGAAATTATCCGCTTGCCGTTGAATGTGCCATCGTTTAGCATCATTTGAAGGAATTTTGCGTAATCCATTGCTGTGCTTAGGTAACCGGCACCTCCAGAAAAGCTCATTTGGGGGCCATTAACATATGCTCCCTGGCCAACCATATGTCCTGGGTCGGGAGCCATTTCCAGGCCATCTTCAGTTGCAGAGTAAACAACGGTAAGACGATCTTTTTTATTTTTTGGGAGATAAAAGTGAGTATCAGTCATTTCCAATGGGTCAAGTATTCGGTTTTTTAAGAACGTGTCCAGGGATTCACCTGATACCACTTCAATTAATGCCCCCAAAATATCAGTATTGTAACCATATACAAATTTTTCTCCCGGTTGAGCTTCGAACGGCAAACCGGCCATTCTTGTTACAGTCGCCTGTATAGGTTCATCCCGGTCAGCAAAATACCAACCTTGAATTTTGGCTTTCTCCCAAAGCTCACTGGCTACCCCTCCACCGTAACCAATACCAGCAGTATGTGTAAGCAAATCCCTAATGGTAATGGGCCTGTTGGCTTTTACAATTTCATAGCCCCCCTCTTCCTTCGGTTCGGCAACCGTAGTTTCCTTAAAGGCAGGAATATATTTACCTACGGGGTCTGTTATTAATAATTTACCCTCCTCCTGAAGTATCATTACGCCCACGCTTACAATAGCTTTTGTTTGTGAGGCAATGCGAAAGATCGCATCCTCTGCCATTGGAATTTTATTTTTGATATCACTTTTTCCAAAAGTTTTAAAATAGGGAATTTGACCACGCCTGGCTATCAAGACCACTGCACCAGCTAATTCTTCGTTATCTACATATTCTTGGAAAGTGCTGGTTAAATATTCCAATCTTTCAGAAGACATACCCACTTTTTCAGGTGCTGTTTTTGCAAATTCCTGGGCAAATATGTTCGAAAATAGAATGAAAGCTAAAAAGAAGGTGATGAGTTTCATTGGATGTTTTATTTGCATGACTATGGAAATATTGAAATTATTATTGGTACACTGCTAAAACTTCTGAACGGATCTTCTCCTCACTTTCTCCTTCAACATGGTTTTTACTGCAACTAATTATTAGTAAGGTAATTAAAATTGATGATATTTCATTTGTGAAAGTTCTGTTGAAAATTGTTGTTCCAATTATGATCTCTTTTAATATAGAATAGTGACAAGATAAAGAAATGGATTAACAAAAAAACGTAACTTTAAGTTGCCAAAGATGTTAAACTTTTCAACAACCATGAAAACAATATGGATAAGTCTATTATGGTTTTTGTTATCCTTCACAGTGTATTCACAACAGGCTGAAATAGTTGTTTTTAGTCATGATCTACGCTGGGTAGATGAAACCAAATTTCCAAATTATTTTCTTTCCAATGTTGTTCAGGACAGTATTTTTAAAAACACGAGAAAAGAGATTACCAATTACCTGAAGTTAACGGATATTGACCTTCCAGATAGTGTTTCCTATAAAATTATTAACGGTTTTGGAAACCAAAAAATCAAAATGCCTAAAGCAAATCCTTATAATGATTATGAAGTAGGGATTTTCTCATTTATTACCAGGGCGACCGTGGGCTTCTCGGTTTTGTGGAAATTCAATATAGTCATTAAGAAAAAGGACAAAGTAATCCTAAAAAAAGAGGTTGTCCACGAACTTGAATATTTTAATGTCTCAGGTTACCTCACTTCAAAAAAATGGCTTGGGGAAAATGAATTTCAGGATATTTTCATTCGATTGTTAAAAGAATCTTTAGGAGTTTTACCCCCTTCCAATAATGTAATCGTTATTGGATCTATAGATGAACAGGAAGAAATGGCGCGTGCTCTTTTTACAGAATCCACAAGACATATGCTCAAAATAGACGGAGATTGGCGCAATGCAAACAATTTTATAGGACAATTGGAATCACCTAACGATACGATTATAGGTTTTAAATTTAAAGAAAAGTTGAGTTGGGAGTTTCCCAAACCTTCCTTTTCAGAAATTCTGGCTCAATTATTTTCACAAGTGACCGGTATAGAAGTGATTCATGACGAAATGGTCGATTATGAGAAGAAAGGAGCCCTGGTTTTTTCTGATGGATATGAATTGGGCCTACTACTCAAATGGATCCAGATCGAGACGAGCTCTACTTCCAGTGATGAAGTACATACACAACGAATTTTAGACCCTTTGGTGACAGAATTATACAACAAGGATAAACAAATAGGTTATTTTATTTATACCCA
>CAXAZV010000276.1:0-3740 GCA_963973375.1 uncultured Antarcticibacterium sp.
ATGAATTCAATACCAACCCGGAAACAGGTGAAATTACGCGGGTAGAAACAACCACTTTCCTTTCTCCCGGATATTTACAAACGGGCCCGGGTTTGATGTGGAAAAAGAATGAGGATTTTGTAATTAATATTGCGCCGGCTACCGCACGATTTATTTTTGTAGACAGCAAATTCACTTCGGTACCGGGATATATAGATGGCCAGTATTTTGGGGTGGATGCCGGAAAATCTAATCGTTTCGAGTTTGGAGCTTCTCTAAGTGGCTATTTAAAGACAAAGATTATGGAGAATGTCACCATGGAAAATAACCTTAATTTATATTCTAACTACCTGGATAATCCCGGGAATATAGATATAGATTATTTAATGAACATGGAACTGGGAATAAATAAATATCTATCTGCCAACCTTATTTTTCAGGCAATTTATGATGACAATGCGGTAGGAGCTTTCCAGATAAGAGAGGTTTTTGGCCTGGGGGTCAACTATAACTTCTAAACTTTTCTAGTTTAATTTTAAATTCCGGAACCTTTGGTTTCGGAATTTTTGTTTTAAATAATTTCTAGTTAAAATTTTGTTGTATAACTTCGGGTTTAACCTTAGATAGATAGTATTATGTAACTTTGTTTCTATGATAGAAAAAAGCGATTTAAATTATGAAAAAGTTGTCCTCATTGGTATAGTTACCCGTGATCAGGACGCCGATAAACTGGATGAGTACTTAGACGAACTGGAATTTCTAACATACACAGCAGGAGGGGAGGTCTTAAAAAGATTTACCCAAAAAATGGATAAACCAGATCCCAAAACCTTTATGGGTTCCGGTAAGATCCAGGAGGTGAAAAATTATATTGATGAGCACGAAGTGGGCACCGCAATTTTTGATGATGAACTTTCCCCGGCCCAGCAAAAGAATATAGAAAAAGTCCTTCAATGTAAGATCCTGGACAGGACTAACCTTATCCTGGATATTTTTGCACAAAGAGCTCAAACAAGCTATGCCCGGACCCAGGTGGAACTGGCACAATATCAATATTTACTTCCACGACTTGCAGGTATGTGGACTCACCTTGAAAGACAACGTGGAGGTATTGGAATGAGAGGTCCAGGGGAAACAGAGATTGAGACAGACAGAAGGATCGTAAGAGATAAGATAGCCCTGCTAAAAAAGAAAATAGAGACCATAGACAAGCAAATGGAAGTGCAACGCGGTAATCGCGGCCAACTGGTACGGGTAGCACTTGTAGGATATACCAATGTCGGGAAATCAACCCTTATGAATGTGGTAAGTAAGAGTGAGGTGTTTGCCGAAAATAAATTATTTGCCACTTTGGACACAACCGTGCGAAAAGTAGTAATAAGAAACCTTCCTTTTCTACTCACAGATACCGTAGGATTTATAAGAAAATTGCCAACACAACTGGTAGAATCATTTAAGTCTACCCTGGACGAAGTGCGCGAAGCAGATCTTCTCCTGCATATTGTAGATATATCACATGCCAATTTTGAAGATCATATAGAATCTGTAAACCAGACCCTGGCCGATATTAAAAGCGCCAACAAACCTACCATTATGGTCTTCAATAAAATTGATGCCTACCAGGAGGAAAAGATCCAGGAGGATGACTTGATGACTGAAAAGACTTCAAGACATAATACCCTTGAGGAATGGAGGCAAACCTGGATGAATAAAATGGGAAATAATGTACTGTTCATATCCGCCCTTAATAAAGAGAATCTGGAGGACTTCCGGAAAAAGCTATATGAAGCAGTAAGAGATATTCACGTTACACGTTTTCCCTACAACAGCTTTCTTTATCCGGAATATGATGAATTGGGAGAGGAAGAATAGACTTACAAAATTTTATTTTTCTTATTAAATTAGACAATATCAATTGTTTACCCACAGGCAGATTATTTAAAATCATAAAAATCATCCTATGAAAAAGTTAGTCATCTTACCCATTTTCCTTTTTTGTGGAATATTATTCTCTCAGGATCTAAATGGTTCCTGGAAGCTCACCCATAAAAATGGGGAATCGGTAACAGATAAAGAGGTAGTGCGCATTAGCCAGGATGGTTACTTTGCCTTTGGATCAAAAGAAGCGGGTACAAATAAATTTCTAAGTGCCGGCGGGGGTGAGTTTACCGTAACCGGAAATAAATATATAGAAACCCGGGATTTTGATACTCAGGATACTGCCAGAATTGGCAAATCAAAAGAAGCTGTGTTAAGCTGGGAAGGAGATAATACTATTGTAATTTCTGACGGAAGCGTTTCAAAAAAGTGGGAGAAAATTCCTGCAGCGGCAGATGCTCTAACCCGAAACTGGGTGATCACCGGCAGAGAACGCAACGGAGAGATGGACACCATGACTCCGGGGGACAGGAGAACTGTCAAAATTTTAAGTGGAGGACGTTTCCAGTGGATCGCATTTAACTCGGCCACGGGAGAATTTAGCGGTACCGGGGGTGGTACATACACAGCTGTTGATGGAAAATATATAGAAAATATTGAATTTTTCTCCAGAGATGACAGCCGGGTGGGTGCGAGTCTGGAATTTGATTTTGAAGTGAAAGATGGGAAATGGCACCATAAAGGCACCAGCTCAAAAGGTGACCCCATATATGAAATATGGTCTCCTTATACTGAAGCCTATAAAAAGCCCTAAAAATCATTCAACCTATTAAAAATAAAAAGATCAGCCGGTGAGCTGATCTTTTTTTTAATACTAAAAGTAGAAATGAATCTTCAGAAATCTAATTGCGTTGCATTCTCGCTTCCAAAGGCATATAATATTCCCCTTTAGGAGCCGATTTTAAACTGAAAAGCATCGTGTCTTCATTTGGAAGATACTGTAACTGTACATTCCCCACAGCATAGCTGTACCCGCTTCTTATACTTCCCTGAAAAACATTTTCAGCTTTGCGTATAAGCAAAATGGTGAAATCATCTCTTGTATCATTACAATCAATGCGTTCCCCATGTAAAAATACGCTGCAGTGATTTCCCTTGTAGTTATCTTCAGAAGCCTGAATAAGTTCGACTGTAAACATGTTATTGCCCTCAGTCGAATTCCAGCTCCAGGAACCCGAGATATCCTGAGCATTTGAAGATTGAATAAATAAGAATACCATAACAGGTATCAAAAGTAATTTTTTTACCATACACACTTAAAAATTAAATAATTGAAAAAGAGGGAGTTATAAAGCTATTTATAATATATGCAAAAGTAATAAAAAGGTTTCTTAAATTCCTGTTACTCTTACGTTATCAATATCATAAGTTGTAGATTTTTCATAAGCAGCTCCCAAATATTGAAAAGCTACATGCACCACCCCATCAAGACAGGATATATCTATATGGGACCGGGTGAATTCTACAGCGTTTTGGTTGGAAGGCCCCACAGGAATATTTGCATCGAGTAAGGTCCAGCTTGTGGTGAGGGGATTTCCTGTGTAAGAATTTGTTATAAACACCCTTAAAACGGTAGCATTATCAAAAGACGCCCTTATATCAAAGGATAATACTTCGCGAGATGATTTATTCAGGTCAATTGCCGGGCTTATTAACCAGGCTTCCAGGGGTATTTCCTGTGTATTATATGCTGTTATTCTCACATGCCTGTTTCCTCCAAGGGTTCCGGGTTCAAAGCGCTTGCTTCCTCCACTTACATTGATGTTGGTAAAGCCACGTGTTTCAAGCATTCTAACGGTGGTTATGGTTTCAAAACTTTCAGA
>CAXAZV010000277.1:0-3724 GCA_963973375.1 uncultured Antarcticibacterium sp.
AAATGGCTGAGGTATAAAATCTGTTGAATGCATGCTTCTCAAAATTTTAAACAAATATACTTTTTTAGTTAACAGGGATTAAATTGGTATTTCAAATAAATTCTTACTTTTAATTGATTTAATCGCTGTAAAATGTCTTTAAAAGATTTTGTAAAGATCTTTGTCGCCCTGGCAATTTGCCTTTTTATAGGGTTTATGGCTTCCCTTGCTACGCAGGTGGGAATTACCGACTGGTATCCTACCCTGAATAAGCCGTGGTTTAATCCGCCTAACTGGATATTTGGGCCGGTATGGGGCATTTTGTATGTTTTAATGGGAATAGCAGCCGGGATTGTTTGGAGCAAAGGCTTTTATCACAAATGGGTAAAGACCGCGCTCTATCATTTTATGTTTCAGCTCCTGTTGAACGGGGCGTGGTCAATTTTATTCTTTGGTTTAAAAGAACCATTTTGGGCACTCCTTGATATAATTATCCTCTTCGTGATCCTTATTTTTACCATTAAATGGTTTAAAATAGTGAGTGACACAGCCGCCTACCTGCTTATTCCTTATGCCGTTTGGGTATTATTTGCAGCCATATTAAATTTTGAGATCTGGCGCCTTAATTAAGGAGCCTAAGAAGTCATCGCTTTAGCGGCAATGAAACCACCTGTCCAGGCATTTTGAAAATTGAACCCCCCGGTTATGGCATCAATATTAAGCACTTCCCCGGCAAAATAAAGGTCTTTTTGCAACTTGCTTTCAAAGGTCTTGAAATTCACTTCTTTTAGGTCTACTCCCCCTGCGGTAACAAATTCTTCTTTGAAAGTGCTCTTACCATTCACGTCAAAAACACTTTCTGTCAACTGCCTGCTTAAATTTTGCAGTTGTTTTTTGTTAAGATTGGCCCAGATGGTTGTTTCATCAATCCCGGCGGCTTTCACCAGGTTGCGCCAAAGCCGTTTGGGAAGCTCAAATTGGGCATAAGTGCCGCATTGCTGTTTAGGATGTTCTTTTTTAAGGTCCATTAAACTATCAGTCATTTCTTCAGAAGAATAACCAGGCAACCAGTTTACCATGATGCTGAATTTATAACTGCGTTCATTAAGTTCGCGCGCGCCCCAGGCCGAAAGTTTTAGGATGGCAGGACCGCTCATGCCCCAATGGGTAATCAATAAAGGACCTTCTCCCTTTAACTTCTCTCCCATAACTTTTACTGAAGCCCTTGTGGAAAGTCCTGGCAGGTCTTTGATCCTCTCATCCTGAATATTAAAGGTAAACAGCGAAGGAACGGCCGGTACAATGCTATGTCCCAGATTGTTTAAAATTTCCCATATCTTAGGATTGCTGCCCGTAGCTACCAATAATTTTTTAGCAGTAAATTCTGTTTCAGGAGTTATTATTTTCCATAGCTCTCCCTCTTTTAGAAGGTCGCGCACAGGATAATTTTTCAGGACCTTTATACCAAGCCGGGAGGTTTCAGAAAGGAAACAATTGATGATAGTTTCAGAAGAATCTGATTCCGGGAACATCCTGCCATCCTCTTCAATTTTGAGCTCAATGTCACGTTCTGCAAACCAGGATATAGTATCTCCTGTCATAAACGTGTGGAAAGGCCCTCTTAATTCTTTTTCTCCCCGGGGATAATTTTTTGAAAGTTCATTCGGCACAAACTCAGCGTGAGTTACATTGCAGCGTCCACCGCCTGAAATTCTCACTTTGGTAAGTACTTCTTTTCCACGTTCAATAATTAGGATCTTTGCAGTGGGCATCATTTCGGCAGCATTGATGGCAGTAAAAAATCCTGCGGCCCCACCTCCAATAATTATAATATCAAATTGATGTTCGGCATTTCCGGTCATTCTGTTCACTTTAGGTAATGGATATATTAAAGCAATTCAGGATAATCTGAGATGATCCCGTTAACTCCAAATTCCTTCATTCGTTCAATGGTTTCGCTGTCATTCACGGTCCATACATTTACAGTAAAGCCGGCATCGTGAGCTGCCTGTACACCCCGCCGGGTGATGATTCCTAAAGAAGGATGTATTGCTTTTGCCTTAAGCATTTTTCCCAGTTCAATTGCTTCAGCTACACTTGCTTTGCTTAATACTCCTATTTGAATTTCAGGATCTGTTTTTAATACCATAAATAATTCATTCTTCTGAAAACTGGAAACAATAAAGTCGTCATAGTCCCAATTTCTTTCCTGAACATACTGTTTTATAATTTTGCAGGTTGCTTCCGCAGTATTAAGGCCTTTAAGTTCAATATTGATCCTGCACTTTCCCTCAATAAAATCCAGCACCTCTGTAAGCAGGGGAATTTTAAATTTGCCTTCAACCAGTAAGGATCTAAGGTACTCCAGGGAATGGCCTGCCACTTCACCCTCTCCATTGGTGGTACGGTCCAGGGTGAAATCGTGAATTACCACCAGTTCTCCTGTGATACAGCGATGAACATCAATTTCTATAGCATCTACTCCCATTTCCAAAGCCAGGCTTATACTTTCCAGAGTATTTTCAGCCAGGTGGCCCATTGCTCCGCGGTGTCCTATTTTATTCCAGTTAGTCATAACGCAAATATATCTAATTTGAGAGTACCGTGATTTATAAGCCTACGTGAATAAATGTTTAGAAGACCTTATCATTGCTTAACATTTTTTTAAAGGGTAGGCTGCCTAACTTTACTTTAGTTAAAAAATATGACACTCATGGCGAAGCCAAAAAATTTTCCGAAACAACAACAATCCCAGCCGGGAGATGAATATAAAATGGAGCCGGCTCCGGAAATTATAAGGAAAGATTACAAGGGCAGCGGGAAGCTAAAAGGGAAAACTGCCCTCATAACCGGAGGGGACAGTGGGATTGGCCGTAGTGTTGCGGTGCATTATGCCAGAGAAGGAGCCAATGTGGCTATTGTTTACCTTAATGAAGATGAAGATGCCTTGGAGACAAGGAAAATGGTGATAAAAGAGGGAGGGAAATGCCTCATACTTCAGGGCGACCTTAAAGATGACACCTTTTGTAAAAAGATAGTAGAGGATTGTATTAAGGAATTTGGAGCACTTAATATCCTGGTGAATAATGCGGCCGTACAATTTCCAAAAGATAAGATTGAAGATATTACCAATAAGCAAATAAAGGAAACCTTTGAAACCAATATTTTCCCCTATTTTTTTATTGCCCGTGAGGCTGTCAAGAAAATGAAAAAAGGGGATACAGTTATTAATACCACTTCGGTTACCGCTTACAGGGGTAGTGAGCATTTACTGGATTATTCCAGTACAAAAGGCGCGATTGTCACTTTTACCCGCTCCCTCTCCTTAATGCTGGCCAAAAAGAATATTCGGGTAAACGGGGTAGCTCCCGGCCCTATCTGGACCCCGTTGATACCCTCAACATTCGATGATATATCAAATTTTGGACAGGACACTCCAATGGGGCGTGCAGGGCAGCCAAGTGAAGTTGGCCCGGCGTATGTTTTCCTTGCAAGCGAGGACAGCAGTTACATCACCGGCCAGATCATACATATTAATGGAGGAGAGATCATTGGAGGTTAATCCGGGATTTGTTCTAAAAAATAAAATTTTATATTATGGAAAACTGGTTTGATGTATCATACCAATCTGTTATTGCTATTAGTTTAAGCGCTATAGGGATCTATGCAGCAGTAATTTTATTTACCAGAATTGCAGGAAAAAGAAGTTTCTCCAAAATGTCCAGTTTTGATTTTGCCATGACTG
>CAXAZV010000278.1:0-3652 GCA_963973375.1 uncultured Antarcticibacterium sp.
GGGACGGGGATGATCATCCTTTTTATGACCAATTTAATAAGCTCGATAAGATTAAGCATGTTGTGGTTATTTATAAGGATGGAGTTCCATTAGGTTGTGGAGCAATAAAAGAATTTGAACCTTTAAGTGTGGAGGTGAAACGAATGTTTGTCCTGGAAAGTTATAGAGGAAAAGGCTTGGCTACTCTTATTTTAACTGACCTTGAAACCTGGGCAGCTCAGCTTTCTTATAAGTTTTGTATCCTTGAAACGGGAATTAATCAGCCCGAAGCTATTTCCTTATATAAAAAGAACGGCTATAAAATTATCTCCAATTATGGTCAATATAAGGGAGTTGATACGAGTATATGTTTCCGGAAAGTACTATAAGAGATTTCATAGGTTCCTGGTTGTATATCTTCTTTGTGCTTAACCCCCAGCCAGATAGGTAGATGTAATTAAAATTTTTCGTATTATTGGAATGTAATCTCATAGTCTAAGGGTGATCTTTGATTCCGGCAGGCTTAAATTATCTTCCATGACACAACGCATACAAACTTATACTCAATTCTACCGCTTCTACCTGGAGGAACACCGCGATCCCGTAAGCAGGATCCTGCATTTTATAGGAACCTTCCTTGTTTTTATTTTGATCTTTATGGCTATTACACAAAGCTGGGGTTGGGAATGGATACTGGTTCCCATAGTTGGTTATGGATTTGCCTGGGTGGGACATGCCTTTTTTGAAAGAAATAAACCTGCAACTTTTAAATACCCATTCTGGAGTTTAATTTCAGATTTTAAACTGTTTTTTGAAATCCTGTTAGGTAAGCGTTCCTTTGATGCTTCAAAAGATTATAAAGCGTAATGCGAAAAGTTAAGAAGCGATATCTCTATGCAGCCATCTTCCTCTTTTTAATAGAGATCTATATTGCGCTAAATGTAAAGGATGATTTTATTCGCCCGTACCTGGGAGATTTTCTTGTGGTAATACTTATCTATTGTACCCTAAAAGCATTTGTAAGAATGTCATCATTGAAGGCGGTTATTGCCGTCCTGTTGTTTTCATATTTAGTAGAGCTTTCCCAGTTTTTCAACCTCGCAAACAGGCTGGGGTTGGGTGACAACACAATTGCGCTAATGCTTATGGGAAATTCCTTTTCCTGGAGTGACCTGGTTGCTTACACTGCAGCAGGTATTTTTATACTTGCTTTGGAAAGCGTGATGAAAGGCTCTTTCAAAAAAACTGCAAAACCTGTTAAAGCCGGAAGCTAAAATTGATGTGTCACCTAAAATTCCGATGTGAAATGGAACTTCAATGAGGGATATTTTTGTTGGGTCATTTGTAAGGAGAATTGAGAATCTGCAAAGAAAACCAATTGGCCTCGTTTGTCATGTGCAAGGTATTTGGCCTTCACCCTTTTAAATTCCTTAAACTCCTCACTTTTTTGATCTTTTGTCTCCACCCAGGTAGCTTTGTAAACATTTAGGTTTTCATAGGTGCATTTTGCACCATATTCATGTTCCAATCTGTATTGAATGACTTCAAACTGAAGTGCACCCACAGTTCCAATAACTTTTCTTCCGTTCATTTCCAGGGTAAACAACTGGGCAACCCCTTCATCCATTAATTGGTCTACTCCCTTTTCCAGTTGCTTGGTCTTCATAGGATCGGCATTATTAATATACCTGAAGTGCTCGGGTGAAAAGCTTGGTACCCCACGATAGTTAAGTAACTCCCCTTCGGTTAATGTGTCCCCTATCTTGAAATTTCCTGTGTCATGTAGACCCACAATATCTCCCGGATAGGAAACATCTACGATCTCTTTCTTTTCAGCAAAAAAGGCATTAGGACTGGAAAATTTAAAATTCTTGCCCTGTCTCACGTGCAGGTAGGGTTTATTTCTTTCAAACATCCCTGAAACCACCTTAACAAATGCTAGCCTGTCACGGTGTTTGGGGTCCATATTCGCATGGATCTTAAACACAAAGCCGGTAAAATGTTTCTCGTCTGGTTGTACCGTACGTTCTTCACTGGCTTTAGCTCGGGGAGTAGGGGCAATGCTTACAAAGCAATCCAGCAATTCCCTAACTCCAAAATTATTAAGCGCAGAACCAAAAAATACGGGTTGCAGGTTTCCTGCCAGGTATTCATCTTTATCAAATTCGGGATAAACCCCGTAAGCAAGTTCAAGTTCTGTGCGTAAATTATCGGCAGCTTTTGCACCAATAAGTTTGTCTAGTTCAGGAGAGCTCAGGTCGCTTATCTCTATAGTATCTTCTATATCTTTTTTAGGATCTCCCGTAAACAGGTTCACATTCTTTTCCCAGATGTTGTAGATCCCTTTAAAATCATATCCCATTCCAATTGGGAAACTAAGTGGAGTAACGCTAAGGTTCAATTTTTGCTCAATTTCATCTAGCAATTCAAAGGCATCTTTCCCTTCACGGTCCATTTTATTAATGAAAACGATCATTGGGATATTACGCATCCTGCAAACTTCTACAAGTTTTTCAGTTTGTTCCTCGACCCCTTTTGCCACATCAATAACTACTATTACGCTGTCAACAGCAGTTAAGGTCCTGAAGGTGTCTTCAGCAAAATCCTTGTGACCGGGGGTATCAAGAATATTGATCTTTACCCCGTCATATTCAAACGCGAGAACCGATGTTGCTACCGAAATTCCCCGTTGGCGCTCAATTTCCATGAAATCACTTGTTGCACCTTTTTTGATCTTATTTGACTTTACTGCTCCCGCTTCATGGATAGCACCTCCAAAAAGAAGTAATTTTTCTGTTAGTGTCGTTTTTCCGGCATCGGGGTGAGAAATGATCCCAAAGGTTCTTCTGCGTTTAATCTCGTCAGTAAATTTCATAAATCAATTCAGGTTGCTTAAGATCTTCCGGGCGCAGCCGGGAGATTTGCACAGCTTTAAAGTAAACAGGATCGGGGATCCGGGATTACTTTTAACTATGCGTAAATGAGGGTGCAAAGATAAAATAATTGTACAAGAAAATGGAATTGTAATTCAAATAGGTTTTAATTGATCTTTATTGGTGAAATAGATTGGTAGTGCCTAATTTTCTTATGATTTGGCCGGGTGATTTTGTATTTTTGAAAATCAAAATAAGCTATGCAGGAAGAAAATGTGATCCTCGTCAATGAGAAGGACGAGCAAATAGGATTAATGCCTAAAATGGAAGCCCACCAAAAAGGAGTCCTTCACAGGGCATTCTCGGTATTTATATTCAACCATAAGAATGAACTTATGCTACAGCAACGTGCGCATAGTAAATATCATTCGCCGGGCCTGTGGACAAATACATGCTGCAGTCATCAACGCGAGGGAGAATCAAATATAGAGGCCGGTAAAAGGAGGCTACAGGAAGAGATGGGTTTTAGTACAGGTCTTAAGGACACAATCTCTTTTATATATAAAGCTCCTTTTGATAATGGCCTTACTGAACATGAATTTGACCATATTCTTGTAGGAAAATATGAGGAAGATCCTGTGCTTAATCCCGAAGAAGCCTCTTCTTTTAAATGGATGAGCCTTGAAAAGGTGCAGGAAGATATGGAGGTCAATCCTCATTTATATACCGCCTGGTTCAAAATAATTTTTGATAAATATTACCAAACTATCAGGCAATGAAGGTAACAGTAAACAGAAAAG
>CAXAZV010000279.1:0-3639 GCA_963973375.1 uncultured Antarcticibacterium sp.
TCATATATAAGATACAAAAAAAACTCCTTCCCTTTTCAAGCCCAGATAGCGATGTGGGGGGTGGCCTGAAAGGTTGTTGAATTATCTCCTTCATCATACTTATCCAACCGAACAGGACGGAAGGGTTTATAGTGTGATGATGAACTTGATACTTTGGAATTTGGAATTTTAAACTTTGAATTTTGAACCTTGAATTTTTACCTTTTTAACTCTTTAACTTTAAACTATGCGTCTCCTAACAAAATCCCGCTTTAAACTTGCCCTCGAATGCCCAAACAAGCTATTCTACACCCGGAAGAAGGAATATGCCAATTCAAAAAAGGAAGATGCTTTTCTCGAGGCTTTGGCTAAAGGTGGGTTTCAGGTGGAGGAACTGGCGAGGATGGAATATCCGCATGGGATATTGATTGAAGGCAATGACGGAGACTACAACTGGCTGGCAGCCGAAACAGAAAAGCTGTTGTCACTTGAAAATGTGGTGATCTTCGAGGCGGCTTTTAAATTTGAAAACCTCTTTATTCGCACCGATATCCTCGTGAAACGCGGAAATAATATTCAGCTCATTGAAGTAAAGGCGAAATCCTTTGATCCCGATGATGAAAATACTTTTATAGGAACAAGGGGCGGAATGGTGAGCGGCTGGAAACCTTATTTGTTTGATGTTGCTTTTCAAAAATATGTGATGCAAAAATGCCGGCCAGAATGGAAAATTAGTTCCTGGCTTATGATGGCAGATAAGTCTAAAACAGCGCAAATCGACGGACTCAATCAGCTGTTTCGTGTTACAAAGACTGCAAATAACAGGACAGGAATTCTGCGGAAGGTAGAAAAGATTGAGGAGATTGGGAGGAGCGTTCTGGGGAAGATCAATGTAGACAAAGAAGTTGAAGGGATCGAAACCGGAAAATACAGGATCTATGATCACCTCGGTTTTGAAGAAAGCATTTACCATTTTGCCACCGCTTATGAAACAGATAAGTTTATGAATTATCCCGCATCTTTTGGTTCCTGCAAAAGCTGCGAATTTAAAACCACTGCGGAAGAAGAAGCAGCAGGACAAAGATTCGGTTATAAAGAATGCTGGAGCAAACAATATAACTGGACAGAAACCGAATTCTCCAAACCCAACATCGCTGAAGTCTGGAATTTCAGATCGGGGAACAAGATCTTTGAGCAGGGAAAATTTCTGCTGGAAAACCTGGAGGTGGCCGATTTAAACATAAAGCTGGAACCCGGAAAATTATCGACTTCAGAGCGGCAGTGGATCCAGATAGAAAAAGCAGTGCACGGAGATACAGAACCGCTGATCCTGAGGGAAGAGCTGGCCCGGGAAATGGCGCAGTGGAAATATCCGCTTAACTATATTGACTTTGAGACCAGCGCAGCGGCCTTGCCTTTCAATAAAGGATTACGTCCCTACGAGCAGGTAGCCTTTCAGTTCTCCCACCATACGATGGATGAAACAGGGAAAGTGATACATGAAGCTGAATACATCAATTTTGAACCCGGCAGGTTCCCCAACTTCGAATTTGTTAGAGAGCTTAAAAAAGCGTTGGAAAAAAATAACGGTAGCATTTTCAGGTATGCAGCTCATGAGAACACCATTCTCAATGCGATCTACGTACAGCTGAATGACTCTTCTGAACCCGACAAAAGAGAACTGCAGGAGTTCATCAAACACATTACCCATTCCACGGGAAAAAGTGCAGAAAAGTGGTGTGGAGACCGGAATATGATCGATCTGCTGCAATTGGTAAAAGATTACTACTATGACCCTCAAATGGGCGGGTCCAATTCTATCAAAGCTGTGCTTCCGGCAGTGTTGCATTCCTCCATCTGGCTACAGGAGAAGTACTCAAAACCGCTTTCAGAAATTGGGCTCAGCTCCAAGAACTTTGACCCATCCCACGTATGGCTGAAAAAGGAAAACGGCACAGTGCTGAGTCCATATAAAATGCTGCCGCGGCTTTTTGAGGACTGGACAGAGGAACAACTCGATGCCACGGTTTCAGAAATGGAAGAACTTGCAGATGGCGGCGCGGCCCTCACAGCCTATGGTAAACTGCAGTATACAGATATGCCTGATGAAGAACGCCTGGAACTCAAAAATTCCCTGCTTAAATATTGCGAACTCGATACCCTGGCGATGGTGATGATCGTGGAGTTTTTTCGGGAGGCGGTAGTCGAAAGACGGTAGACGGTGGATCCTGTAAATTCCGGTTTCAAACTTCAGGTTTCTATTCCTTTTTTATTAAATTAGAGCGTTAATGATTTCTTATTGAGCAAGTTCATATGATCTATTTATCAAAATGAAACAATCTATACTTTCTAACGGCCACAGATTTAAAAATTTTTTTCGATTCTTTAAAAAGGAAAAACTTAACGAAGGAAAGATATTATCCGTAGAGGAATTGAAGGATGAAATCACCTCCATTAATTATGAAAAGAGATTGAAAACCCTGTTAAAGGAAGATCTTGGACATCTCTATGATAAAGCTACATTAGAAGCGGTTTTTGAGAACCTTTCTGTTTTGATATACGAAAACTTCCCTGATGATCAACTCATAGTGGAAGAGCCAGAAACCGAAATTGACCAAAAGGAAATAGATGCAGAGGCACTGGAATCGAACTTCATGTTAGATGGCGAAAAGAAAAATGAAATTGATAAAATAGAAAATAGAATACCTAAGTGGTTCAGGAATCCTGACCAAATCAATAGTAAAATATTAATAACCTATATGGAGTTGTTGGGAGATGGAAAGTCGGTTCCATTTCACAAACTGGAAACCTCTTGCCGCTCTATTAAAACTTTCCAGAGCAATTATAACCAAATGAAAATAATTGGTGAGAGAAATCACGCAAAGGTTTTTGAGGAATCCGGCTACCAAATAACCTTATGGGAACCTACCCGGAATTTTGTAAAAAAAGAATATGAAAAATATGTTTCCCGACTAAACAAATAACATTAAGTATCAACTATAATTTTCTCCGGATACCACTCCAAAATCTCCTTACCTATCTCCGTATCCAATTTCCCATCCTTAAGAATATTCAATCTCCCAACCGCGCATTGATGATCCTTATTTTTAAATTTTCTAAAATCGGGTGCTATGGTATTTATTGAAGGATAGAGCAACATCGACTGCACAGATGCCCAATAATCGTTGTAAACGTACATTTGCCGAAGGTCATGTGTGGAAGGTTTTAAATTGCCAATATTCTTCCACTTGGTATCTATGACATAAACCTGTTCTTTCTTTGTCACCACAATATCAGGCCGTATGGTTATTCCCTGCCAGAACTCCTTTGAACTTTGGCCGTACACCTCTGTATCTTCCATTTTCATTGCCTCCTTCTTCATTTTCACAAGTACATACTCTTCCCACATGCTGTTCATGTCAAACAGCAAGGCCAGCATTTTTTCGTCTCCTGATGAAATATTTGGAGCATAGTTCAGGATGATAAATCTTGCAATTTCAAGTGCCGATTGATATGGAGCTGACTTCCGGGATTTCTTTATTCTTGTAAATGTGCTTTTGTTGATCTGGATTTCCTTCACTTCAGGAAAGTCCAGCTGTACCGACTTGCATCTGGAATATAAATAATTGCCTTTGGAAAAATCCTCAATGATTGACAAAG
>CAXAZV010000280.1:0-3609 GCA_963973375.1 uncultured Antarcticibacterium sp.
GCCATTAATTTTTACATTAAAGGAAAACTACGCGCCGTAGCTGTGCTTAAATGTATTGGAGCCACAAAACGACAAACCTTCCTTATATATCTTATCCAAATTGCGGTTATTGGTTTAATGGGCGGCATTCTTGGAACAATTGTAGGACTCTTCCTTCAGCAGTTATTTCCGCTCTTATTGGGAGACCTGTTGCCAATAGATGTAGCGATGACCTTTTCGCCCCAGGTAATTATAATGGGATTACTGCTTGGAATTTGTATGTCAGTACTTTTTGCGCTTTACCCTTTAATGGGAACCTTATATATTTCACCGCTGCAGGCATTGCGAATCCAGGATGAAACCAGATCCAAATCGGGCAAAGCCGGATTATTGGTGTTGCTGGGAATTTTCATCTTTATCCTTGTTTTTTCATACTGGTTATTAAGAGACTGGCGGTATTCGTTGGGATTTGTAGCAGGAATTATTATAACATTTTCAATTCTGGCAGGGGTTGCAAAACTTTTTATGAATGCGATAAGAAAATTTTTTCCCTCTTCCTGGGGATTTCCTGCGAGGCAAAGCCTTCTTAATCTATTCAGGCCACAGAACCAGACCATTACCCTTATACTAGCCATTGGGGTTGGAACTTTTCTTATAAGCACTTTGTATTTTACAAAGGATATTTTGCTGGCTCAGGCATCTTTGGAATCAAACATTAGTAGTCCTAATATAATCCTGCTAGACGTTCAAAGCGGCCAAAGGGATTCTATCTCCGGTACCATAGTGCAAAAGAACCTTAGGGTAATAGATGATATTCCTATTGTTACCATGCGGGTACATAGTATTAACGGCAGCCCGGTAAGTGAAATAAGGGAGGACTCCACTGCCAATGTAAACCGCTGGATCCTGAACCATGAATTTAGGGTGACATACCGGGATTCGCTAATTGCTTCGGAAGCTTTACAGGCCGGGGACTGGATTTCCAATGCACAAGGAATAGGGCTCATACCCATTTCTATAAGCGATAATTTCGCCGATGATGCGAAAGTGGGTGTTGGTGATAAACTAAGCTTTAATTTGCAGGGCGTTTTACTCAATACCATTGTGGGAAGCATTCGAACGGTAGATTGGAGCCGCATGCAACTCAACTTCTCCATAGTATTCCCTAAGGGGGTGCTGGAAAACGCTCCCCAATTCAGGGTGCTTACCACAAATGTTTCAAACGAGGAGGCTTCAGCATCCCTGCAGCAGGACCTGGTAAGGGACTTTCCAAATGTAACTATTATTGACCTGAGGCAGGTGATCACAGTTATAGAAGGCCTGCTTGACAAGATCGCATGGCTTATTAATTTTATGGCTTTTTTCAGTATACTTACTGGTATCATTGTACTGCTGGGAGCGGTGCGCACAAGTAAATTTCAGCGCATTAAAGAAAGTGTATTACTGCGCACACTCGGCGCCAAAAGCAATCAAATCCTGAAGATCCTGGCCCTTGAATATATGTACCTGGGAGTCCTGGGTGCGGTTTCGGGAATTTTGCTTTCACTGTTAAGCAGCCAGCTTCTAGCGTGGCAGCTTTTTGATTCCCCGTTTATTCCATCACTGTTTCCATTTCTTGTTTTATTTCCCGGAATAAGCCTTTTGGTAATGGTTATTGGATTGAGTAACAGTATAGTTGTCATCAAAAGCCCACCTCTGGAGGTATTAAGAAAAGAAGGAATGTGATTTTTAAAAATGCTTATCTTAAAATCAAATGAAAAATAATAAGATCCCGATAAATAAAAAAAACCTTCCAGGTTGATTCAATGTTATTGTAAAATTTGGGTTCTTAAATCTAATTTCTTATCTCATTTCCTAGAAATGTTGAGTTAATAAAAGAAATTTTTAGCGATTTTTCCTATAAATAATCGGTTAAAAACACTTAATACCGATAAAATACATAATAAATAGTATTTGATTAACAAATTTTTAATAAATTTACACCAGATTTATTTTAATCCCAGCGGGATTTACACCGGTATGGAATCGATCAAAATTTTTTAATACCCCAAAACTTAACCTAAATCAATCAAACAATGAAAAAATCTACTTTTAAATTAATCACTGCAATCTTCTTCCTATCTATTGGGCTGCAATCCTGCTCCAGCGATACTGAAGAAGCAGCAGACCTTAGTGCCCTTGACCAGGAACTTGCCCTTGCCAACAACGGCTTTCTAGAGATTGAGTCAACTACTTATGTTTTTAAAAACTCAGGTGAAACCGTTAGGTTTAACAACGAGGAAAGAGCATATGATTTTGTTTTCGGCAGCGAGATCAACTATAAAGCTTCCGGAGGAATCTCCAAGCATGAAGGAGAAGAATTGGTGATTACCAATCCTGAAACTCAAGAGTTTATTAAATTCTTTCATTTTGAAGAGGTTAAAAAAGGCTTACTTAAATTTGATGTAGAACTTAGCACAGGAAAGATTTATAAATCTGTAACCTACAAATTCGGTGAGGCTTTCACATCTCAGGATCAAAAATGTCATGAGTGGCCTTGTGTTTCCATTTCAGCTAATGTTTTGGAGTCTATGATCGAGATCTCTTATAACAGTTTAACTTCTGATTGTGCCAATGCTATTGATCTATGTACAAAAGCCGGCGGAAAATCTTCAGTAACCATACAAAAAGAAGTATTGTGGTTTGCAAGTGCGCGTTCATGCAATGTGCAGTGTAGCTACTAACACTCAAGTTGGATATTAAAAAAGCAGGGCTTATGCCCTGCTTTTTTTTGTGGCCAATAAAAATTTCCACTTCCATTTTAAAGGCCTCGTCGCTTAAAAAAAGTATAAGAAATTTATTTAATGTAAATAAAATAACCGCGGGTCTTCATCCGCTTTTAATTTACAGCTATATTTAAAGACCATATTCCAATTTAAATTGAGCTATAAAAAAATTTATATCCGGTTTCTGGAGATCTTTCCCACTTTGGGAATATTGACCTTTGGAGTGCTATATGCATATTCTTCAACACTCTATCCCGGGGGTTCCCAGGCCAATATAAACTCAATAGGTTTTGATTGGGTACATAATTACTGGTGTGATCTTATGAATGAGAACGGCATGAATGAAAAACCCAATCCTGCAAGCCCTGTTGCGGTGGCAGCCATGATGATTCTTTGCATAAGTTTAATGTCCTTGTTTATAAGATTCGCAGGGAACTTCGCCAATCACCCGGTTTGGAAAAAGGTAATTATGATATGTGGAACAATCTCTATGATATGTGCCATCCTGGTGTTTACAAGATATCATAGTATAATGATTGCTCTTTCCAGTTTATTTGGACTCTTTACACTTGTAGGGATAATAATTGAGGTATACCACAGCAAATTAACGGCATTAAAAATTGGGGGTTTATTCTGTATCCTTTTGCTGGCCGTTAATAATTATATTTACTACAGCAGGGATTGGGTTGATATATTACCCTTGTTGCAAAAGATCACTTTTGCCTTAGTTCTTCTTTGGCTCATAGGAATAAATTATAGCCTGAAATTAAAGAGAAAAAAACCGGAGATCACGGGGACGGGATACGGCCTGTAATTCTTTAAATATTTGTCGGCCTTTGAATGCCGTAGGTTTGGTTGAGTAAGG
>CAXAZV010000281.1:0-3493 GCA_963973375.1 uncultured Antarcticibacterium sp.
GACCACGAAGCTTTGGTGTCCCTGATGGGTTTCCGTGGAATCCCAGCCGTGGGAGCTGCCTGGGAGCGTGTTGCCCCAACGCTGGCCCCGGAACTTAGGCAGCACTGGCAACATTTTTTCAGAAAACATCCACAGGGAATTGCTTCATCGGGAAAACTGGAATCCTATATTCATGGATTCCTGAAGGAGCTGCCGGAAGAGGTCCAGAACAAAGTAAATAAGCTTTTAAATTTCAATGATCCGGCATCTCAGAATGAATATTTTCTTACCCAACTTGATAAATCTGAATTTAAAACTCTCTTCATTGATTATTTTGATCAACAGAATCTTAGCAAGGGGAGGGACCAGCAGCTTTTTAAATATGTAAAAGAGTCGGGCGGCGAGCTTTTTTACAACCGGCTTAAAGCCTTCCTATCAAATCAACTGGTGCGCGATAATTTTTATTTCCGTTTTTTTATGTTCGGCCCCGAGGAAATACCCGAAAATATTTTACCTCCCTGCTACAGGAAAGAGAATTTTTCAAAGCTTCGCACTCACCTGCCAAAATTAAAAATTGTAACCGGAGAAGCTGTTGAATATTTGTTATCACCCCAGGGTGAAAATATAAATAAAGCAGGCTTGTCAAATATTTTTGAATACGTATCACCATCTCATTTTGAGGAGATGTGCGCCAACCTTTTTACCCTGCGTAAAAAACCCCTGCGCATGGTTTACTGGAACCTGCTGCAATCCCAGGGCGATACAAATTGCCGGGAATTTCGACTGGAGGAGGAATCAAACAAACTGTCGCAGGAGGAAGCCTGTTTTTATTTTATGAATGTGCGCGTGATGGAAAGCGTGCCTCACACTATTTTAAAATAAACCTATGAACACTTCAGATTATTTTAGAGTGAAATTTGTAGAAAAGCTCCTGCAGGAGCACAACCAGGATTCAATAATAAAAGTTTCAACTGTGAAACGGTTTCCAGTAGATAATTCGGCGAGTATTCTTTCCACCTTAAACGCGGGGTCCACAGGCCTGGAAATTGGCCATTTTGGACTGGAGGTAGCTTATACAGAAAATGAGAAGAAGCATACCCGAAAAATGGTGATGAAAGTAAAACCACACGGCAGCGTAACTTCAGGAATGCTTAATAGTTTATCTGAAATATGTGGGGAGGAATTGAGCCGGGTGTACTCTCAATTCAAGGAACTCACAGGATTCAGCAATACACATATGCGCGAACTGGAGATATACCAAAAAGCCCCGGCCGCTTTCCAGCCGGAGATCTTTGGCCTGCATGTGGACGCACCAAACCAGATCTTTCTCATTCTTATGGAATATCTTGAGGAGGTGGAATTGCTCAACGCAGTAATGCAGCCCGAACTATGGACTCCGGAACATATAAGGGAATCCCTATCTAAAATTGCACAGTGGCATGCCTCCCATCTTACAACCCCTGAAACGCTGGACCTGAAATACTGGAATGAGGATGTGGCTTCCAAAAAATATATGGAAAATCTGCAACCACTGTGGACGGCCCTGCTGGATCATGCTGTAAAAGTCCTTCCGGAGGTTTACACACCACAAAATTCTGCCCTGCTGTATAAAGCCATAGAAAAGATCCCGGTGTATTGGGACGCACTGGAAAAAATGCCAAAAACGCTGGTTCATAATGACTTTAATCCGCGAAACACATGTTTTAAAAGGGGCGCAGCCGGTTTGGAGCTTTGCCTTTATGACTGGGAGCTCGCTACATTTCATGTTCCGCAGTACGATGTAGCAGAATTCCTGTCCTTTGTTCTAAGACCCGAAACCTATCATAAGCGCTGGGAATACCTGGAATTTTACCGTAACGAACTTAATAAACTTACAGGTAAATTTGAGGATAAGGAAGAATTTGAAAAAAGTTTTTTCTATGCCTCACTGGATCTTGGATTGCACCGTTTCGGGATGTACACAATGGCCCATAGTGTGAGCCCGTATCCTTTTCTGCCGGCAGTTTTGAACAGTTATTTTGATGGCCTGCAGGAAATGAAACATCTACTCCCCTAAGTTTTTCTCATATAGCGCATAAAATGCCTTTTCGCAGGGAATTCCATCTGTAAAATGCCGTGAATAATTATCGGTTTTCATAAGACAAAAAATAGTGTCATCATAAAGTTCCTTAAAGGATAACATCGCATAGGCCCCGGAATAATTCATCAAATTCATTTTTCGGTAAGCGGGATGCACGCCAGAGGATTTTGCCAGCATAGTGGGATTCTTCAACCTTGGGTAGTCCAGCTCAAAAGAAGGAAAATGTCCCATCTCCCCGGAAATGGATTTATAATTGGGATGGCAAAATGTTAAGGCTACCAGCTTTCCAGATTTAGGGTCGCGAAAAATGCTGGCGGTGTAAGGACATAATTTTTCAGCAAACTGTGCATTATAAAGCAAGCTAAATTCTTCCTGTTCAATGGCTCTATATCCTGCATTTCCACTAAAAATTGTTTCTATGAGCTCATAGATATCTTTCTCATACAAATGCCAGTTTTCCGGAGTAAGTGGAATTATTTCAAAGGGAAGTTTTTTTACTTCCTCAACAAATCTCTGTTTATCCCGATACACCTTTTGTATCTCGGCAGCAGGAATGCGCCGGCTTTCATAGGTAAGAGACACCCTGTAATTTAAATGGGCCAAAAGTGCGGGATAATAATGGGGATTAACGGGTTCCCTGTCAAACATTGTCCACGAAGGAACGGGCCCCAGGCGCAACCTGTACCTGTGAAAAGTATTAAAGTTTGTTGGCCCTGTAATAACGGGTTTTCCCAATTTTATAGCATCCTCCTCCAGCATCCTGAAAGCTGCACTATTAAGTTTAGGATCATTCGTGCTTTCCCAATATCCAAAATATGCTGAAGAAGATTGCTGCGGAAAGATCCCCACCAGCCTTATGTTTTTATGATCTGTATAAATTATAATGTCGTGATCCTTCTTTTTAAGCTGAAAAAGTGCCTCCACCTCTACCCTGCTTTCTTCCGGAAGGAATCCCAGGCCATCATAGATCTTTTCCGGAATGGAAAAAAAACTTTCGAGTATTACGCCGCAATAAATAATACGTTCAACTTGAGACATCTTACTTAATTTTTGTGGGCATTAGCAACAGTTTATGTCCTTATAATTTCTCCGCTGGATGCATCCATACGCACACTTTCACCAGATTCTAACCTTGAACAAAGGTTTGGAATATTAATAATAGTTGGGATTCCCAGTTCCCGCAGCAAGATGACCGAATGAGACAGGGAAGAACCTTTTTCAATAAGAACTCCCTTACAGGTGGGAAACAAAGCGGCCCAGCCGGGATCTGTGCGCAGAGCGCAAATGATCTTTCCATTAACATCAAGACTGTCTCCGGGATCTTTAATTATGATTACCTCCCCGCTTACCTGCCCTGGATAACAACCTTGTCCTTTTAAGATCCCGGTTTCTTCAACGGCATTTTTTTCCTCTTTTGGAGGAGATGGCACAATA
>CAXAZV010000282.1:0-3493 GCA_963973375.1 uncultured Antarcticibacterium sp.
AAACCCAAGTATTTATTTTGCGATGAGCCAAACTCTGGACTTGATCCACACACCGCAACTATAATAGATAATCTTATACATGAACTTACCGTAGAGTATGATATTACTACGGTAGTTATTACTCATGATATGAATTCCCTCCTTGAAATTGGTGAAACCATTGCTTTTTTAAAGGATGGTAAGGTAGCCTGGAAAGGAGATAAATCCCAGATCTTTAAGACAGATGACCAAACGGTTACAGATTTTGTTTATTCATCAGATCTTTTTAAGAAAGTGCGCGAAGCCCAGAACCAGGGACTCTAATTCATAGACCTCACATTCAGCGTATCCAGTTGGAGTCTAAGATTTAACCATTTCTGCATTTTTTCAGCATCGGCTCTTTTTACTCTTCCCGGAACATTTTTTTTCCAGGTGATGGTAAACGTGGGAATCGTGTCTATTTTCTCAAAATTGGTAGAGATCATGGTTGCAAAACTCAGGTTTTCTACATTTTCATAATTAGCTTTAATTTCCCGGCTTAAATTCACGAATGAGAAATCGCCCCTTCTAAATTTTAATAATTCCCGTTCCAGCAACTCAATACGGGCATCTTTATTCTCAATCACTTCCTGGTTCTTCACATACAGATCTTCAAGGATACCCGTGCGCACCTGGCTTGAAAGTGTGGCTATATCTCCGGTTTGTGAAGCACCTTGCCTCACTATAAGCTTAGCGTCCTTTAAAACTTCTATTTCCTCCATTTGAGATTGCCAGGTTTCAATAGTTGCCTCCGGAACCTGAGCACCTATGAGAAAAACCTCGACCTCCCGGGTATTATAATCCTGGCTGGATCTTAATTTTTCAGCTCCCGAATATTGCACTACCTGAGTCAAAAACTCATTGGCCCTGGTTTCAAATACCTGCTTCCTTAATAGATTCACAAATAGGATCACGCTGGGAATAATTACAATAATTGCAATAGTGGATGCCACTTGAGCTGTGCGTTTTCTTCTTTTACTGTTGGCATATTTCACCAATGGGAACCCCAGTAATTTTGAAACCACAAAGGTAGAAAGAGCGATAAAAACAGCATTAATAGAAAAAAGATATAAGGCTCCCAATGCAAAGGCCCAATTCCCAATAGCAAGACCATAACCCACTGTACACAGCGGCGGCATAAGAGCAGTGGCAATTGCAACCCCAAATATTACACTCGCAATAGTACCCCGTTTAGTCTTTGCAACTATTAAGGCCAATCCTCCAAAAATGGCTACCAGAACATCTAAGATCGTAGGATATGTGCGCGCAATTAATTCAGGGGTTTGTTCTTTTACCGGGGATATCCAAAAATATATAAAAGCAGTTAAAACGCTTAGCCCAACCATTACACCCAGGTTAACAAAAGATTTCTTTAGGGTATCAACATCATTTATAGCAACAGAAAGACCTACTCCAACAATAGGCCCCATTAAGGGAGAGATCAACATCGCTCCTATTACTACTGCCGTACTGCTCACGTTTAATCCAATGGAGGCTACAAATATTGAAAAAACAAGGATCCAGGCATTATGGCCTTTAAAAGAAATATCTTTCTTTATGGACTCTACCGTAGTTTCCCTGTCTGTATCACCATGGATATTTAATAATTCTGAAACAAATTCCCTAATACCTGTCCATATTCCCCGGGCTTTAGAAAAATCCAGTTCTGATTCCCTTGCAGGAGGGTTGCTGCCTAAATTATCCTGATTCTCCATATTTTATCCAAGGTTTTCACCATATTTTTCCATGGCCGCAGCTCTCATTTCCTTTATTTCCTGTTCTTTTCCCCTTGGAACGATGAGCAATACATTTTTATCATCAACCACAATATAATCTTCAAGGCCATCTATGATCACCACTTTATTATTATTGGTATAGATTATATTCCCATTTGTTTCAACGGGCATTAAGTGCGCATTTACAACCGCATTTTTATGAGGATCCTTGGCCAACTTACTATATAGCGCACCCCAGGTACCAAGGTCATCCCAGTCAAAAGAAGCAGGAATTACGTATACATTATCTGCTTTTTCCAGAATTGCATAATCTATCGAAATATTTTGTGACTTCGGAAAAACCTCCTGTATAAATTTTTTCTCTCCCCGCTCATTTAATTTTTCTTTTCCGCTTTGAAATAGCGTGTACATTTCCGGGGAAAGCTGTTCAAAAGAATTAATAATACCTGAAGCTTTCCAAATAAATATCCCGGCATTCCATAGGTAATTTCCTTCTTCCAGGTATTTTCTGGCGTTTCGCAATGTTGGTTTTTCAGTGAATTTCTCCACTTTTTGCAGTCCGGTGGCGTCTTTACCTTTTTCGGTATTATCCTCGAACTTAATGTATCCATAACCCGTATTTGGAAAATTGGGCTGGATGCCCAGAGTAACCAGAATATCCTCCTGCGTAGCAGACTCAAATGCTTTTTCAATATCCTTTTTGAATGCCTCCCGGTCTATTATCCAGTGATCGCTAGGTGCTACCAGCATAACAGCGTTTGGGTTCTTTTTCCTTATTTTTAAAGCCGCCAGCAAGAGACAGGGGGCGGTGTTGCGCATAACCGGCTCCAGAATCAACTGCTCTTCTTTAAGCTTAGGAAGTTGCTTCAGAACGATATCTTTATAATTCTCGTTGGTAAGAATTAAAATATTCTCACGCATGACCATAGAGGTTAATCTATTGTAAGTAAGTTGCAATAATGTTTCCCCTACCCCCATCATGTCCTGAAATTGCTTGGGATGTTCCGCAGTACTTACGGGCCAAAATCTTGAACCTACTCCTCCGGCCATTATAACCGCATAATAATTTTCATTAAGGCTAATCATAAATCAGTTTGTATTTTAACCAAGCAGGAATTCCACCTGGGCGTTAGGTTGAAAAAGATAGATCTTACCACTGGATACCTCCAGACATTCATATCTTTTCCTTAGTTTTTGTCCCCTTTTAAAAACCCTCCCATTGTATATCCTGAAAAGGCCACCCGCAGGCACCTCAAAAATATAGTTTTTATCATTCTCAGGATCAAATTTCTTTAAGGCTACTGAAAGGTGCGCATCTGTATCACTACTCGCTTTGGGATTTTTAAAATGCCTTGCGATCAAGGGAAGTAAATGCTCCGGAAAGATCTCCGGCCTTATATAGGGCAGCATTAGTTCCTGAAAGGTGAATTTCCATTCTCTCCCGTGAGGCTTAATATTTCTTCCAAACCTTTCAAAAGCCACCAAATGGGCAATCTCATGAATTAAGGTAATGAGAAACCTGAATTTATTTAAATTGGCATTTACGGTAATTTGATGCACTCCCCCCGGCATTCTTCTGTAATCGCCGTGACGGGTTACCCGTTCATTTACTATTTTGAGATGTATCCTGTGTTCTTCCACCATTTTAAAAACTGGTGCCACTCCATGACTCGGAAGATATTTCTGTAGGACTTCATTCATTTGGAATATGCTTATGGGGTACTATTGGAAACCTGGAG
>CAXAZV010000283.1:0-3475 GCA_963973375.1 uncultured Antarcticibacterium sp.
TCAAGATTAGCCAGCATCACCTCAATATCGTTCTCACTGAAGTCAAAACCTTCATTCATCATCATCAAACCCAAATTCTTCTTTAATGCGGGATATCTTCTCATCTGTCCCTGCAATTCCAATTACTCTGCAACCTTTTATTTTTCCTATTTGACCGGCTATACTTCCTACGGCGCCGCCGGCACCGGAGACTAATAGAGTTTCTCCTGCTTTTAGATTGCCAATTTTATCAAGACCCAGGTAAGCGGTAATTCCTGTTAATCCCAGAACTCCTAAATAAACAGTAAGAGGGGCGAGGTCTTTATCTACTTTATTTATACCGTGACCTGAAACTGTTTGGTACTCTTTCCATTTGAGGGTGCCATTAACAAAATCCCCTTTTTTAAAATTAGGGTTATGAGATTCAATTACTTCAGCAATAATACCAGATTCTATAGGCTCGTTGAGTTTGAAAGGCTCTATATACGAACCTTCATCACGCATTCTTCCACGTAAATAGGGATCTACCGATACATAAATTGTTTTAAGCAAAATTTCCCCTTCTCCGGGAACAGGGGTTTCTTCATTAATAAACTGAAAATCTTCGAGGGTGGGTTTTCCTTGAGGTCTGTTTTTAAGGAGGATGGATTTATTCATTTTACATGGTTTTTTTGGATAGCCTTAATTTACATTAAAAATAGGAAGTTTCATTTGTGCTGCTTAAATTTTATGAAGATTTAACGCATAACCTTTGTTACCAATTTTTCAGATAAGATTAACTCATTTGGGTCATTTAGCACGTACCTTTGCTTAAAGATTACATCCAATTTACCTAATATTGAATTCTACTTTTTCGCAATATTTTTTACGTTTTCGTGGGTTCTTAAAAAGCACCGATTTTTCTAAGGCGCTTATTTTGGGTTCGGCTATAACTCTCCCCATAACTTTGGGAGTTTATTATGGGCGGTTTGAATTTGGATTAGCCATTGCATTAGGGGCTTTGCTCTGTTCATCCAGTGACGTGAGCGGTAGCCAGCGGCATAAGAACATTGGGATAATCTTTTCAGCGGTGCTGGCAGTACTGGTAAGTCTTGCCGGTGGTTACCTGGTATTTAATTCATGGCTTTTTGTGCCCGTCCTTGGTTTCATCATGTTTGCCATTTCCTACCTGGCGGTTTTTGGGTTCCGGGCGTCCCTTATAAGTTTTTCAGGCTTGTTTGCAATGGTGCTTAGTTTTGCCAATACCTATGAATCTATAGAAGTTTATGAGCGCGCCCTTTTTATAGGAGTTGGCGGGCTCTGGTATCTGGGACTAAATATGGTATGGCAGGCGCTGAACCCCCGGAGCCAGACAGATCAATATATTGCCCAAACCCTTGATCTTACTTCAACTTACCTTGAAACCAGGGGTAAACTTGTAACTCCGGGAGCTTCAAGGCTGGAGCTTTTTAAAAAACTTCTAGACCTGCAGGCAGAGCTAAATGATAAACACGAAACCCTGCGGGAAATTCTTATGTCGGCCAGAAAGACCTCGGGAAGTTCCAGTTATGAGCGTAAGCGGTTACTTATTTTCATACAACTTGTAGATGTTCTGGAACTCGCCATGGCAAATCCCGTGAATTATGAAAAAATGGACGGGTTAATGGCACAACATAAAGAGAAGATTCTCCTTTTTCAAACGCTTATTTTTAAAATGGCAGGCAGGCTTAATTTTATTGCCCTAAACATTAGGCACGGCCATAAATTACCCCCTTTACAGGATTTGAATGTAGCACTGGAGGAAGTGAAAAAAGGGATCAATTTGTATGGAAGAGAGCTTAATTATATACCCGATGAAGGTTCTTTTATGCTTCAAAACCTTTATGATTACCAGGAAAAGCAGGTTGAAAAAATATCGAAGATTGAACAGCTTTTAATCACCAAAGAACAGGGAGAACTTGGAGTGATCAAGAAAGATGAAGCCGCGAGGTTCTTAACTCCACAGGAATATGACCCCAAGATACTTATTGAAAATTTTGGCTTTGGTTCCTCTATTTTTAAACATTCTCTAAGGCTTGCAATAGTTGTAATGATAGGCTATGCGATAGGCGCCTATTTTTCATTGCAAAATGCTTATTGGATCCTTCTTACCATTATTGTGATCATGAGGCCTAATTACGGGCTCACCAAAACCCGCTCAAAGCAAAGAACAGTTGGAACTTTAATAGGTGCGGCAATAGCGGTGGGGATTGTATTGCTTACCCAGAATGTTGTGATTTATGGAATCCTTGCTGTAGTTTCATTGATTATAGCTTTTGCAATGGTGCAGAAGAACTATAAGACATCTGCAGTCTTTGTTACCTTAAGTGTGGTTTTTATTTATGCGCTTCTGGAGCCAAATGTCCTGAATGTAATTCAATACAGGGTTGTAGATACATTAATTGGGGCAGGCCTTGCAACCCTTGGAAATATTTTCCTGTGGCCTTCCTGGGAATTCTTCGGAATTAAAACAACAATAGCAGAGAGTATAAGTGCCAATAAAGATTATTTTAAAGAGGTGGCCGGATTTTACCAAAAAAAAGGAAAGGTTTCCACATCCTATAAGGTTTCCAGAAAACAGGCATTTCTTGGATTGGGTAATCTAAGTGCTGCCTTTCAACGTATGACCCAGGAACCAAGGTCCAAGCAAAAAAATCTGGACAAGATCTATGAGGTAGTGGTACTTAATCATAGTTTTTTATCTTCTCTTGCATCTTTTGGTACGTATATTCAAAATCATACCACCACCCCGGCTTCCTCCCAGGTAATTATGTATGCTGAAATTATTGATCAAAACCTGGAACGGGCTTTAGCATTTTTAAAGGAAAGGGAGATCCTTTCTCCCCCAGATCCCTCCAAGCAAAAGGAGGCTGAAAAATATTTTGATCAAAAATTTGAAAGGGTACAAAGTATTTCTCCTGAAAATAAAATTTTGGGGGAAGCAGCCGTGAGTAGTTTACAGGAGGCTCAATTGGTTTATGAACAATTAAAATGGCTTCAGGAAATTTCAATTAAACTGGAAAAAAAATTACAGGAGATCAATTTTTAACATTGCTTCAACCTCTTGTGACCCTAATAAATTAGTATTAAAATTCGTAATTTGGATGCCTGTTATGTTACCATTTGAGAGTAATATATCTACCTGCTAATACATGAAGAATTCTTTAACGGTTCTTTTTTTACTTTGGTCCTCCTTTCTTTATTCCCAATTGGAATTTTGCCGGGGAAGTAAAGGTGATCCCATTTTTCACGAGACTTTTGGAACAGGAAATTTAAATGGCCCGCCGCTTCCCACTTCAGTAACAAATTACAGGTATGTTACAGGAGATCCCAATGATGGGGAATATACGATCTCAGGGAGGGTAGGCCAAAACAATACTACATGGCATTCATATTTCCCGCCTGCTACCACTTCAAATGGAAGAGCACTAATTGTTAATGCGGGATTTTCTTCTGGCTTGTTTTATACTACAAAAAT
>CAXAZV010000284.1:0-3441 GCA_963973375.1 uncultured Antarcticibacterium sp.
AGCAACACCCCCATTAAAAAATTATTTCGTTGTTCCAGGGAATCAATGGCCCGGGAGAATTTTTTTGAGAGCTTTGAAGAACTTCCGGAAGCTGAAGCAATGAGGGATCTTTTATTCTTTAAAATTTCAGAAGAAAATTCAGTTTTTTCAATAAGGTCAAGCAGCTGGTGATATTGATGAAAGGTATCCTGCACTTTGTTTACACTGCCGGAAAGTAAATTGACTTTTTTAAAATAAACCCCGGTATACAACACCCCTACAAGAAACCATAGAAATAATTGCAGACCTGTTAAATAATCAAATGCATAGCCAAGAATAGCGAGGAGCGAAATGCCTGAAAATACCCATGGCAACCACCTCATATAATTTGGAATAAACTGAACATACCCTTTAAACCAGATAAGCACCTGTTTGGAAGGAGTTTCGGTTTTGACTAATCCGGCAATGGCAGTAAATTCCTGCCGCCATTTCACCATTCCAATTAGTTCTTTTATTGCTGCCTGCTTTTTTTCAATATCAGTTATTGAATTTTGAGATAAAAAATGAGCCAGTTTTAAAGTTCCACCACGCAGCGATGTCCTGTTCAAATACTGAAAAAAAGACCCCTCTCCAAAAAGATCAATATCCTGACTAAAAGGATGTTTTGGATCTTTGAATTCCTCCCCGGAAGGCAGGTGTGAAAACTCACGCTTCAACACCAACAATTCGGTCTCATTAAGGTTAACAAGATGCTGGATCTTGTCCCTCTTATATTTAAGATCTGTATGCCTTGAAACAAGTATTAAAAATGAAGCAATTCCCAGAAGCGCGATAATGGCAACTATTCTAAATTCTTCTATAAAATAATATATCCCGTAAATGCTTAGCAGGAAAACGACAAGTCTTATAAAACTTGAAATATTAAGTCGACGATTGGCTTCCTGCAACAGGAAAATCTGGTTTTCTTTTTCTTCTTTATAAAATTCCTGTGGAGTCATTTAATTATTTCTTTTTCAAAGATCCTGAAGTTCTTTTTGCAGCTTTTTTGTGAGTCCCTGGACCACAAGTTCATAAGAATGATCTATAAGTTCAAAGATAAAAGAATTGGATAAAGTTCCATCCAGAATCAGGGTATTCCAAAGTTCCTTATTCATATGGTACCCGGGAAATATGGTGTCAGGATATTCTTCCCTTAGCAATATTGCCCTCTCGGGATCGCATTTTAGGTTTACACGCAAAGGTACTTCATCGAGACTGGCAATAGTAAACATCTTGCCCATTACTTTTATTACAAGATTATCCGGGCCAAAAGGAAGACCTTCGGTTACCCCTTTTTTGTCAAGGCAATAATTTCTGAAAGTTTCTATATCCATTCTACTGCCTGTCAATTAACCTTAAACGGGGGTTTAGGGAAGAGTGTAATTAAATTAATGAAGTTTAGGCTGATCCTTAACATCGCTTTCCAGGGCGGAATAATCCAGTTTCCAACCAATAGTCTCTACTATCTTTTCAATGAGTAATACGGTAGATAAAGCCTCATTCCGGGCTTTTTCCAGGAGTCCGCTTTGTGGGATCTTATCTACAACGTGCTTTTTCGCATCGCGGTTTATGTCGGTAAGATCTGAGGTTGTAAAAGGATTTGCCCAACCTTCCCGTTTGTCATAATATTTAAAATCTGTTTCTACAGTAAGTAGTTCGGGCTCCGGGAAATTGGTAAGAAAAATCTTTTTATTCTGGTTATCGCTGGACATCCTTATTTTGCTAAGGTCAAAACCAACGTGAGCGCGTGCAGTGATAAGCACAATGGCTTTTTTCTTCCCCAAAAGCAAACTCACATATTTTTCCTTGAGATTCTCATAATGATAGATCTCAGAGAAATCTCCCTCTACGGTTATAAATTTACAAACGCTTTTGATCTTATCCATTAGGATAACAGATTGTTCATCTGCCCGCTCCCTGCTGCGATGTTTATTAAAACGTGCGAAAATAAAATAAGCCAGGATTGCCCCTGCTGCAAGTCCTATAAAAAGATATTCCATACTCAAATATAAAGAAATCCTGCCTTAAAAGTTACTTTTGATATGCTGGCTTTTTTTAACCCACAATGTTTACGATCTTCCCGGGAACTATAATCACCTTTTTAGGTGCCCTACCTTCCAATTGCTTTTGAGTGCGCTCATCCTGCATAACAGCTTTTTCGATCTCTTCCTTGCTCAATTCCAGTGACAACTCTATTGTGAAACGCATTTTCCCGTTAAATGAAACCGGATAAAGTTTGGTGCTCTCCACCAGGTATTTCTCTTCAAATACAGGATAGGCAGCGGTAGACACAGATTCTGTATGCCCGAGTTTTTGCCACAACTCCTCGGCAATATGCGGTGCGTAAGGTGCTAATAAGATTACCAACGGCTCCAGAATCTCCCGGTTGTCACATTTTTGGGCCATTAACTCATTCACACATATCATAAAAGTGGAAACAGAAGTATTAAAGCTAAAAGCTTCGATATCTTCAGTTACTTTTTTGATGGTTTTGTGTAAGGTTTTTAATGGTTCTCCCAAGCCTTGCGAAGGAGAGGAGTCATTTACATGGAAAGCGCCATTGGGGCCGGAATGGTAAAGTTTCCAGAATTTTTTAAGGAAACTATGTACCCCGGTGATCCCTGCAGTATTCCATGGTTTTGCCTGCTCCAGCGGCCCAAGGAACATCTCATACATACGTAACGTATCTGCCCCGTATTGCTCACAGATCTCATCAGGATTAACTACATTGTACTTGGATTTGGACATTTTTTCCACTTCGCGGCCTACAATGAAAGCTCCGTCTTCCAATAAGAATTGGGCATTCTCAAATTCAGGTCGCCATTTTTTGAAGGCTTCGATATCCAGTTCATCAGAAAAGTTTACCAGGGAAACATCTGCATGAATAGGCTGAACTTTCTTTCCTTCGGTCAAATTTTTTGAAACAAGGGTGTTCTCACCTTCAATCCTGTACACAAAAGCACTCTGCCCAAGGATCATCCCCTGGTTGATCAGTTTTTTGAAGGGCTCTTCTACCGTTACAAATTGGCGGTCGAATAAAAATTTAGTCCAGAATCTGGAATATAATAAATGGCCGGTTGCATGCTCGCTTCCTCCAATATACAAATCTACATTTTCCCAGTATTGCTGCGCCTCGTTAGAAACAAATTCTTCTTTGTTATGTGCATCCATGTACCTGAACCAGTACCAGGAACTTCCTGCCCACCCCGGCATAGTATTAAGTTCAAGAGGAAAAATAAAGTCTTCCTCTCCTGAGTTTTCTGCAGGTGGAGAAACTACTTCATTTGTTTTCGTATTCCAGTACCAATCCTTCGCTCTGCCCAATGGTGGTTCCCCTTCTTCAGTGGGAAGGTATTTTTCTACGTCGGGTAAGCGTAGGGGTAAATGTTCTTTATCTATCATTTGCGGAAGCCCGTTCACGTA
>CAXAZV010000285.1:0-3427 GCA_963973375.1 uncultured Antarcticibacterium sp.
AACCTGTTCTTTGACCTTAATGAGAAGCTTGCAAGACTTATGCAGCCATTTAAAGAATATGCTGTAGCAATTGAAGAAATTCACCACACTCAAAAACTGGATGCTCCCAGCGGAACTGCAATAAGTCTGGCCGAACAAATTGTAGCCCATTCTTCCCTTACCGGTTGGAAAGCTGAGCAGGCTGAAAAAAACGAGATCCCCGTATATTCCAAACGAGTTGATGAAGTACCCGGAACCCATACAGTTTCCTATACTTCCAAAGCAGATACTTTAGAGATCAAACATACCGCGCATTCCCGTGAAGGATTTGCCTTGGGAGCAGTTATTGCTGCGGAATGGATCAAAAATAAGAAAGGTGTTTTTACCATGAAAGACGTGCTTTCTGGATTATAATAAATAATATGTAACGGTAGAGCATTGTTTCATACCAATACCAGTAAATAGTTTACTATGACAATTACCCAATGGCTTCTGTTTTTCTTAGTTGTACAAATAATCCATTTTCTTGGAACCTGGAGACTTTATGTTAAAGCCGGCCGAAAAGCCTGGGAAGCCGCAGTTCCTGTTTACAATGCGGTTGTTTTGATGAAGATCATTAACCGTCCATGGTGGTGGGTGATCCTGTTATTCATTCCAATTGTAAACCTTATTATGTTCCCTGTAGTTTGGGTGGAAACTATAAGAAGCTTTGGTAGAAATAGTTCTATAGATACCTTTCTTGTACTTATAACCCTGGGCTTATATATATATTATATAAACTACTTTACAGATGCGACTTATATCGCAGATCGCAGTTTAAAACCGGGCACTGCATTGGGAGAATGGGTAAGTTCAATTCTATTTGCCATTATTGCTGCAACCCTGGTTCACACCTACCTTATTCAGCCTTTTACAATTCCAACATCATCTTTGGAAAAAACACTGCTGGTTGGTGATTTCCTGTTTGTAAGCAAATTTCATTACGGGGCACGCACACCTCTAACGGCTGTTGCTTTCCCAATGGTGCATGACACTATTCCTGTGCTGAATGTAAAATCATACCTGGCAAAACCACAGATACCATATTTCAGACTTCCGGGCTTTCAAAATATTGAAAGAACAGATATTGTAGTGTTCAACTGGCCTGTAGATACTATGATGAATATGTATTTTACAGATAAGCACTACTATAAACCAATAGACAAAAAGACAAATTACGTAAAGCGTGCAGTTGGTATACCGGGAGATTCTCTGGAGATCATAAACGGAAAGATACATATCAACTCCAGCCCCCTGCAGTTGCCGGAGCGGGCTAAACTTCAATATTCTTACCAGGGTACAACCAAAGGACAGCCTTTTCATCCTTATAACCTGTATGAGCGATATGATGTTACAGATTATGTGCCCTATCACGCTGAATCAAGAACTTTCAGGATCAACCTGACTGAAGAAGCATTTGAGCGATTTAAGAATCATCCCAATGTTGAAACCATTTCAAGAGTGGTAGATTCTTCCAGTGTTGCAGATACCCAGCTGTTCCCCCAAAAAGGAGATCATCACTGGAACAACGATAATATGGGCCCTATATTTATTCCTAAGAAAGGTGTCACCACCCCACTTAATTCCGGAAATATAGAATTATACAAAAGGATCATTGAAGTGTATGAGGGTTCTGAAATGGGTATTAACAATAAAGTAGGTGTTAATGGCACCCAGGTATTGCTTAACGGCCAGGTTACAGACTCCTACACCTTTAAACAGGATTATTACTGGATGATGGGAGATAACAGGCATAACAGTCTGGACAGCCGTTATTTTGGCTTTGTGCCGGAAAACCATATCGTGGGAAAACCTGTATTTATCTGGATGAGCTGGGATGCTAATGGAGATGGCTTTATCAACAAGGTGCGTTGGGATAGATTATTTACCACTGTGGGCGGCCCCGGCGACCCGGTTTCATATTTACCCTATTTTCTTATTGTGGTTATAATACTTATAGCCTTTAACTTTTTCAAGAAAAGAAGAGAATCCTAAGATTGCTGTAAGATGGAGGAAATTTTATTACATCTCCCCTATTTTGGGCCAGTTTCACATTTTAAAGAAGTTGTAAAACCGGCAACCATATGGTTTGAAAATGAAGATAATTATCAAAAACAAACCTATCGCAACCGTACCTATATCTATGGGGCCAACGGGAAACTTCTTTTAAATATTCCGGTAAAACATTTGAATCCTCCGGGAGTAAAGCTGCATCAAAAATATAAAGATGTAAGAATTGAAAATGATTTTAAATGGCAGCAACTCCACTGGAAATCCTTAAAATCTGCATACCAGACATCCCCTTTCTTTGAATATTATGAGGATGATTTTGCACCCTTGTTCCTTGGGAAGGAAGATTTTTTAATGGAATTTAATTATAAGTGTTTTGATCTTGTATGTGAATGCCTTCAATTAACCGTCAATTTCAAAAAAACTGCCGAATACTTTAGAGAACCCCCTGGAATTATAGACAAAAGGGATCTTATTAACGCTAAAACATCGCGGGAAGTGCCGGAATACATTCAGGTTTTTCAGGATAAAAAGGGCTTTATACAGGATTTGAGTATTCTTGACCTTCTTTTCAACGAAGGACCAAACGCAGTAAATTATCTTCGGGAATTCTAGGATCTTACCAATTTATGCGGGCCATAAGCGGCAAGTGATCTGAATAATCTACGGGAAAGACTTCAAAGGAATTTATGGGAATGGAATTTTCTATAAAAAGAAAATCTATCCTTAACGGAAAATAATTAAGATTGAACGTTCTATCAAACCCGCTTCCGGCCTCCATGAAAGCATCTTGAAAGCGCTCCCCCTTTATATAGCGATAAATGTAAGAGAATGCCGTATTATTAAAATCTCCCAGCACAAGCGTCTTATAGGGGGATTCATCTAAAGCTTTCTTTAATATTTGCGCCTGGCTTTGCTGCAGTTTAAAACCATAGCCTATTCTTCCAATGAGTTTTTTTGAATCGGCATCCTTAATGTCCTGCAGGCCCGGCTTAATATTGAGCGATTGGAAATGCACATTGAAGATGCGCAGCGTATCTTCATTTTTAACAATGTCTATGAAAATGGAGTTATTGTTTCCGTCTTCAGGAAAGTCCAGGGATTGTTTATTTACAATAGGATATTTTGAAAATATCGCCATTCCAAATTCACTTCCCTTATCCTTTAGCTTAATATAGCTGTGCTTAAATTCTTTAAACTTCCCTGTTTCGCCAATATAATGTTCCTGGGTAACAAGTATATCTGGATCCTGCTCATTTACAAATGTCTGGATCTTTTCGGGGATCAAGGGGTCATCTACCCATTTATAAGCATTGAACATCCTCACATTGTAACTCATAACACTAAGTTCATTTGTGGTGCTTTCATTTTTTTCCCCAATTTGAAGCCAGGCGACAAC
>CAXAZV010000286.1:0-3419 GCA_963973375.1 uncultured Antarcticibacterium sp.
CCAGCGCGGTTATAAGAAGTTGTGATGTTTTTGGGGTGCAGAATATTCATGTAATAGAGGAGAGGAATAGAAAGAAGATTGACCGGGAAATAGCGATGGGTGCGCAAAAATGGGTGAGCCTTAACAGGCACCATTCCAGTGCAGAGTGTATTGCCCATTTAAAGGAGAACGGCTATCAAATTGTAGCCACCATGCCCCATGGGAAAGCGGTAAATCTGGCCGATTTCGACATTTCAAAACCATCGGCTATATTTTTTGGAACAGAAAAAGACGGACTTTCCCAAGAGGTAATTTCTCAAGCCGATGCCTATCTAAAGATCCCAATGATGGGGTTTACAGATAGCTTAAATATATCGGTCTCTGCCGCAATAATTCTGCAACATGTAACTCAAAAATTAAAACAAAGCAACATTGACTGGAAACTGTCTGAAAATGAGAAAAATACACTTAAATTCGAATGGTTGAGCAAAACTTTTAAAAATTTACCTGAATTAATTAAAAGGTTTCAGGATAATGCGTAATTTTCTCTTTTTATATTCCTAACCCAGAATTGATGACTTTAATATTTTACATTTTTATTGCTATCATCACTTTTTTTGCTTTTCTACATGCCTGGGCTAAAAAAGAATTTGATATAAGCCGAACCGTTGTGATTAATCGCCCTAAAGAGGAAGTCTTTAATTTCGTGAGGCAATTAAAAAAAGAGAAATTATGGATGCCATGGTTCGAAAAGGATTTTAAAGGCGTATTGAAATATAAAGGGGAAGATGGAAAAGCCGATGCAGTGCTCTACTGGAAAGGGCATAAACATTTTTATGAAGGTACTCAAAAAATTGTCAAAATTCACCAGGGTAAAATAATTGAAACCCGTTTCCTTTTGGTTAAACCTTTTAGAATGGCATTGCTGGAATATAAGGGATTAAAGGAAATTGACGAGAATAAAACCAAAATGGTATGGGGTATAAGAGGTGGCCTTGTATTTCCATTTTCGGTAATGGCGCTTATTCATCCTGTAGATAAAGCCTATGGGCAGGAACTTGAAACTGGCCTAAAAAAAATAAAAAGTATTTTGGAGGCAAAGAATGAAAGAATAATTGTGCCCGAAAATAAAGAAATTCTTTAAACTACTTATCGTTTAAGAACCCTATACTCTTCATAACAGCCACTTATTGCATCAAGTATCTGAAGATCATTTGCTGTACGCGCAAAATCGAGGGAGTAATTACATCTTGCCAGGATCTCATCGATATCTACCTGGGTAATTTGAAGTACTGCGGCCAGGGTTTGACGGTCAAACTTATTTTGCAATAAATTTCTAATTTCATCATCATCCTTCATTTGCCTGAGTTTCCTCATTTGTTTAGGCTTCTGTCCAAAAATATTATATAGCGCATCTGCCGGATTAAAAATAGATCCAAGGATTTTACCGGCTGCAGTAGGGGAGTATTCTCCCGCCTCATAACCTGCATTTAATCCTGATATGCTATAACGGTAATTCTCGTAAATGGGAATGTTCTTGGCATCAATTTCAAGATAGCCTGTCAATTGTATGGGTTTTACTACTACTTCTTCAAGAGCTATTCCTATTTCGGTCATTTTAACCTTTACCTCCCCGTATTTCATCCAGTCATTGGTAACTCTTACCTGAATGGTTTTAAAACCGAGATAAGAAAAATAAAGGGTATCATTTACTGCGGCATTGATTTCAAAATAGCCACTGGCATCGGTTGTAGTACCTTTTACCTGATTTAAGTTAACCAGGTTCACATTTTCCAACGGCAGGTCATTGGCCGCGTTCAATACGGTTCCTTTAACCCTGGTCTCCTGGGCCACAATGTTGGAAATAATAAGGAATAAAAATATTAGGGTAGTATATAGTCTCATAAAGATGAAATACAAAGGGGATAAGTTATAGTAAATATTGTACCAAACTCATCCCCTTGTTTTATTTTTTTAAGACCTTCTTGACTTTCTTCGGTTTACAGAACTTTCAATGTTCTTTTTCCGGCTTCCGTCTTTTCCGGCAGCTTTATCACCACCTCCTTCAAAAGGTTTGCTGGTTCTTCTTCTGCCTACACCTGAATCTGAAGTTGGCCGTGAACCACCGCTGCTTTTTTCACCACGGGGCTTAAAATCACCACCACCGCTTCTTTCACCGCCTCGGGGTTTGAAATCACCACCGCCGCGTTTTTCTCCGCTTCGGGGCTTAAAGTCTCCACCACCGCGTGGTTTACGGCTTCGGCCTGCAGACCTTCCGCCACCGCCACCATCCTGGGAAACTTCTACGCTAATGCGTCTTCCCTGGTGCTGAAAATTCTCAAATGTAGAAAGAACCTTATCTGCTATTTCTGAATTTGTGTTGAAGAAAGCAAAGCTCTCTTTAACGTCAACCCTGAATACATCATCTCTTCCAAGATCAAGTGTAGACTTTAAAAAGTCCTTTAAGGTCATCCAGTCAAAATCATCCTTACTACCTACATTGATAAAGAAACGGGTGCTATCTCCACCACCGGCAGAACTATCGTCTCTGGAATTGGAGAGTTTCGCGTTAAGATCTGATGAGTTCTTGTAATAATTAAAGAACCTGGTGAATTCTACAGAAAATACTTTTTTAATAAGTTCTTCCTTGGTGAAATCCTGAAGTACTTCTTCAATTCCCGGAAGGTAAGGATCAAGATCGTGATTCATCTTTGTGTCCTTAATATCATTTGCCAAATGATAAAGCTGTACCCTGCATATTTCCATTCCATCTGGAATTTCCTTTTGCTCAAACGGCTGCTTTATAATTCGTTCAATACTTTTTATTTTACGCAGTTCACTTTTGGTCATAATTACCATAGAAACTCCGCTCTTCCCGGCACGTCCGGTTCTACCGCTACGGTGAGTATAGATCTCAGGTTCATCCGGTAGTTGGTAGTGGATCACGTGTGTGATATCATCTACATCAATACCACGGGCAGCAACATCTGTTGCAACCAGCATCTGGATCTGGCGGCCTCTAAAACTTTTCATTACCAGGTCTCTCTGGTTCTGGCTTAGATCTCCATGCAATGCTGCGGCATTGTATCCATCTTCAATTAACTGCTCTGCAACTTTTTGAGTGTCCCTTTTAGTTCGGCAAAAAACAACCGAGAAAATATCCGGATTGGCATCAGCAAGGCGCTTTAGGGCAGAGTAACGGTCTCTTGAATTTACAGCATAGTATTCATGAGAAACATTTGCAGTACCCTGGTTTTTGTTTCCAACAGTGATTTCCACCGGCGTACGCATAAATTTCTTTGCGATGGTTGAAACCTCCTGAGGCATAGTGGCTGAAAATAACCAGGTGTGCTTTTCTTTTGGAGTATGTGACAAAATTGCGGTAATATCTTCAAAGAATCCCATGTTCAACATTTCATCTGCCTCATCAAGAATACAAT
>CAXAZV010000287.1:0-3398 GCA_963973375.1 uncultured Antarcticibacterium sp.
TCTTCTTTTGTTTGCTCATATGCCTGAATCTTTACCAGATCCTGGATGCCTATAATTACCCTGCCTTGTATTATTATTTTGTGGGGATTCTATTTTCGGCTTTAACCGGTTTGATCCTGGCGTTTTTAAATTTTAAAGTAAGCCTTCATATGGTAGGTTTAAGTGGCGTTTTAATGTTTGCCATAGTCCTAAGCATATTCTACCGCGTAAACCTCATTTACACCATAGCTTTTCTTATCGCAGCGCTTGGTTTAACAGCAACATCCAGACTCCAACTTAAAGCCCATACCTGGCCGGAAATAAGCCTGGGGATACTGGTGGGAGTTTTACCTCAAATAATAGTTCTAAACTTCTGGTTATAGAAGATAGAACATAAGCCCCACTTTAAAGGAATGAATACCAAATTCTGTGTCGTTGAGCCGGGCGTTATTGAAAAATGGGTTTAGATTGTAATAAACGTGAAAATTAAAGGTGTTATATCCAAAGGTAAATGTTGTTCCTAACCGGAACCGTTCCAGCTCCGGAATATCTGTTTGAACTACCTGATTCCCCTCCTGCCTGAAGCTGGATTTGAAATGGTAAATATACCCAAGCCTTACACCCGTATACACTCGCCAAAACCTATATGAATCCGGAGTTGAAGTACGCCAACGGAACTCCAAAGGAACCTCTACAAGTTGGGTTGAAAACCTGTTAGTATCATATTCTATCTCCAAAGCGTTAAGATCCCTGAAAATTGTTTGATCGTTATTATCTTCCCCAATAAAAAGCTCCTGCCCATAAGTATTTATAGACCATCCTGCGCCTAGCCCTATGGCTACATTCCTTCTTTTATTAAGAGGGAAATCTCTTATAAAACCAAGATGAACCCCACCTGAAAATCCCTTTTGAGTAACCTCCTCCGGCAGGTCATGTAATAAGTGAAAGGTAAGCCCTATATAAAACTGATCTTCCCTGTATAAGCTATCAATTACAGAAGCAGTACCTGCGGTTCTCTGCTGCGCCATTACAGGTTGGCAAAGAACAAAACCAAAGATCAAAAGACATAGTTTTTTCATATATATGATTGTTTAGCCAACCCGGGATTATGGTAAAAAAAAACATCCCAGAACCAGAATTTTCCGGTGGGATGTTTTTAAACAGTAATAAAATTTATTTTAATTTTTACTTACTTCCCCTGTTAAGGTTGTGTAATTGATCTTAAGAGCATCTGCTTTCCTTAATTCTTGTTTAATATCTGAAACAAGTCCCATATTGGTTTCAACATCTACTTTTAAAGCAGTAGTCAAATATGGAATTAATTCTTCACGTTTTGATTCTCTTTCAGAATAGATAAATTGTTGTACCTCGCTTACGCTGGCAAATTTATCGTTTAACTGTATACGTGCTTCCGTACCATAAGTTTGCTGATAACGCGGACTAGGCTTTCCTGCATAGATATACATTACAAGGTCCTTCTTATCCAGTTTTTCTACCTGATCTGCAAACGGCAATTGATTTTGCACCATCAAAGTGTTTTGACGCATTACAGTAGCAACCATAAAGAAGAAAAGCAACATAAAAACGATATCCGGCAAAGAAGCTGTATTCACAGCTGGTAATTCTCCGCTTTTTTTCTTTTTAAACTTAGACATAATTTTTAAATGTTTTTAATTCTTGGGTTCAGCTTCAGATAATTTCTGAGGATACATAGTCTTGATCTGCTCAATACGCTCCTTCAACTGCTCTTTATTCCCTCTCCAGTTCACATCATTGTAATTAGACTCCATTTTAGTGAATTCCATATTAAACAAACGCTGTGCTTCACGGTTCCTTAAAACATTATAAGCAGCTACCAGTTCATTTTGAACTGAGATATAGGTGCGATATTCTGTTTTACGGTCATTAACCAGGGAAATAATTGCCTTTTCAGGATTGTCTGATGACTGTGGATCTTTAGCACCCTGACAAAAGTCACAGGCCTCTTCTCCAGTTCCTGCACCGTTGTCAAGAAAGTCAACGGCAGCCTGACGCAAATCTTTAAGTTCCATCAATTGATCTTCAACAAGTAACTGGTTATCCCTGCTCACGATCACTGTGAAAATGTTTTTCTGCTTGATTACAGGCGGAACTACATCTTCATCCTGCATAGGGGGTAACTTACGGCTAATCCCCCTATCAGTTTCCATTGTTGTTGTTACCAGAAAGAAAATTAATAGCAGGAAGGCGATATCGGCCATCGAGCCCGCATTTATTTCTGGTGATGATCTTCTAGCCATAATTTATTTTATTAGTTTTCTGATTCCCGATACAACCATAGCTCCTACGGCAATTGCAGCAAGGATATAGAATATTACCAGGCCAGCACTTACCCAATGAGATGCACTGGCAGATAATGTACCACCGTCTTTTAGATCAATTTGGTTTCCATCTGTAATCAAATACGCTATCACCACAATAAGAAGAAATGCTCCAACTGCGATTAAGGTATTTTTTATATTTCCCCTAAACAATCCTTTTATTACAAAGAAAACTACAAGGACAATAACTACTAAGAGAACCATATATGATAACCACAGCATAGGCGTAACCACACTCGATTGTGTGGAAGCCGAAGCTGAAATAGCATCGTCTCCGGCCATAATAATCCTAGCCAAAAGGATAAGACCTATGACACCAATAACGAGTGCTAAATATTTTAAAATTTTATGAATTGTCATAGTTTATAGCTCTTAGATTCTTCTTTTGTTTTTGTAGTCAACAAGCATATCAATCAAGATGATTGAAGCATCTTCCATGTCATTTACAATACTATCGATCTTAGCGATGATATAATTATAAAATATTTGAAGAATAATAGCAACAATAAGACCAAATACAGTTGTAAGAAGAGCTACTTTAATACCTCCTGCTACTAAAGATGGTTGCATATCTCCGGCAGCCTCAATCCTGTCAAATGCCTGGATCATACCAATTACCGTTCCCATGAAACCAAGCATAGGTGCAAGAGCGATAAATAAAGATACCCAAGAAACGTTTTTCTCAAGTTGTCCCATTTGAACTCCACCGTAAGCAACAACAGCTTTTTCTGCTGCTTCAATGCTTTCATCTGCACGGTCAAGTCCCTGATAGTAAATAGATGCAACCGGGCCTCTTGTGTTTCTGCAAACTTCTTTTGCAGCCTCAATACCACCACTGTTTAAAGCATCTTCTACATCCTGAGCAAGTTTCTTAGTATTTGTAGTAGACAAGTTTAAAAAGATAATCCTTTCAATGGCAATGGCCAGACCAAGAATTAAACATAAAAGAACGATCCCCATAAACCCAGGACCACCTTCTATAAATCGTTTTTTAAGTTCCTGATGGAAACCTAAGGATTCTTCCTCTTGCATGTCGAGGGCAGCTTCTTCATCCTGAAT
>CAXAZV010000288.1:0-3392 GCA_963973375.1 uncultured Antarcticibacterium sp.
TGAGGAAGGATCCTGGATCTTTACTCCAGCGGAATAAAGATAGACCTTCGTTTCATATTTTCAAGGTTACGGGTTTTATGGCCTTTCCCGTGGGTATCTTCCATAAGTAAAATTTCTCCCGATCCAAACCTTCGTTTTTCACCCAGAGACGTTTCAATTTCAATTTTCCCATCCAGCAGAATGATATACTGCCGCTGCGGTGCATTGTGGAAATCAAAATCATAGGTTGGAAGGACCTCCCTGAAAATAACACCCCTGGCAGGAACTATTTCTGAAAGAAAACCTATCTCCCCGGCTTCTTTTAAAGGGATCTCAATATCCTCAAAGCGGCTGTCGCCCTTCACATCTGTATATACCCGCGTAAGCTTAAACATGGATTTATATTAAACAAACTTGTTTAGTGTTAGAACAGATTTTTATTAAATACCGAACACCAATTCATTTGCGGTATCAATTTCATCCTGTGAAATGGTATGCGGCCTGTTATCATAGATCTTCACGCTTACCCGGGCATTCATCTTCTCCATTATTTCATGGGTTTCCCTGATTCGTTCTACAGGTACGTGCGCATCGGGATTTCCAGATCCTATAAAAACCGGGGTACCTTTGAAATCTCCCTGATAGTTCGAAGCAGAAATCCTCTCCCCTATTAATCCGCCGGTGAAAATGGCCACTCCTCCATATCTGGCGGCATTTCGTGTAACAAATTCGGTAACCAGACATGCTCCCTGCGAGAATCCGGCAAAGTATATGTTTTCTTGAGGGATGCCGTTGCTTTTTACTTCTTCCAGAAGCTGACTCAAAATTTCCAGGGCCCAGCTAAGCCAGGGCTCATTTTGCGCTGTGGGTGCAAGAAAAGAATATGGATACCAGGTATTATTTGTAGCCTGCGGCGCAAAAAGAGCGAACTCATGGGTATTTAAGTTATTGGCAAGGGAAAGAATATCCCGGGCATTTCCCCCGCGGCCATGTAAAAGAATAAGCGCCTTATTGGCTTTAGATATTTCTTTTCCGGCAGTGATTATATTTTTGGTATGCATAATTTCAGGTTTTAAATAAGAAAAAGTTCAGAGTAAAAGTTTGGACTTTCAACAATGAACTTTTCTATTATAAAATTAATGTTTTAGCTCCGGTAAAGCTCTTTCAATTTCCTCCCTGGCCCCTTCGTACCTTGATGGTAGTACCAGGCTCCTGCCAAGTTCCTCTACCGTTTCATCTATAGCAAATCCCGGATTATCTGTCGCGATCTCAAACAAAACTCCGCCCGGTTCCCTGAAGTAGAGAGAATAGAAATAATTACGGTCTATTTTTTCTGTGATTTGCAAACCGGCCTGGAGAACTTTCTCTCTCATAGCCATGAGATCCTCTTCATTTTTTACCCTGAATGCGACGTGATGGTTTGTTCCCGCGGCATTTATCCCCCGTGGCAGGTGTGGTAATTCCTGCAGGTCTACAATGGCCGCATTTTGAATGCTGTCAGTTTTATAACGGGTTAGGTTCCCCTGGGTATCAAGTTTTTTATATCCAAAAACATCAGTTAAAATTGCGGCGGTAGCCTTGTTGTTATTGAGGCTAAGAGTTACGGCATGAAAACCTTTTATAGCAGCATTTTTCTGAATTTCAGGATGGTTATAAGCTTGTCTTTCGTCATTAAGATCAGTTTCAATAAGACTTAATTTCAACCCATCCGGATCCTGAAATGGCAGCTTCCTTTCCCCAAACTGCTCTGTGATCTGGAAGTGTCGTACATTCTTTTCTTCAAACCGGTCCTTCCAGAATTCAAGGCTGCCTTGGGGTACTGAATATCCAATTTCAGTAGCCATTCCGGCACCGTCCCTCCCCTGCCTAACATTGGCCCAGGGAAAAAATGTAAGTATGCTTCCCGGGCTTCCCACCTCATCCCCAAAATAGAAATGATACGTATGAGGGTCGTCAAAATTCACAGTTTTCTTTACCATTCTTAAACCAAGCGTTTTAGTATAAAAATCATAATTTCTCTGTGCATCTCCCGCAATTGCAGTAATATGATGCAGGCCTAAGATTCTATTTTCCATAATGGAAGGTTTTTAAGCTTGTTTTACAAATTGAAATTCCCCGTTGATGCGTACATCTTCACTCACCATAACCCCGCCGGTCTCCAAAGCTGCATTCCAGGTTAATCCCCATTCCTTACGGTTTATCTTTCCGCTTACGGAAAAGCCTGCTTTCTCCTGGCCATATGGATCCTTCATCAATCCACCGTGATCTACATCTAAAGATACTTCTTTGGTATTTCCTTTAATAGTAAGTAGTCCTGTTATTTTATAATTGTCATCATCCAGTTTTTCAAATCCAGTACCTTCAAACTTCAGGTTATTAAAACTTTCCACATCAAAGAAATCGCCACTTTTAAGATGGTTATCCCTGTCTTTATTATTGGTATACACAGAATTGGCATCTACGGTAGCGGTAATTTTAGCGCGGTCAAAATCGTTCCCCTGTGAAACAATCTGGCCGTCAAATGTTTGGAATTCTCCCTTAACGTTACTTATCATAAGGTGCTTTACTTTAAAAGTAAGCTCACTATGTGAAGGGTCTAATTTCCAAATGGTTATTTTTGTAGTTTCCATAATTTATATTTTTAATGTATTATTAATTATTACACTACAAATATCTTATTATCATTCCCCAAAAGAATTCACCTATGTTAACTTCGAAAAACTACAGGTAGAAAAAACCAATTTTAAACAAATGGGTATTTTTTTAGGAGGAAATTCAGGAATTTGGCAGAACCGCTTAGACACACATAGGATGGTGAAGCGCATTTCCTAATTAAAGAAGTAATTTAAAGCCACTAATACAAAAAGAATAATTGCCAAAGTTAACCCGGTAATTTTCCTATTTTCTTTATTGAAAAAGGTTCCCATATTTAAAATATTAAATGATTACGCAGGCCTTGTATGTTAAGCTATCCGGTATAATTTCTGGTCGCGTCCAGATAACATGGGTAATTTTGCAACCCACATTATCCTTCATAAATATAAGCATTATATTACCTCAATCCGGGAATTAAAATTAGGTTGTGACAGGTGTGCATTATACCCAATATTTTTGAAAAGTTTTAAAAATCCATACAAAACATAAAGCCCAGGCTACTATTACCAGTAAAATTATTACCCAATTATTTTTCCACTTTTCCAGTGGTTCATTTTCAGCTTTTATTTTGTTATCTTCTACAACAGTTTTAGGTATCATTTTAAAAATCAATGTAATCATAAGAGGCACCAGAATTATATCATCGATTATACCAAGAACCGGTATAAAATCAGGAATTAAATCAATAGGGCTAAACAAATATCCAAGCGTGAGCCAAATGAGTATCTTCGCTTGGAGTGGTGTTCTTGGATCATTTG
>CAXAZV010000289.1:0-3389 GCA_963973375.1 uncultured Antarcticibacterium sp.
AAGTAAACTATTTACTCTTAAGTAAAATGAGATTCAAGATCCCGCTCCGAGTACTTTAAACCCTGTTAATCTATTGATTGACAGGGTTTTTTGGTTTTATTAATGTTGTTTTTTCAACTCTTTTCCTACTCTGGCTTTAGAGCTGGAACAAAATAGCACCAATTAATCCCGCCCCTGCAGGGCTTGAAAGAAACTTTGCTATTTTACATCCCGCTTCTCGGGATGTTAGTTTATTACGCCCTTTCAGGGCTTTAATTTTAGTCGCTTCCATCACTTTGGTTTTTTAAGTTATTTTTCCATCCCTTCTCCTAACCTAGCTTACAGATGGTAAAAGTTAAGCCCCAAAGGGGTGAAAAATAGGAACGATGGGTGAAGCCCATCGAATTCCAAGCGTTCTTGTCAATTAGCCCCAAAGGGGTGTGATATTTAATGCTCTGTAACAAACATTACTAATGAATTTCGCCCACGCAGGCCTTGAAAGTAAAGACTTTGTTGTTTTAAATCCCGCTTCCCGGGATGTTAGTTTATTACGCCCTTTCAGGGTTTTAATTAAGGGGGCATAATATAAGCCCCAAAGTGGTGCAAGAAAGGAACTATGGGGTCAGCCCATCGTTAATATGTTTACTAATCTAATTAGCCCCGGAGGGGAGGAATATATTCCTAAAACCATTTAAACAAAAAAAGCCCCTGATTTCAGGGGCTTTGTTCTGTATAAAAACTTAATCTTAATTTCCTGAGGTATCGCTTACCGGGTTGCCATCCATATCAAGTTCTACCACTTCATACTGTAATTCCTTCAGTTTTGGAAGCACAGTCTTCTTATCTCCTACCACTACAATGTGCATATTCTCTACCGGCAAATTTTGCTTTGCAAGTTCGCTCAATTCCTTAGCGGTGATCTTATTGAGAATGTCTGTTTGTTTTTGAACATAATCGCTCTTAAGATCGTATTCCAGCAAGCGACCAAGGAAACCGGCTTTTTGGTTCGGCGTTTCGTACTGCCTGGCATCAGCCTGGCCAATGGAGCTCTTCATAAATGCAACCTCATCTTCGCGTAAACCTTTATCGCGGTAGCTGGTAAGTTCATTCATAAACTCTGTAACAGACTCGGCAGTGGCATCGGCTCTTACTCCGGCAGAAGCCGTAAAAGTCCCGCCATATTTGCTTCCTCTATACCCTGAGCGCGCACCATAAGTATATCCTTTGTCTTCACGCAGGTTAAGATTGATCCGGCTATTGAACGCACCTCCCAGGGTATAATTCATTAGGCCGGACTTATAATAATCTCCCAAAGCATCGTAGGGCATGGCTACATAACCAATGCGAATTTCAGACTGGGCTGCATCGGGCTTGTCTACAAAATAAATGCGGGTCTTGTCAATTTTTGGGGTTTTGGCATCAGGGGCTAACTTAATATCCTTCTTTTGCCATTCTTCCAAAAATCCAAGTCTTGAGGTGATTTCTTTCTTGCTGATGTCTCCCACTACTACCAAATGTGCCAGTGAAGGTGAGAAACTGTCCTTATAAAATTGTTTTACATCTTCAATGCTCAGGCTCTCAACAGTTTCAGTGGTTCCAGATATTGGGAGTGAAAGGAAGTGACCTTCCCCATACAACAACTTACTGTAAACCTGGTTGGCTATAACTGTAGGTTGGGTTGCACTGTTGGCTATTCCCTCCAGCTGTTGTTTTTTAAGACGGTCAAAATCGTCTTCATTGAATTTAGGCCTGAACATTCTTTCTTCCAACAATTTAAGAGTTGGTTCAAGATTCTTTTTCAGGGACTGCACATAGATATTTATCTCATCAGAACCACCGGAAACCCTTATAGAGCTTCCAAGCATTTCCAGCTCATTTGAAAATTCTTCAGCAGTATAGTTTTCGGTATCCTCATTCCACATAGATGCAGTAAGGGAACTTATTCCTGCTTTTTCGGGATTGTTCATAGATAATCTGTGACCTCCCTGCATGGTAAGTTGTAGGGTTACGGTTGGGATCTCATCACTTTCAGTCCCTATCATTTTTAAACCATTCTTATAATTGGCGGTCCATAATTGAGGCACCATAACAACTGGATTTTTCCCTGCTGTTGGGCGTTTGCTTCGGTCAAAATTATCTTTCGCTTTGTTATAGGAAAGGCCGCTATACTGGTCCGCTGCTGCAACAAAACCTTCCGTAGAAATAGAATAATTATCGGCTTTTGCCACCTGCTCGGTTTTCCCTTTGGGTACCACGCTCAGGATCACACTGTTCTTGTCTTTAATATAATGGTTATAAACCCTATTCACATCTTCTTTGGTAACTGCCTGGATGCGTCTAAGTTCTTCCTGAATATTATTAGGGTTTCCTGTAAATGTTTCGTTATATGCCAGTTGTGATACTTTTCCACTTACGCTCGCCAGTCTATTAATAAGACGGGACTCGGCGGTGGCTTTGTATTGGGTAAGGTCCTGATCTGTCACCCCGCGGGTTTCAAACTCGGCTATAGATTGTCTTGCAAGGGCTTCGGTCTGGTCAAGTCCCTGATTTGGGTATGCCATAATTGAAATTGTAAATTCCCCTGCAAGCTCAGATCCTGAATTGTATGCGTTGGCAGAAAGGGCTTTCTGGTCTTTAACAAAATTCTTGTACAGGATAGAGCTCTTTCCCTGGCCTATTACAGAGGCCAGCACGTTAAGCGCATGTTCATCCTTATGGCCAGATTCTACCACCGGGAATGTCATGTTAAGCATTGCGGTACGTATATTGTCCTCATAGGAAACATAACGATCCTTTTCAAGAACCGGCAGCGAAGGTTTCATGTTCTCTACTGCAGGTCCTGTAGGAATAGCACCAAAATATTTTTCAGCAAGTTTTACTACCTCTGCAGGTTTAACGTCCCCACCCACGGTAAGTACCGCGTTATTTGGGCCGTACCAGCGAAGGAAGAAATTCTTAAGATCCTCTACGTTTACACGGTCCAGGTCCTCAAGGTATCCTATGGTCAACCAGGAATACGGGTGCCCGTATTCAAATAAATTTTTAGCGATCATTTCCCGTGCGAGTCCGTAAGGGCGGTTGTCATAATTTTGTCCGCGTTCGTTCTTTACCGTTTCGCGTTGAACCTCAAATTTTTTCTGAGTTACAGCGTCCAACAGGAACCCCATACGGTCGGCCTCCAGCCAAAGGGCTGTTTCAAGCTGATTGCTGGGCAGGGTTTCATAGTAATTAGTACGGTCACGGTTTGTTGATCCGTTAAGGGTACCACCGGCTTCCGAGATTATTTTGAAGTGCTCTTCATCGGCAACATTGTCTGATCCCTGAAACATCATATGTTCAAAGAAATGCGCAAAGCCAGATTTTCCAATTTCTTCACGGGCAGAACCTACATGATAGGTTACATCTACATG
>CAXAZV010000290.1:0-3382 GCA_963973375.1 uncultured Antarcticibacterium sp.
TAAGCAGCGTACGTATTTCATCGTTGGTATACGGAGAGTTTCTTTTTCCCGCATTTTTTATTGCTGAAATCCAGAATCTGGTTGGCTCCGTGTTCACAAGAAGAACTTTGTCTTCAAGGTCCTTAATTATCTTGGAAGAATTTACCGAATAACCGAAATTAAAACCGGTAAGGTCCTTACTTACATTCTCCACACTCACTTCAGTATCTCCACCCGCAGTATAATTTGCATCATTTAAAAGGTCATCACCTACAGCGATCCTGTAGTTTCCTGCGAGCACCATAAATGAATATGAACCATCATCTAAGGTATTAACTGAACCCAATTTTACATCTTCACTGTTGAAGATGTCTACCGAAATTGAAGAGATCCCGGATTCTTCCGGTTGTTTGGTGCCGTTCTCATTCGCATCAATATAAATACTACCCGAGAGGGTAAAAACACCTTTGCAAGGGCCTAAGACCAAACCACTGGCAACATTGCTTCCTCTTGTTATAGTAGAACTAATAATACCCAGTGGAACATCCCCTGCATAAGTTACCGAATAATCCTGGCTCCCATCTTTTGACACAGAATTATTCCATTTAATTGAGGTAGGTTGCACGTTAACCGGTTGCTGTGGAGTCCAGCTTGTGGCAGATCCTGCACAAGCAGGGACTTCAAGAAAAAAACTGTCCAATTGTGGAGTAAATCCCGTACCGCTTACTCTATAATTAAACGTGGTCGTCAATGATGCCCCACTTCCTTTTACCTCTCTTCCAGTAAATGCTACCAAATAGGTGTTAACAAGCACGTTTTCATAACTTTCAAGTTGACTCACAAAATAATCGGGAAGGGAACTTTCATGAAGTTTATTCTGGTCTAGATTTTCAATTGCGTCATTTTGAAGGTTGACATCCATTATACTTTCATCGCCAGGTTCGCAAGCGGCAAACATCCCAAATAAGACCAAAGCGGCCCATAGAAGACTTCTTCTCATAATTACATGATTTAATGTTAAAACAAGTTTATTCGGGAGGAAAAAAAATAAAAAATAAATTGTAGAAAAGAATTTTTAAACTTAAACAGATCATAAATTCCTTCTCAATAACCAAATGAATCGTAGAGTATTATCTGGTGTTAGCGCATCAATAGTTGGGGCTAAATCGTTAACTTTTAGGGGAATAACTTTCGCAAGATATAAAATAAAATTCTTAAATTTAAAATTAATTAACATGCTTCTTTAAAAAATTATTAACGAACTGTGTTAATGGCTGCAATAAGAATAGTATATTGTGCAATACATCGATTTAATCTTAATGTCCTTATGATTCCAAAGGAAGATTTTTAATTTTTCTGAAATATTAACTAAAGCTTCCCTATTACCGGCTTTTTTTATATGGTTTATTCAGCCTAAAACCCGTCCTGCCCCCAACGCTATTTTGGACGAAAACTTAGCCTTTGAAAGGTTATGTAATGATCCTTATTTAATTAAAAGTAGAAAATCAATATTTTCCCAAATAAGGCCGCTATAATTGGAAAATAATTAGCTCATGGTTATCCTAATATTAATGAACCTCAAAGGATGAAAGCAACTAAAACCAGAGAACTCGATGCTGTTTTCGAGGCTGCAGTAAAATTTATTACAGGTCAGCTGAATGAAGACCTCTTTAATCATACGATGTTCTCCCAAACATTTGCTTCAGAATTTCAGGCTTACGGAACTTGGGAGGGAGAAAATTTTCGAAATTTTGACGATCTCAAAGAATTCTTCCATAAAGTAACAAACCAGGGGAAAGTCAAGTGTGTGAGGCTTCCGTTAGATTCTATTCCGGTTTTCAGATCCTATTCCCCAGATGGGAAGGCCGCTGTCTATGTTGATGAAATTAATCTCCTGCCGGATTTTTCAGAAATGGGTATGTTAAGGCTTTCAATAGTGTTCTACAAAATGGAGCAGGGATGGCAGGTTACACATATACATGCTTCGAAATCACTCATAGATCCTGAAAAAAGCCAATCAAAAAACCGGGAACACGGTGACAAAAGGATCGCCGAAATGGAGAAGGTAATAGGAAGGCAAAACAGTGCGCTCAAAAAATCAACACAAAACCTGGATGCTATCAAAACCCAGCTATTGCGCCAGGAAAAACTAGCCAGCCTTGGTCAACTTACGGCAGGAATTGCTCATGAAATTAAAAACCCCTTAAACTTTATAAATAACTTTTCTGAAATAGGGGCTGAATTTATTGAGGAGATTGAAGAAATAGTAGGGAAAATGGATACTTCCGGAAAAACTGAAGAAATCCTTGAATTGCTGGAAGATGTAAAGGTGAACTTGAAAAAAATACACCATCACGGAACCAGGGCAGACGGGATCGTAAAATCAATGTTACTACACAGCCGCGGCGGTAGTGGTAATATGGAGGATATAAATTTGAATGAACTTATAAAGGAATATGTAAATCTTTCCTTTCACGGGATGCGAGCCAACAAAAATCCCATAAATGTAGATATTAAACTGGAATTAGAGGAGTCATTAGGACTCGTTAAGATTAATCCTGAAAATTTTTCGCGGGTAATCCTGAATTTATGTAAAAATGCTTTTGATGCTATGCGGGATAAACTATTGGCAGAAAATACCAAAGCTTATTTACCGCAACTTATTGTACGCACCAAAACCGCAGGTAATACTACCATCGTAGAAATTGAAGATAACGGCCCAGGGGTGACCCAGGAAATTAAAGAAAAAATGATGCTGCCTTTTTTTACAACAAAAAAAGGATCAGAAGGAACAGGACTTGGATTAAGTATTTCCCATGATATTATTAAATCCCATGGTGGGACCCTGGAACTGGAATCTAAGGAAGGAGAATACACCAAATTTATAATCTCTCTGGATAAAACTTTATAGAATTAAGAGAAGCAAGGGAATTGCTCCTTTTGTCTTTCAGAAAAACGATATATAAAATAAGTGAAAATGAAAATATTAATAGTTGATGACGAGCGGGATGTTGAAATGTTATTTCGGCAGAAATTCCGAAAAGAAACAAAAAATGAGAATTTGGAATTAATTTTTGCCTTCTCGGGCAGTGAAGCCTTGGAGGTGCTTGGAGCAACAAATGCTCCAAATGTGATATATGTATTCTCTGATATAAATATGCCAGGGATGACGGGCATTGAATTGCTGGAGCATATAAAAAATCGATATCCGGAGATCAAGGTAAGTATGATCTCGGCATACGGAGATTCAGAAAACCACGAAAAAGCAATGTCCTCTGGCGCGAAGGAATTTTTTACCAAACCCATTGATTTTATTTCCCTTAAAAAAGAGATAAGAGAGATTATGAGTAGTTAAATAATAAAAAGGTTATGACCAAAATATTAGTTGTTGATGACGAGGCCG
>CAXAZV010000291.1:0-3290 GCA_963973375.1 uncultured Antarcticibacterium sp.
GAGGGATTCGAACCCCCGGAGGTGTGACCCTCAACAGTTTTCAAGACTGCCGCAATCGACCACTCTGCCATTTCTCCAGTCCTGCCTTGCAAAGTATTCCCTCGCTTGGCGGGTGCAAATATAGAAAGCTTTTTTCTTTATGGAAGAATTTTTTATCTGTTTTTTTGGAAATTATTTATACTCTCCGTCTTCTTCACCCAAAGTTCCTTATTTTCAGCATATAAGTTATATAGCATAAAAATAAAATCTGGGTTAAAACCGGGAAACCCGGATATTATTCCGGGATTCCCGCACTCAAAACTAACCGGAAGATTCTATCAAATAACTTCCAGCTTCTTAAATGCCTCTTTTCGCGCTTTTAAAGTGCTCTTTTTGGCTTTAATTTTTTTCTTTCTTGAAATGTATTTTAAATAGAAGTATCCAAGTAAGCCGGCAAGCAGGGATGCTGAAAGGATACCAATCTTTGCCTGCACCATAAAGTTTTCATCATTAAAAGCAAGTTCGGTAACGAATAATGACATAGTAAAACCAATTCCTGCCAGGATTCCCACACCATAAATGTGAGGCCAGGTCACTCCCTTAGGCAGGCTGCATATTTTCGACCAAATCATAATTTTTGTCAAGAGTACTACGCCAAAGAATTTCCCTATAATTAGTCCAACGATAACCCCTAAAGTCACGGGGCTGGTAAAGAAGGTAAGGGATTCGGCTGTTATGGTAACACCAGCGTTGGCAAAAGCAAAAATGGGTAGTACCACAAAACTTACAAATGGATGCAAAGCATGCTCCAGCCTTTGGAGGGGAGGGGTGGCATCTTCGGCCAGGGAGGAGAATTTTTCTATGGTATTAGAAATATGGTCCACATCCTCGTGTTCCTCCTTAGATCCTTTAAGCGTGTTTTTAATCTCATTAGTAAGCCATTTCACCTTCCGCAGAAATACCGGAGTATTGATCCTGCGGCTGGTAGGAATTGCAAAAGCTGCAAGTACCGCCGCTATGGTAGCGTGAACCCCGGAAAGTAAGATTGCCAGCCATAAGCCGCCAATTCCCATAATTGCATAGAAAAATGTATTTCTTATCCCTATTTTATTTGCACTAAGCAGGATTAATAAAAAGAATGCTCCCAGTCCAAGGCTTTCCAGCGATAGCTCTGATGTATAAAAGAAAGCGATCACCACTACGGCACCCAGATCATCTACAATGGCAATGGCTGTTAAAAATACCTTGAGGGAAAGCGGCACTTTATCTCCAAGCAAGTAAAGGATTCCCAAAGCAAAGGCAATATCTGTAGCCATTGGGATCCCCCATCCGGTAATGGCCGGGGTCCCCTGGTTGAAAATAAAATAGATAAGAGCAGGTACAGCCATGCCTCCTACCGCTGCGGCAATTGGTAATATTGCTCCGCGTATATTGGAAAGCTCCCCGTGTAGCACCTCCCTCTTAAGTTCCAGCCCTACCAGGAAAAAGAACATAGACATAAGGCCATCATTGATCCAGTGAAGCAGGTTCTTGCTAATTATAAAATCATTGAATCCAATGTGAATATATTGTTTCCACAAACTGTGGTATGCCTCTGCCCAAGGAGAATTGGCGACGATCATTGCGACAAGTGCTGAAAAAATAAGAAGTAACCCTACAGAGGTTTGCTTTTCTATAAAATTCTTAATGGGAAGTATAAGGTAAAGGTCGAGGCCAGACTTTTTCATAATCAGTCAAATTACAGTAGAGCATTTATAACGCTATGTGAGATGACTCACTTGTTCCCTCCGAAAATATCACTAATGCTTCATTTAAAATATGATAGATATCACATTTTGAATTTTTAGAATAAGTTTCCTGCAATAATATACGGGTTCATTTAAGCCTTCTTATCCCATTTATTTGAATGAGAAAATAACATATTTCAGGACTCCAGAATTACCTGTAAAGGGAATATTAGATCTGTACCAGTTCTTTGAACAGCCTGTTAATGGTGTCATCAAGTTTACAGGACATTCCCGGGTGTGGCCTTGAGGTTTGTATAACCGAACTACGAATTGCAGTAAGCCAGCGGAATCTGGAAGGCACATCCATTTGGGCAATAGGACCGGCATCTTTGTCGCCATGGGCTATCTTTTCAAAGGATTGCAAATTTTTCCTTACCTCTTCCAGGTCAAAATCTTCAGCAAGGCATTTAAGTCGGTTTTCATCCAGCTCATATTTCATTTGCAGGAATTTTGAATTTTTACAAAACAAAATGATCCCAACATTAAGAAACTCCTCACGTTCCACCCTTGGTACCACGCGTATTACCGCATATTCATATAAGTGTTTGTCTTGCATTTTGAGCTTCTTTTATAAATATTTCTGAATGTGCCAGCCTTGTCAATAAAAATCCGGCATAGGCTTCTTTAATTTCGTCAGCAGATTCAAGGGTTTCATTCCATTCCAGCCAATCCTGCGGAATAAGCTCTACAATCTCCCTTATCTTTTCTTCTGTTAGCAATGCCTTACAGGCAGCATCTGCCTCCTGAAGCATTTCCGCCTGCGGTAACAGTACGTGATCTTTTATAAGCGTAAAGGGACTTATGGCATGTTTCTCCCTGTTGGCCCAGGAATGGTGAAAATAAAATGATGCACCGTGGTCTATTAACCAAAGTTCTTTGTGCCACATAAGCATATTGGTATTCCTAAAAGTACGGTCAACGTTTGTAATAAACGCGTCGAGCCATACTATTTTTGAAGCCAGCATCGCATCAGGCTGGGTTACTACCGAAAAAAAATAAAAGCGCCAGAAAGAAAATGTAGCGCGAGATTGAGGCCCTGGCTTCCCTTTAGAAGATCCTGGATCTCCTCATCTCCTTCAGTCCTGCCGAAGGCTTCATCCAGATCTGCAAATACCAGTTCCGGCACTTTTAGACCCAAAGTGCGGGCAATCTCACCTCCAAGCAATTCAGCAATCAGCGCTTTTACTCCGTGACCTGCACCGCGAAATTTCAGCACATATTTAAAATCATCATCTGCCTCTGCCAGGGCAGGAAGGGAGCCGCCTTCCCTCAATGGGGTAATATAACGCGTAACGGTAACTTTGCGTAAATGGGTGTTTAAATTCATTAGGTCCTACTGTAAAGGGATACAAATTTAACAATTATAATATTGTGGAGTGACACTGCCGTAGCGAAGTGAACTATTTTCTATAATTGTGATGAAGGGCAGTTTATAAAAATAGAAAACCGGAGCGTTACACTCCGGAATTTCTGATGGTTGGGGTACATAAAAATTATTAAATACCAAATCCTTCACTTTATTTA
>CAXAZV010000292.1:0-3277 GCA_963973375.1 uncultured Antarcticibacterium sp.
ATTATTTACGCGATAACTCTCAGGGCAAGAACATTATTATTATAGCCGATTCCAAAAATAGCGCTGTAAAAAGTAAACTTATGAATGCGCTTCCCAATGCGAGATTGGTGAATCCTGCAGGGAATAATGTTTCTTCAGGTTCCATCTCTCCCTCATTAATGAGTGACAGGGAGAACTGGGTCATTCTGGAATCTGAAAGCGTGGCTTTGCTTGGAAGTGCGACTTCGGCTTTGTACAGGCTTGCCAGAGGAAACAGGATCAAGCTTTTTACCACTCATAAAAATTCGTCTTATGATAGCGATATCATTGTGAATGAACATTTAGGAAAGTTGGAATTTCATTACCCATCTGAATATAAAGAATTTGATGAGACCGTGACAGATAAGTTTATTGATACTTATAAATCCAAATACGGCGTAATACCAAATAAATATACTGTAAGAGGATATGACCTTACTCTGGATGTTTTACTTCGCCTGGGGGCCATGTCTACACTTGAGAGATCTGTTCAGGAAAATATTGAAACGGAGTATGTGGAAAATAAGTTCTTGTACAGGCCTAAACAAAATGGTGGATTCTCCAACAATGCTGTTTATATCATGAAATTGAATAATGACCTTACCCTAAGTGTAGCAAACTAAGATAAATGACATCAAAAGTAGTATATCTTGGAGAACTAAGGACAGTCTGTGAGCATTTGCAGAGTGGCAGCACCATAATTACAGATGCACCCTTAGATAATGAAGGAAAAGGAGAATCATTCTCTCCAACAGATACTGTCGCAACTGCGCTGGCTTCCTGTATGTATACCATTATGGGGATCAAAGCCAGGGATCATGAGTTTGACCTTAAGGACACCTATGCTGAAGTTACTAAAACTATGGCATCTGACCCCCGAAGGATCTCCCGAATTGAAATTAATTTTGTTCTCAGGGCAGAGTACACAGAGAAACAAAGAACAATTCTTGAAAGGGCAGCCAATACCTGTCCCGTAATTTACAGCCTGCATCCCGATATTGAAAAGGTGATCACCTTTTCCTACTAATCACTTTTGATGAAATACTCAATGTCTCTTGTGTTTCTTTTATTTGTTTTTTTCCTACAAGCGCAGGAAGAAGCAGATAAGATCTTCTGGGAGCAAGATGGGCTTACCTGGGGTCATTTTGAAGCACAGCCAGATGAAACTTCATCGTTTCATGCCAATACAAATGCAGGATTATCCTATTCCTGGGGATTAAAAAATAGTAATGGGATAATAGAATTGGAGTATGAAGTGAAAAGCTATTTCAACCCCAAAGGTTCCTGGGTAAGAAAAGACTCCCGGAATATTCACCTTCTAAACCATGAGCAACTCCATTTTGATATCGCAGAATTACATGCCAGGAAACTTCAAAAACGACTTGCTGAAGTTAATGTAAATGAATTGGGAAAACAGCCCCGCGAAGTCCTGAACCGCTACTATAAAATCATTGACAAGGAGCGAACATTAATGCAACAGAAGTATGATAGGGAAACCAATCACAGCATTGATAAGAATGCGCAAGCGCGGTGGCAGGAGTATATAGCAAAGGAATTGAATAAATACAACAAACTTACTTAAAGGGCGGCTACCGTAGCTTTAGCAGCTTCAAATTCGGTAATCATCTCTCGCACTATTTCTGCCGCAGGTTTAATATCATGAATAAGGCCGGCAATTTGTCCTATTTCCAGTTCCCCTTCCTCAAGGTCCCCTTCAAACATTCCTTTTTTTGCGCGTGCTCTTCCCAATAATTTTATAAGATCTTCCTTAGTAGGATTTTCACGGTACAGCTGCTCAACATCTTTATAAAATTTATTTTTAAGTAAGCGCACCGGGGCAAGCTCTTTAAGGGTTAGAATGGTGTCTCCCTCTTTCGCCTCAACCACTCTTTGTTTAAAATTGGGATGGGAAGAAGCTTCCTCACTGGCTACAAAGCGTGAACCTACCTGTACTGCATCTGCTCCAAGGATCATTGCAGCAAGCATTCCTTTACCCGTTGCTATTCCGCCGGCTGCTATCAAAGGGATCTCCAATTGCTCTTTCACCATAGGAATAAGGGTAAAGGTGGTAGTTTCATCCCTTCCGTTATGGCCACCGGCTTCAAAGCCTTCAGCAACCACGGCATCAACGCCGGCTTCCTGCGATTTTAAAGCAAATTTCACACTGCTCACCACATGAACAACGGTAATTCCATGAGCATGTAAATGCGAAGTCCAGGTTTTAGGATTCCCGGCAGATGTGAAAACTATTTTAACCCCTTCTTCAATTATGATCTCAATAAGCTTTTCAATTTGAGGATATAACATAGGCAGGTTTACTGCAAATGGTTTATCAGTTGCCAGCTTACACTTTTGTATATGCTCCCTTAAAACTTCCGGATACATTGATCCTGCTCCTATTATTCCCAGGCCTCCGGCATTGCTCACCGCACTTGCTAATCTCCAGCCGCTGGCCCAGATCATTCCTGCCTGGATCAAGGGATATTTAATATTGAATAACCCGGTAATTCTGTTTGGCATATAAGTTTTGGTCTTTTTTTATGATATTACTCCCGAACCTATTAATTCCTCACCCATATACCACGCAACAAACTGCCCTTCGGTAATAGAAGCCTGTGGTTCTTCAAACACTATATACATTCCATTTTCAGTTGGGTAAAGAGTAGCCTCCTGAAGGGGTTGTCGGTATCGTATACGCGCCATTACCTTTAATTCAGCGTAAGGTTTAACTTCAAGGTCCGTTCTTACCCAGTGAACCTCTTCGGGTAAAATGAACAAGGCTTTTCTGTAAAGCCCGGGATGGTCTTTTCCCTGGCCGGTATAGATAATATTGGAGTTCACATCGGTCTCTATTACAAACAAAGGTTCCGGGGTTCCTCCCACAGCAAGGCCTTTGCGCTGACCTTTGGTGAAATAATGTGCTCCCTGATGCCTGCCTACAACTTTACCATCTTCCGGAGTGTAACTGTATTTTTTTGAAAGATGCTCCAATTCTTCATGTTTGGAACTGAATTGTGGGGTTGAAGCTGCAAATAATTCCTTTTCGGGATCTATTTCAACAATTACCCCTTCCTTAGGTTGCAGTTTTTGCTGAAGAAATTCCGGTAATCTCACTTTTCCAATAAAACAGAGGCCCTGGGAATCCTTTTTATTCGCTGTAATAAGACCCTGCTCGGCAGCAATGGCCCTTACTTCGTGTTTCTGCAATTCTCCAATAGGAAAAAGTGTTTTGGATAGTTGTTCCTGAGTTAATTGGCAT
>CAXAZV010000293.1:0-3249 GCA_963973375.1 uncultured Antarcticibacterium sp.
AAGTAATAGTTTTAAAGATGCTCCGAATGCATATTTACCACTTAATAAGCCTGTAAAAGGAAAATTTGTACGCTACAAAAATGTAGAAGTACCCGGGAATAACCTGGCCTTATCTGAAATAAGGGTATTTGGTAAAGGTTTAGGAAAAAAACCGGAAAAGGTAAAAGGATTTAAAGTGTCCCGCGAGGAGGATCGAAGAGATGCTTCTTTTTCCTGGAATCCTGTGAAAGGAGCACAGGGTTACAATATCCGCTGGGGTATTTCACCTGATAAATTATACCAATCCTGGTTGATTTATGATGTAAATAAGCATTTTATGCGGAACCTGGATCGCGATACCCAATATTACTTTAGTATAGAAGCATTTAATGAAAATGGGATTTCAGAAAAAACTGAGACCCAGGAAGTGAAATAAAAGGAAAGAAATTATCAATTTTTTAAATTATAACTAGAATGAGAAAATTTAATCTGTTTGTCGCTGTTCTGTTTTTTACAGGGCTTTCAAGTCTTCAAGCGCAGGAAAGGATTCCGCAAGTAGAAGAACTTCTTCAAAAAATGACCCTTGAAGAAAAAATTGGACAATTAAATCTACTTACTCCCGGTGGTGGGGTGGCTACAGGGTCTGTAGTAAGTGAAGGTGTAGAGACAAAGATAAAAGCTGGAAATGTAGGAGGGGTGTTTGGAGTTTCCAGCCCTGAAAGGGTAAGACAGGCCCAGGACCTTGCAGTTAAGAATTCCCGTCTTAAAATACCTCTTCTTATAGGTAGTGATGTGATTCACGGGTATAAAACAACCTTTCCTATTCCGTTAGGTCTATCGGCTAGCTGGGACATGAAACTCATAAAGGAAACTGCCCAAATAGCCGCCAAAGAAGCCACTGCCGATGGGATAAACTGGAATTTTTCTCCTATGGTAGATATTTCACGGGATCCTCGTTGGGGCCGTGTTGCAGAGGGTGCAGGGGAAGACCCATATTTGGGTTCTCAAATCGCAAAAGCGATGGTAGAAGGGTACCAGGGGGATGACCTTTCAAAGCCTGAAACCATGATCTCTACTGTTAAACATTTGGCGCTGTATGGAGCTGCAGAAGGTGGGCGTGATTACAACCGTGTAGATATGAGCCGTGCAAAGATGTTCAATGAATACCTGCCACCCTATAAGGCTGCTGTTGATGCCGGAGTTTGGAGCGTAATGACTTCCTTTAATGATATAGATGGCGTGCCTGCTTCAGGTAATAAATGGCTACTTACAGATGTTTTGCGTGAACGTTGGGGATTCCAGGGATTTGTAGTGTCAGATTATACTTCGGTAAACGAAATGACAGCCCATGGATTGGGAAACCTGCAGGCTGTTTCTGCGATGGCCATTAATGCTGGACTGGACATGGATATGGTTGGGGAAGGGTTTCTTACAACCCTCAAAAAATCTGTGGAGGAAGGTAAGGTTTCTGAAGAAACAATTACTACCGCCGCCAGAAGGATCCTGGAGGCTAAACACAAATTGGGCTTATTTGATGATCCTTACAGATACTCTGATGAACGCAGGCCTGAAACAGATATTCTTACTGCAGCAAACCGCGCAAAAGCGCGGGAGGCAGCAACAAAATCTTTTGTATTATTAAAAAAACATAACAATACGCTTCCAATTTCAAAAAATGCGAAGATCGCGCTTATTGGTCCGCTCGCAAATAACAAGAATAATATGCTTGGAACCTGGGCGCCCACCGGCGATCAGCAACTATCTATCCCAATGCTGGAAGGTTTTAAAAATGTGGCACCCAATGCCAGTATAACGTATGCAAAAGGAGCTAATATAAGCGATGATTCCACTTTCGCTAAAAAAGTAAATGTTTTTGGGCCAAGGATAGAAATTTCTAAAGAATCTCCAGAGCAATTGCTGAAGGAAGCTATGGCCGTGGTTGCTAATGCAGATGTCGTGGTAGCTGTGGTTGGGGAAGCCTCAGAAATGAGCGGGGAAGCAGCCAGCCGTACGGATATTTCAATACCCGAGAGTCAAAAGAAATTAATAAGAGAACTGGCCGCTAGCGGAAAGCCTGTTGTTTTGGTATTAATGAGTGGAAGGCCCCTAACCATTCCAGAAGAAATGGAACTTCCGGTAAGTATCCTGCAAGTATGGCATCCCGGTGTGGAGGCAGGAAATGCTGTGGCCGATGTAATTTTTGGAGATTATAACCCCTCAGGAAAACTTACTGCAACCTGGCCTGTGAATGTAGGACAGATCCCCATTTATTACGGTATGAGAAGGACCGGAAGGCCTGCTCCTTCTGCAGAATTTGAGAAATTTAAATCAAATTATCTCGATGCTCCAAATGCCCCATTGCTTCCATTTGGATATGGTCTTAGTTATACAGAATTTGAATATTCCAATGTAAAAGTGAGTAATTCTACACTTTCAGAAGGTGGAAGCATAACTATTTCTGCCACTGTAAAAAACACCGGAGATTATGCCGGAGCAGAGGTAGTGCAATTATATACTCATGACAAGGTGCGGTCTCTTACACCCCCAATGAAAGAATTAAAAGGCTTTAAAAAGATCTTCCTTGAAAAAGGCGCTTCTCAAACGGTAAATTTTGAGATCACTACAGAGGATCTTAAATTTTACAACAATCAGGAGGAGTTCCTCTTTGAACCGGGCGAATTTGAATTTTTTGTTGGCGGAAGTTCAGATAATGAATTTACGGGCAGCTTTACAGTAAAGTAGAGAGTAAAAATTTTTAGTATGCTCCTCTCGAAAAGCCCTGCCTTTTTGGAGGAGCATTTTTTTTAATGATTAAAAAATGAATAAGACCTGTGTTTTTGTCCTGCTGTTACTTGTTATTTTTCCTGGTTGTAAAGAAAACAGGGAGGAGGAGAAATCTTTGCCAGAGGTAAAGTATAATGGAACAGAGCCGCCCCGCGATCTTGAAGCACGGGAGGGAATGGTATGGATCCCAGGGGGATTATTTGAGCAGGGCGGTATAGCGGAAGATGCTCAGGCGATGGCTCATGAAAAACCTGCACATCCTGTATTTGTAGATGGTTTCTTTATGGATAAGACTGAAGTCACAAATGGGGAATTCAGCGAATTTATTGAAGCTACGGGTTATATTACCCTGGCAGAAAGAGAAATTTCCTGGGAAGAAATGAAGCAACAGTTGCCTCGGGGTACTCCCAAACCGGCAGATTCCCTGCTGCAACCCGGGTCTTTGGTGTTTCACAAGCCGAAAGGAAATGTGACCGATCTTCATGA
>CAXAZV010000294.1:0-3249 GCA_963973375.1 uncultured Antarcticibacterium sp.
TAAAAGGGTAACGGCAGAATATTTAGATCGCCAATCGAGGTAGTAATTTTCGGGAACTTCTAAAAAACCATTAAATTCCTGATTAATACCATATCTGGCTTCAATAAGATATTTGTTTTTAAAATTAAGCCCAACGCCTATATTAACATATGGCGATGAATTAAAATCTGTAAGTATTGGGTCCATATTGCGATTGGTATTTGCAAACAAAACTTCAGACCCTACCGGCACATCGTAAACGTATGCAAGATTTAAAAAGAGTTTCGAATCTTCATTTAGGAAAAAATAATGTCTTACTCCCAGGCCAAGCTCAACAGATGAGTATTTTGCTGAAAGATCTGCATTAAATACTGCTGTTAATTCCTTATCCCCTGAAAATGTTCTATAGGCTGGTTCAAAATACGCTGCCCATTTATTCCTGTTAAAGGGAAATACATACTCAAGTCCAACACTTGCCCTATAGCCCATACCACTCATTTCTACTCCTTTTGCATTAAGTCCTCTTTCAACAGTAAGATTTGCAAATTGTACCCCACCTTTAAAATAGAAATTAAAATCTCCCTCTCTCTTTATGTGTTCATAAACATAGGTTTCGTCCACACAAGAATTGTATTGTACAAAATAATTGATTAGGGAATCTCTTCTATAATCAAGATTTTGCACATCAGTTAAATCCATACCCTCACATTGCAAACCGGATAATAATTGTTGACGAAATTGGCTATTACGTGCAATTCTTCGATTTACATTATACCTTTTGGATATAAGCTGCTCAATTGGCTTTTCACGTGTACTATAAAAATACAGGATATTACTCCCATCCAGCACAAAAAGATTAGCAGGGCCCTCTACCAACTTCCTTAAAAAAAGTGTTTCCTCCTTAAATTCAGGATTTCTATCTACACTTAAATCCCTGGTAATATGGCTTGATTGATCTACATCAACTTTGAAAGTTACATAATGGAAATTTCCTACCTTAAATTCTTTAATATCATTGATAGTAGCTTTTCTCACATCTCCGTTTAGGGTCGTTTTATAGTTAACAAACGAGGGATTTGCCTTCCACTCAGCATTTTGAATAAGCACCTCGCTTTTCCTTCCGTTAAGATCAATTATATATCCCTGTTCATATTTTATTTGAGAATGAGCAATGGAAAAAACTAATAAACAGAAAGTAACCAGTAATTTTTGAATCATGGAATAACAGGTTTAGAGATAAAATTTAACAAAGTTGTATTGCCAGTATTAATGTAGAAAGTTAGGCCTTACCTGTTTTAATTCTCTCTATGAATTCATCAAAGAGATAAGTGGCATCATTTGGCCCAGGACTTGCTTCGGGATGATATTGCACCGAAAAACAGTTTTTGCTCTTCATTTGCATACCGCCAATGGTATCATCGTTAATACAAATATGGGTGATCTCTACATCGGGATGCGCTTCTGTTTCTTTCCTGTCTACAGAGAATCCATGATTTTGAGATGTTATCTCCCCTTTACCTGTTTTAAGGTTCAATACAGGATGATTTATACCGCGGTGACCGTGATGCATCTTATAAGTAGATATACCATTAGCCAACGCAATTACCTGATGCCCCAAACATATCCCAAATAAAGGATGATTCTTCTCTATGATCCTTTTTGTAAGTTCAATAGCGCCTGTTAAAGGTTTTGGATCTCCGGGTCCATTAGATAGGAAATAACCGTCAGGAGCCCAGGAACTCATATCTTCATAAGTAGCATTATAAGGGAAAACCTTGATATACACATCCCTTTTGGCTAAATGGCGTAAAATGTTCTTTTTAATTCCCACATCCAAAGCGGCTACGCGGTAGGTTGCATTCTCATCACCATAAAAATAAGCTTCTTTGGTAGAAACTTTTGACGCGAGTTCCAAGCCGTTCATATCCGGCACTTCAGCAAGTTCTGCCTTTAGCGTATCTATTTCATCTACACGGGTTGAAATAATGGCATTCATAGCCCCATTCTCCCTTATATATGTTACAAGAGCACGGGTGTCCACATCAGAAATGGCAAAAAGATCACTATCAATTAAAAAGTTCTCCAATGATCCAATGGCTGCAGGACGTGAATAGTTATAACTAAAGTTTTTACAAATGAGACCTGAGATCTTTGCCTTATTTGATTCATTCTCCTCATCATTGACCCCGTAATTTCCAATGTGTGCATTTGTGGTAACCATAAGTTGACCATAATACGAAGGATCTGTAAAGATCTCCTGGTAACCGGTCATACCCGTGTTAAAACAAACTTCTCCCACTGCAGTTCCATCCTTATTTCCTACAGATTTCCCATGGAATATGGTACCGTCTTCAAGAAGTATTATTGCCTTTTTTCTTAACTGGTATTTCATATTTATTTTTAAGTAAGTGTAATTGGCTTCTCTAACCTAATTACGGGTGATTGTACAAAATTAAATAATTGATGCGGAATAATCCCTTTGTAAACATTTTAAACAAATGCGAATTTTTTACCTAAAAAAAAAGGATAAACCTTAACGGCCTATCCTTTTTAAATTATCGATCAAAAAAGCTTCATTATTAGTCTTCTTTTTTGTCTTCTTTATTTTCAGATTTCTTATCCTCTGTCTTAGCTTCAGCTTTAGGAGCTGCTTTCTTTGCAGCTTTTGGCTCAGCAGTTTCAGCAGTTTCTTCAGCAGCTTTTTTCTTACCGGCTCTACGAGTGGTCTTTTTCTTCTCTGGCTTAGTGGTGTTATAAGTCTCGTTATAATCTACAAGTTCTATAAGCGCCATATCTGCATTATCTCCAAGACGGTTACCCAATTTGATGATCCTTGTGTATCCTCCCGGGCGATCTCCAACTTTTGGAGCTACATCCCTGAACAATTCAGCAACAGAATCTTTGCTTCTTAGTTTAGAGAAAACCAAGCGGCGATTATGAGTAGTATCTTCTTTAGACTTTGTTACCAAAGGCTCTACAAACAATTTCAAAGCTTTTGCCTTTGCAACTGTAGTATTGATGCGTTTATGCTCAATTAGGGAACAAGCCATATTTGCCAACATGGACTTACGGTGGGCTGTCTTTCTACCTAAGTGATTTATTTTTTTTCCGTGTCTCATTACTATTCTCTTTTAGACCTAACTTCAGTTTAACTGAAACTAGTCTTTATCTAATTTATATTTTGAAAGATCCATACCAAAGTTCAAACCTTTGTTATTTACAAGCTCTTCCAGCTCTGTCAAAGATTTCTTACCGAAGTTACGGAACTTC
>CAXAZV010000295.1:0-3219 GCA_963973375.1 uncultured Antarcticibacterium sp.
TTAGAATAATAAAAAACATCGTTGAGATAATAATATGGCAAAGTTTGAACTTAAATTGCCCAAAATGGGCGAAAGTGTTGCCGAGGCAACCATTACTACCTGGTTAAAAGAGATTGGAGATAGCATTGATGCTGATGAGGCAGTCCTTGAAATTGCCACAGATAAAGTAGACAGCGAGGTGCCAAGTGAGGTTACCGGGAAACTTATAGAGAAGCTTTTTGAAGTTGATGATGTTGTGCAGGTAGGGCAGACTATTGCTATTATTGAAATAGAAGGAGAAAATACAGGTGCTGTGGAAGAAACGGCAAAACCTGAAGAGGGAGCTATGGTTAAAGAGGCTGAAGAACTTGTAGCTTCTGCTAGTCACAGCATTCAATCTTCTCCTGAATATTTTGCAGATTCAGACAAATTTTATTCTCCCCTTGTAAAGAACATTGCTAAAAAAGAAGGAATTTCTCCTGAAGAACTTGACAAAGTAAAAGGTTCTGGAAAAGATGGTAGGGTTACAAAAAATGACATCCTCGATTATGTTGAGAATCGTTCTTCCCAACCTTCTGCGGCAGCTCCAGCTCAAAAAAATACTGCACAGGAACCTGCAGCTAAAAAGCCTGCAGCGCCAATAAGTGTGAATGCAGAAGATGAGATCATTGAAATGACCCGTATGGGCAAAATGATCTCGCATCATATGGTTGAGAGCAATACAACATCAGCCCATGTGCAATCATTTATAGAAGTAGATGTAACCAACATCTGGAACTGGAGGAATAAAAATAAGAATAGCTTTGAGCAGCGCGAAGGTGAGAAACTTACTTTCACTCCTATTTTCATGGAAGCAGTTGCCAAGGCGATCAAGGATTTCCCAATGATCAATATTTCTGTGGATGGTGATAAGATCATTAAGCGTAAAAATATTAACCTTGGTATGGCTGCGGCACTTCCAGACGGGAACCTTATTGTACCTGTTATTAAGAATGCAGACAGGCTAAATCTTGTAGGTCTTGCCAAAGCAGTAAATGATCTGGCAGAGAGGGCACGGAATAATAAATTGAAACCGGACGATATTCAGGGTGGTACTTATACCGTTACCAATGTAGGAACTTTTGGCAGTATAATGGGAACCCCCATTATCAATCAGCCACAGGTAGCAATCCTGGCATTGGGAGCTATTAGAAAGGTACCTGCAGTTATTGAAACACCTGAAGGAGATTTTATTGGTATACGCCACAAAATGTTCCTTTCTCACAGCTATGACCACCGCGTTGTAAACGGGGCTCTTGGAGGCCAGTTTGTTCAAAGGGTGGCACAATATCTTGAAGGATTTGATAAGAACAGGATCGCATAATAATATTTAAAAAATATTCTTTGACCGGGTCGATATTTTCGGCCCGGTTTTATTTTATCCGGTGGGGTAAAAGGGATTGCAGCAAATTATAATTTGAAACCGGAAACATCAAGAAATACCTGTATCCGGCCTTGCTTATTCCCGCTCCCATCCAAAAGAGAACCATCAAAATTTGTTATATTTACCAAAAATTACTTTCCAGTTATGGAGTTAAAACTCACCAGGCCCATTTGTTTTTTTGATCTTGAAACCACCGGTACCAACCTTGCAAAGGACAGGATCGTGGAAATATCCATTTTAAAGGTATTTCCTAACGGGAATAAAGAAAGTAAGACCTGGCTTGTGAATCCCGGAGTAAAGATCCCTGAAGAGGTGATTGCTATTCACGGCATAAGCAATGAAAAAGTGGAAAATGAACCTACTTTCGACCTGCTCGCACCAAAGGTTCATGAAATGATAAAGGGCTGTGACCTTGGCGGCTATAATTCAGATAGATTTGATATACCCTTGCTGGTAGAAGAACTGCTTCGGGCAGGGATAGATTTTGAAATGAAATCTACCCTTTCTGTAGATGTGCAAACCATATTTCATAAAATGGAGCAGCGCACGCTTTCCGCTGCATATAAGTTTTACTGCGGAAAAAATCTCGAAGGGGCCCATTCAGCCGAAGCTGATACTATGGCAACCTATGAGATCCTTAAATCTCAGGTGCAGCGTTATGAGGAACTGGAAAACGATATAAGCAGTCTTTCTACCTTTAGTACTCGAAAGAAATTTGCAGATTTTGCCGGATTTATCTCCTATGACAAAACCGGGGCTGAGGTATTTGCTTTCGGAAAATATAAAGGTAAGAATGTAGAGAAAGTCCTGGAAGAGGAACCCGGATATTTTGGCTGGATCCAGAATGCCGATTTCCCACTGTACACTAAAAAAGTGCTTACAGCAATCAAGCTTAGAAAACTCAATACCAAACTGAAATAGGAAACTTTAGGCCAACTCCTAAGATTACTTGGAGCATTAATTTTAATCTTTCTTTTACATGAAAATAATTTGTATTGGTAGAAACTATAGTGAGCATATTTCTGAATTAAAAAATGAAAAGCCCACCGAGCCGGTAATATTTTTAAAACCGGACACCGCTATACTTCTAAAAAAACAACCTTTCTTTATACCAGAATTCTCCAATGATGTACATTTTGAAGTGGAAGTCCTGGTTAGAATTAATAAAGTGGGAAAATATATTCAGGAGAAATTTGCTCATAAATACTATGATGAAATAGGCCTGGGGATTGATTTTACAGCGCGGGACCTTCAGCAAAAATTAAAAGAAAAAGGCCTGCCCTGGGAAAAGGCGAAAGCTTTTGACGGTGCAGCCGTTATTGGAGAAAAATGGATAAATAAAAATTCCATTGAAAACCTAAATAATATTAACTTTAGCTTATTGAAGAATGAACAGCCTGTCCAGAAGGGAAATACCGGGGATATGCTGTGGAAAATGGATGAGATAATATCCTATGTTTCCCAATTCTTTACCCTTAAAATTGGGGATATAATTTTTACAGGTACACCGCAGGGGGTTGGTAAGGTTGATGTAAACGACCGGCTTACCGGATTCATAGAAGAGGAACAGATTTTTTCAATAAATGTAAAGTAATGAGCAAATACTACGATCTTACAGATGTTAAAGAGATGGCCGGTGGCGATGAGGATTTTTTAAAGGTAATAGTCCAGACGTTTCTTGAAGAGATCCCGCCAGATGTTAAGTCAATGATTGAGGCAATGGATAACGGAAATCCATCGCTGGCTTATCAATATGCTCATAAAATGAAACCTAATTTGCAATTATTTGGACTGGATCTTATGGAGCACGTTCTTCT
>CAXAZV010000296.1:0-3127 GCA_963973375.1 uncultured Antarcticibacterium sp.
GGTCATTAACTTTTCCAAAGAATTGATACGATAGATTGCTTAAAATAGCCTTACTGGCTTTGTCTCCGTACATCATATCATTCTGAATCTTATCTTGCATCACATATACGGTTGCTATATCATAGCTTCTAAGAGTGGCTGGAATACGATGCATATTTAATAACCTTATAGTTGGCGCTTCTTCAATAAGTAGGAAAGATGATTTGGAGTGCCTCACGCTCATTTGTTTTACAATAGTATGCATTACCGTAGCGATCACCGGGGAATAGGAGGAATCGTATTTGGGATTATTTACAAGCGAGATTACCGCCGGGTTATCTTTATTATTAATATTTAGCGGAATATCATCTGCAGCCAACGCCATAAAAATCCGTTTACTGCTAATTTTCATCAAAGCTGTTGAGAGGGTACTCTTTACCCCGGCAGTTTGTTTTTCGGAATCTTTACCGCTTATAAAAGCATCTGCAAATGCCCGTGAAGTTTGGTTTGATTTTAAAAAACCAATAAGCTCATCGGTGTCCAAATATTGATAAATCGCAATGAGGTGAGGGAGGGTACAAAATTTCGGAAATGAAACCTTTAGTTTCCAAATTAAACCGGAGATTAGTCCTTGCGCAGCATCATTAAAAAATTTTCCTACGCCTACCGCACCCGATTCTTTTTGTTCCAATAGGTTCTCAATCAAGACACGAGAAACCTCATTAATATCTTCTTCATTCTCCATATACCGCGGTGCAATAGGATTTACCCGATGAATTATTTTATCAAAGGAAAGTATATAGAACTCCAGATTTCGATTTTTAAATAGGGGATAGGCCATTTCGGTAATCTCAAAATCTTTATAGTCGTGTATAAGTCCGCAGAAAGAATTTCGGCTGAAATGTTGCAAAAGGTTATAAACAACACTTTCTGTTTTACCACTACCTGCAGCACCAATTACAGAAACTCCGCGCTTAATATTATTGATTTTAAAGGCACCCCTCTCAGTCTTAAATTGAACCTGGTATTTAGTTTCGGTATTTGATATTTCTTTCTTGGGTATAAAAACATAAAGAACCGTATTGCTTAAAATAAGAGGACATCCCAAGTAAAGGGCTATGTTAGCTATTTCCTTTAATGAAGGATCATTCGGTAAAAGTGCCCAAAGGAACAAACCACATACAAGTAGATTCTTAGGAAATGCAAAAGAGGTGATTTTATACATTCGCAAGAAAATCCCGCTCCCGATTGCAATGCATAAGATAATATTTAGAAAATTGACTTCCATAGCTGGTTGATTTAAATTCCTATTGATGCAGATCTTGAAGCTGTAAGGATTCCTTTTTGAATTGTTTTTATCAGTTTCACGCTTAGCTGGGCTTTAGAAAGAGGAATTACAGGCGGCAAGGGGATACCGGTTTCTCTAAGCATTTTTATGGCCAGGGCTTTTTCAGATGCGGGCAATCCCATAATAGCAGAAAAATATGTTTTCGGACTCTTTATAAAATCTTTCCTGGCCTGGTAAGTTTCTACAAAATTACGTTGATACTGAAATTGTTTATCAAATGTCTTTTCTGCTTTTTTGAAAAAATCATCCCTGTTAAATCCTCTTTTCACCAGTTTACCATTCAGTTCAACCTCAGAAGCTTTGTATTTACTACCGGGCGATAGGCTATGGGAATTGGAAACATCCTTTCGGCTTACAATAATATGAATATGGCTCTGGTTTCCATCCTTAAGCATTCCCTGGACAATACGTTGGCCGTTTTGCTGGTGGGGAGCTTCCCTTTCCAAATTAATAATCTGTTGTTCCTTGGATCTTATGCTGCCTTGCATTTCACCACGTTCTATTTTCCGAATTTCATTTTTGAGTTCCAGTATTTTTGTGGCATAAGGCTGATTTTCCCTTACCTGGTAATCGGTGCCTTTAAATGCTCTGTGATGTTCGATCTTTGCGAAATATTTAATATCGTTTACATTAATTGGTCTACCATTAATCTCTCGATTAAAACTGGAGGCATAATCTTTCATAATTGCCCTGGTATATTGTTTTAAAGCTTCAGAACTGTGTTGTAGTTTTTTCAACTCATATTGTGATGGGTTTACGGTAATAGAATAAAATTTTGGTTCCATCTTTTCCAGTTTGGCAGTATTGGCATCTATTTCCTTAACAACCATTTCCGGAGAAATTCCATCCTCCTCCTGATTGAAAAAAAGCTCCTGATCCTTTTCTTCTATACCAGGAAACTGATTCTCTTTTTCCAGGTAATCGACATAATCTGCGGCACTTTGAGAATAATTTGCGCCCAGTTTCTGAGGTGTGATAGTGATATACATAATAGGTTTATTTATAAAAATCAGGATGAGTATCGTCTTCTTCATAATCCCTTATTCGATTTTCGTAGTTATTTTTGGGATCTGCAGCTTCCATGAGAGATTCCAAAATGCCTAAAGTGGGGTTTACTTTATTTTTCTCTATATCTTTCAAAATTGCGATTACTGCATTTATTCTTTTTTTGACAAGGTTTTCCAGAGTCTGCATTTTTGGACCCATCATTTCATTTGGGGAAATACTATTTATTTCAAAAAAATCGACCATCGATGATAGTGTCATTGATTGAGATTTAGATAAAGCCCGGCTGAACCTTCTAAATTTTTTGGCTACGGAAGTCTTGATCTTAAGAGTCTCGAACTTCTCTTTTTTATATTCTTCATCCATTTTTTAGTAATATTTCTGCCATTTCTCAATGGTTTTCAAAGGTTTTTAGTAATAAAACAACTTCTTTTTAATTTTGATCCTTGAATAAAATTATTTAAATAACTGTTAAACAGCTACTTGTGTTTTAAAAGGTAATTCTTAACGTGGCTCTGCCCGTTACCCTCTTGCTTTACCTTTTCGTCCCACAGGGACAAAAATTTCAACTATTAAATTCAATTTAATAGCCTTTTAAATGTTTAAAAACTGAATCCTGCTTTTTATGATTTGAAAAGAAAATCTTTGGAGTTAACTATAGAAAAATGAGCAAATGTTTGAGAATTTCGTAAAATCAAAAACGGATCATGAACTTCATAATCCGTTTTTAAAATCTAATTATTTATGGTTATAATATCCCATCATCGGCAAAACTGAAATAATCTCCTTCGGGTG
>CAXAZV010000297.1:0-3118 GCA_963973375.1 uncultured Antarcticibacterium sp.
GTAGACGGTAGACGGTAGACGGTAGACGGTAGACGGTAGACGGTAGACGGTAGACAAAATTAAATATCCTCCAGTTAAATTTTTTAAAAGAGAATATTCTCGGGTTCTTAGCAATCCTTCACTTCGCCTGCCTTCAGGCAGGTAAAGAATGACATTTGTGCTAATTTGTCATTCTGAAGATGACACCACGAGCGGCAGTTGAAAGAATCTCTGAGTTAGTCGATAGTAAGTAGACTTTAGTCCGTTAAATTTTTGATTGTAAACCTTATACAATAGATTGTTGCCCCCTTCATTATAAAATAACATTTGTATAACAAACTGTTATTTCCTACCTTTATAATTCAGATTACAAATTCATATTACCATGAAAATTCAAACCGCGTTTCGGCTGGAACAGGAACTGATCGAACAATTAAAGGAAAAGGCCAAAATGAATAAAAGGAGCCTTAATAATTATGTAGAATTCATTCTTTCAACCGTTGTTGAAAAACTTCCAAATGAAACTACAATTGCAGCATTGGAGGAAGCAATAAATAGCGAGGAATTACACCCCATTTCAGATATAGATAAATTTCTGGATTCCATTTAATGTTCCTACTCATTCCCACAACGAGATTTAAAAAAGATCTTAAAAAATTCAAGGCCGATTTCGAGCTAATTAGAGAATTTTTAAAAATATTACAAGCTCAAGGAGTTCTGGGAATTCCACAAAAAATGAAACCGCACCTTTTAAAAGGTAATTACAAGAATAATTGGGAATGTCACATTAAGCCGGACCTCTTAATTATTTGGATACAAATTGATGAATCAAAAGAAATTAAACTGGTACGTATTGGATCACATTCTGACCTATTTAAATGAGTTTCCACTACCAACCCCAAACCACAAACCATGGGCGCAGCGAACACTTTTTTTCGTAACTTGTAAAAGGAAACGAAATAATTAAAAAATGTTTGATTTTTCAAATGAGGGGTGGACGTACGGACCTTTGATCTTCATTGCGATCCTTTATTTTCTATGGAAATTCCTCAAACCCAATCAATCCAAAAGAGACAGAAGGACTCGGGATTTTAAAACCCGCTATAAAGAGCGGCAACGCGATAAAAATCCCTCTTTAGGAGGCGATGAAAGCACAGACCGGGAAACCTACCGGGAGCGCTGGGATGATAAAAGGAAATATTAAAAAGGAGTGACGTTGTGACGAAGAGACGGAGTGATAAAGTTATGCAATGAAGGGTTGACATAGTGATCAATACCTTTAGACTATTCAGGGATCTACACTAATCCCAAATAACTACTCCTTATTCCCTTTTCCCTAATAACTATTCCCTAATCACCATTCCCTAATTACGAATCACCATTCACTATTCCCTAACTATTTTTCTATCTTTGAAAAACTGAATTATCCTCATGAAAATATATACTAAAACCGGAGATAAAGGCACCACCTCCCTTTTTGGCGGCACCAGGGTATCTAAGCACAACATACGTATTGAAAGCTACGGCACCGTTGATGAACTCAATGCACACATTGGTTTATTGAAAGACCAGGACTGCGGGGAGCATACCCGGAATATACTTAACCGCATTCAGGATCGCCTTTTTACCATTGGTTCTACCCTCGCGGCTGAGCCTGAAAAGGCAACTTTAAAAAGCGGAAAGGACAGGCTGGGAATTTCCAAAATTTCAGCGGAAGACATTGAACTACTGGAACAGGAAATGGACCGTATGAATGGAGCGCTTCCGCCAATGACAAACTTCATTTTACCCGGTGGCCACCAATCTGTGTCATTCTGTCACATAGCGCGCTGTGTTTGCAGGAGGGCCGAGCGTAATGCAACCGCCTTGCACGAAATATCACCCTTTGATGACATGGTTTTAATGTACCTTAACCGACTCTCTGACTACCTCTTTGTGCTGGCACGAATGTTGTCTAAAGACCTTAACGCAGACGAGGTAAAATGGATCCCTGAAAAAGGGAATTAAGGGTCTGTATCTTCCTCAAATAATACCAGGATAAAAATTAATCCGCTTATTTGAGTATGTTCTTAACGTTATTGAATAAATAATAGCTTTTTTACTTGCCCATTACAACAAAAAAATTATTTTTGCAAAAATATAAACCCGATTATCAATGTATTGGACTTTAGAATTAGCATCCTACCTAAGTGATGCACCCTGGCCGGCAACAAAAGATGAGTTGATCGATTATGCCATACGTACAGGCGCTCCTCTGGAAGTAGTAGAAAACCTTCAGTCTATTGAAGATGAAGGGGACTCTTACGACTCTATTGAAGAAATTTGGCCTGATTATCCTACCGATGAAGATTATCTCTGGAACGAGGATGAATATTAACAAAATATGACGCAGGAAGTAAAAAAGGTCTCAATAATGAGGCTTTTTTTTTGCGTACATTTGAACTTTATAAAACACAAAAAACTATGAGTTTTTTAGATTCTGTATTAAAAGCCTTTGTGGGCGATAAATCCAAGAAAGACGTAAAGGAAATACAACCTGTTGTAGAAAAGATCAAAGCCTTGGAGAAGGAATTTGAGTCCCTTTCCCTGGATGAGCTTAGAGGTAAAACAACCGCCTTCAGAAAAAAACTTGCCGAAGCTACTGCGGAAACAAGACAAAAGATGGCCGACCTTACCGCCGAAGCCGATGCCTCTGCCGATATAACCCGAAACGAGGAGATCTATGCCGAAATTGATGCTTTAAAAGATAAACTTTACCGTATCAATGAAGATATTCTGGATGAGATCCTGCCGCAAGCTTTTGCAACTATAAAAGAGACTGCAAAACGCTTTGTTGCAAATACCCAACTTAAAGTTACTGCAAGCGCTTTTGACCGTGAAATTTCGGCCACTAAGCCTTATGTGCAACTGGACGGAGACCATGCCGTTTGGCAAAACTCCTGGGATGCTGCAGGTAAACCAGTGACCTGGGATATGGTACATTACGATGTTCAGCTTATTGGAGGGGTCGCGATGCACCAGGGAAAAATTGCCGAGATGCAAACAGGGGAAGGTAAAACCCTTGTGGCTACACTTCCTATGTATCTCAATGCACTTTCAGGGAATGGGGTTCACCTTATTACCGTAAACGATTATCTTG
>CAXAZV010000298.1:0-3083 GCA_963973375.1 uncultured Antarcticibacterium sp.
CCGTCTTCTTCATCCTGAACTATCCCTTTTACTTTTACAATTCCGGGTTTTAACCTGGAACGTAAGTTGGTAGAAGTTGCTTCAGCTATCTTAAAAGTTTCTTTCCCGGTTTGTATTGCATAAGTGCCATCCTGCTCAACGAAGTTGCCCTTTATAACTATTTCGGCATTCTTAGCTGAAAAACCATTCTTTTTTACTTCCTCCTGAATTTGCCTAAGGCTCAAGTTATTGTTATTTGCCAAATCAAGATAAGCTTTACCGTCATTCAGGCTAACCTGCACTTTTTCCAGGCCATCCAATTTTTCAAGACCTCGCTCCAGTCCATAAGCACAGGGGGCACAGTCCATTCCAAACACTTCCTGATCTATTTTCTGAATCTGGGCATTGGAACTAAAACTTCCAAATACAACAACTACAATTAATAATACTATTTTTTTCATCTGTTTATTTTATTAAATTTATTTATACTATAACCAATAACTTAAATTAATGGATACCCGATAGTTTTCTTTGATTGCCTTTGGGGTTAAATCCTGTACCACTGGAAACAGCGCTCCGAAAGAAATACCCCAAGCCCCGTAAAGTCCTAAGAATGAAGGTCCCACTAATACTTTTTTGCTACGTTCGTCTGTAAAATTTTGTTGACCGGTATATTTATTGTCTCCTGGAAACTCGACTAATGATTCAATAAAAACCCGCCAATCGGGTTTAGGATAATCCCCCATAAAAACATCGGGACGATAACCTATCACCATGCTTGCATAGGGTAAATCGCCTAATTGCTGGTTGTCCTTTTCAAAATAATATTGGTAACCGCCACCTAACCAGGCGTACCAGGTACGTGAGGCATATCCCGTAGAAATGGCCCCATGGATAGAGTTCCCTACATTCACCTGTCCGCGAACATCCTCAGTAGGGGCAGATACACCTAAAATTGCTGTGGATTCAAACCTCTTTCCTACCCCAAAAGCATTTGAAAAAAAACGATACCACAAAGCAGCCTCGATATCTCCATTGGAAGGCATCATACTATTTCCACGGGTTCGTGGAGCATTTTCCAGACGCTCAATCACAGTAGGAGTGGTAAGGGTAACCTGTAAATCTTCCGTAATGCCATAGAAAAATGTATACCGAAGCATATAAGAGGCCTCGTCTTCGGTCGCTATACTCATTCCGGAAGCGTTCATGTTTATACCGCCTTTTGCCAGGGTGGGGGTTTGTAATCCATAAATAGGGCCATGTCCTTGGGCTTCTACTTGATAAAACGTCAATAATCCTATACCCAGGATCAAAAAATATGTCTTCATTTTAATTATATTATAATTCTAAAAATTTTTGAATGGGAAAAAGTAAATAGGCTGCAAAAAGTCCAAAGAGATATAACACAAAGGAAAACCACAAGATCTCTTTGCTCCATTTAGCTGCTGTATCACAGGCCGTTTCATTTCCGTCTTCGTCTATTTCACAACTCTGCTGCCGTTTTCTTCCGTAGAAAAGCCAAAAGTTAAAGCCAATCATTACCCCGGCAATCAAAAAAGTCCAGCTTTTATAGCGGCTCAGGCTAAACAACCAGGGAATATCTGAAGCCAGGCCGGCCACCACAGCTCCCATTCCCAGAGCTACCAATAATGATGGTAACGCGCAACATAAGAGTGTGGAAACGGAGGTGAATAGCGATCCTATACTTACAAAATCTTCTTTTATTTTGGCAAACATCTTTATTGTTTTAAACAAGGGATTAAATGTACACCGGAAGCCCGGGTGGTATCCAAACTTCTAGAGGCTTTTTTTTATAGGTGGTTGTGGATGAGAGATTGGATAGTATTTTTCCCTACTTTATAATCCCATTTATAAAAAAGGAGCAACTTTTTAGCCGCTCCTTTTAAAAAAAATTTCACATTTTTTTTAAGCTGCCATTTCTTTACAGCTTTCGGCACAGGTTCGACATTTTTCTGCGCATTGCTGGCAAACTTCACTGTCAAACTTTGCACATTCATCAGCACAGGCTTTACATAAGTCGGCACAAATTCCGCAAACACGTTTTGAGTAATCAGACTGGCTGGCTAATAGCTGGACGCACGCACTGCATAAAGCAATACAATCCAGACAAAATTTGTGGCATTGTTTCATGTCGGGTTCCCCCAAATGTTGGTCAAGGCAAATTCTCGCCGCAGTAATGCAGGCGTTGCAATCATCGATACATTTTTGCATTTCTGAACTTAATGGTTTCATAATTTAAATGGTTTTAGTTACTTCCTGATTTGCTCGGAAATCAGAAATAAAAGATTAAGAGCCGAACCTCTTTTCAAATATCGACTCATAGCCCGGGGGGTAGGCAAGCCGATTAATAAAGATTTAACATTTTAATTTGATTAAAAAAAAAGGCAGCCAAAAATGGCTGCCATAAAAAGTTTCAGATTTTAATTTCAGTACAATGGTTTTGCTAACTGGCTTTTCCTATTCCTGATTCGATAAGTTTTTCTTTGCTTATACCATTGTTTGTACAGCACTCAAGCAATTTTCCATCAACCGCCACCGCGGGAATTCTCTTTACACCGTACTCCTGCACTTTGTCTATACAGGTCTTATCCTCACATTGTTCTACCAGGTTATAGGTGGTAATCTCGCAACTATCGCAGGACAACTCTTTCACCATTTTTACAACCGGATCACAAACCGGACAATTTGCCGTAAATATTTCTATTTGTCTTTTCATTTTTTTTTGAATTTAAATTAACAATCAGTTTTATCCTTCTTATTAAAGAACAATCCAAAGATAAGAGCGGAACCGGGGTGGTCTCCAAATAAAAAAACCTGCTTTTTTACGACAGATTTTTATTAGTATTAAAATTAAATGGAAAATTTTTGAATGTTTTACTCTGATCTATTTTCGGAAATGTAAGATTCCAGCCTTCGTTTAAGTTCATCAATCTCCTTCATTTTATCGGTAAGGCTGTTAAGCTCAAGGTCGGGAAATTGTTTGCGAATAAATTCAATTCGCTCTTCATTACCGCAATTACCGGGACAGGCTTCCACAGTTTCTGAAATTGTGATCGCCAGCGCTTTGCGGTACACTTCATCTA
>CAXAZV010000299.1:0-3073 GCA_963973375.1 uncultured Antarcticibacterium sp.
ACGTTTTTTAGACTTCTTTGTTAAGATGTGACTTTTAAACGCGTGCTTTCTTTTGATTTTACCGGTACCAGTAAGCTTAAAACGCTTCTTGGCACTGGATTTTGTTTTCATCTTAGGCATGCTCTTTTGATTTATTAATTACCGTTCTTATTTCGTTTTCTTTGGAGACATAAACATAGTCATACGTTTACCTTCCAGTTTTGGCATTTGTTCTACTTTGCCCACTTCCTCAAGGTCCTGTGCAAGACGCAGCAATAAAATTTGCCCCTGGTCTTTAAAAACAATAGACCGTCCTTTAAAGAATACAAAGGCCTTTAATTTGGCTCCGTCCTTAAGGAATTTTTCGGCATTCTTCTTTTTAAAATCGTAGTCATGATCATCGGTTTGAGGTCCAAAACGAATTTCCTTTACCACTACTTTTGTGGCTTTCGCTTTTAAAACCTTCTCCCTCTTCTTTTGCTCGTAGAGAAATTTCTTGTAGTCCATAACTTTGGCTACAGGAGGGTTAGCGTTTGGAGAAATTTCCACCAAATCCAATCCTTGTTCTTCAGCTATTTCCAATGCCCTTTTAATTGGATAGACTCCAATTTCAACATTTTCACCTACAAGGCGAACTTCATCTGTACGGATTTTCGCATTAATGCGGTGTTGATCTTCTTTAATCTCTCTAAGCGGTCGCTTGGATCTTTTTCTACGTATTGCTATGGCTATATAATTTTAATTAAACTTTAAACGCTTTAAGCGTTCTTTTTATCTCGTTATTTATTAATTGGGTAAAGTCTTCTATTGACATTGTGCCAAGATCACCTTCCCCGTGCTTGCGTACAGAAACTGTACCATCTTTCTCTTCCTGCTCTCCTATTATCAACATATACGGGACCTTGCTCATTTCAGCATCCCGTATCTTCTTGCCAATAGTATCATTGCGGTTATTAGCCAGGGCGCGAATTTCGTGATTTTCCAGCAAACTCAAAACTTTTTGTGAGTATTTTTCATATTTCTCACTGAGTGAGAGAATAATAGCCTGTTGAGGCATTAACCACAAAGGAAAGTTCCCGCCGGTATTCTCAAGTAGCACAGCAACAAAACGTTCCATACTTCCAAATGGTGCCCGGTGGATCATAACAGGGCGGTGCATTTCATTGTCACTTCCCTTATAAGTAAGATCAAATCTTTCAGGAAGGTTATAATCTACCTGAATAGTACCCAGCTGCCAGCTTCTTCCCAAGGCATCCTTTACCATGAAATCCAGTTTTGGACCGTAAAAAGCAGCTTCACCGGTTTCAACTACATAGTTTAAACCTTTTTCATTTGCTGCAGAAATGATTGCGCTTTCGGCCTTTTCCCAAACATCATCGCTACCAATATATTTCGCCTTATTCTCAGGATCTCTCAGGGAAACCTGGGCGGTAAAATCATTAAATCCTAAAGATTCAAATACATATAAAGTAAGATCAATTACTTTTTTAAATTCTTCATCAAGTTGGTCCGGAGTACAAAAGATATGTGCATCATCCTGTGTAAACCCGCGAACTCTTGTTAACCCATGTAATTCCCCGCTTTGCTCATATCTATATACCGTTCCAAATTCAGCAAAACGTTTAGGAAGATCTCTGTAGCTCCAGGGAGAGGAATTGTAAATTTCGCAGTGATGCGGACAGTTCATGGGTTTTAACATGAATTCTTCCCCTTCATTAGGAGTTTTAATGGGCTGAAAACTATCTGCCCCATATTTCTCATAGTGACCGGAGGTAACATATAACTCTTTCTGGCCAATATGCGGGGTGATAACCATTTCATAACCGGCAGTTTTCTGCGCTTTCTTCAGGAAGTTTTCCAGTCGCTCCCTTAAGGCTGCCCCTTTGGGAAGCCAGAGGGGTAATCCCTGACCCACTTTTGCTGAAAATGTAAAAAGTTCAAGCTCTTTCCCCAGTTTACGGTGATCCCGTCTTTTTGCTTCTTCCAGAAGCTCCAGGTATTCTTTAAGGTCTTTTTGTTTAGGGAAAGAAATTCCATAAACTCTTGTGAGTTGTGGGTTCTTTTCATCTCCTCTCCAGTAAGCTCCCGCAACACTGGTTAATTTTACTGCCTTAATTACTCCGGTATTTGGAATATGGCCTCCGCGGCAAAGATCGGTAAAAGTGTCATGGTCACAAAAGCTTATAGTTCCATCTTCCAGGTTCTCTATAAGTTCTACCTTGAAGGGATTGTCCTGTTTGGAATAAAATTTTAATGCATCTTCCTTACTGGAAGATCTCATCTTGAATTCATGCTTTCCACGGGCAATCTCCAGCATTTTATCCTCGATCTTTTTAAAATCATTTTCAGAGATCTTATGTTCTCCAAAATCTATATCATAATAAAAGCCTCGCTCAATTGCAGGGCCTATGGTTAATTTAACCCCGGGATAAAGCTGTTCAATGGCCTGCGCCATTACGTGAGAGGTGGAATGCCAAAATGCTTTTTTGCCTTCAGTATCATTAAAGGTAAATAAAGTAAGGCTGCCATCTTTTGTTAATGGGGTAGTGGTTTCAACGGTTGTATCGTTGAATTTTGCTGAAATCACATTTCTGGCCAGGCCTTCGCTAATGCTGAAAGCTACATCCATTGGAGTGCTGCCACTTTCAAACTCCTTTATTGTGCCGTCTGGCAAACTTATCTTTATCATTATCACAATTTAATATAGGGCAAATATAATAGGATAAATGTGGCTGTACAATATAGAAGGAGATATAATACTATTTAATAACTGGGGTGTTCCCCCTATTTTTGCTGAAATACTCATATGTTTTGCTGGAGTATGCTTTGCTTGATATAATGTAGCGGTATACTTATTATATATATTGACTTATATATATAGAATGAAAGTGAAATTTTTTCACCTGGCATAATGTAATTGGAGGTGGTAGCAAACACAGCTTCAGCACGTTAGAATTAGCCTTGTTTTTTATTTCAAAAAACTTCAAATAAAGTTTGTTTGTAAGAAAAAAAGCGGTGTATATTTGCAGCCGCTTAGGAGATGGCCTTGGGGTTATTGGGAAGCGGGAGTTCATTGATTGTTGCTGGTTTTGTT
>CAXAZV010000300.1:0-3046 GCA_963973375.1 uncultured Antarcticibacterium sp.
CCCTACGGCATAAATTGCCAATAAATTATATGCGTTGAAAGTGCCTATAAGCTTGGACCAAACTTCATTTCCGTTAAGCTTAAGCAGCAATCCGCTAAATTGGTTTTCAAGGATCTGCGCACTATAATCTGCATAAGATTTCAGGGCGTAAGTATATTTTCTGGCCTTAGTATTCTGAATCATGACAAGCCCATTCCTGTCATCTACATTTACAAGGGCAAATGCTGAAGCAGGCAACTTGTCAAAAAAGGATTTTTTTACATCACGGTATTCAGCAAAAGTGTTATGGTAATCCAGGTGGTCATGGGAAAGGTTGGTAAAAACCCCGCCGGCAAATTCCAAAGCCGAAGTACGTTTTTGTGCTATCCCGTGAGAGCTAACTTCCATAAAACAGAATTCCACTCCCTCATCATTCATCATTTTTAAGTGAGAATTGATAACCAAAGGATCTGGGGTAGTATGGGTTGCCGCCAATTCTTTATCGGCGATCATTACTTTCACTGTAGATAATAAACCTACTTTAAAACCCGCCTTTGTAAAAAGGCTATATAATAATGTAGCAATAGTAGTTTTACCGTTTGTACCGGTAACACCTACTAATTTTAAATTTGCTGAAGGATTATCGTAAAAATTGGCAGCCATATAAGCAAGCGCCATCTGGGAATCTTGCACCTGAACGTAAGTAATACCATTCACTATCTTTTCCGGAAGCTCCTCACATATTATTGCTATGGCACCCTGGTTGGTAGCGGTTGAGATGAATTTATGCCCATCTACAATGGTACCTCTTACAGCTACAAAAACATCGTTGAATTCCACTTTACGGGAATCAAACTGAATGCCATTGACGGTAACTGCGGTACTTCCCACAACAGCCTCCATTGGCACTTTATATAATATGTCTTTTAAATCTTTCAACTTAAACTTAAATCTACTTTCTGGTTAATCTTTATTTTTGCACCCGGGGCAATTGACTGGTTTTTTACTGTACCATTTCCTTTGATTTGTACTTTTAACCCCAGGTTTTCCAGTATAGATATAGCATCCATTACAGGCATTCCGGTTACATCTGGCATTAATTTCTTATTCTTTTGGGCGGTGGTATAGAATTTTTCAAAATCTCCTTTAATTAATCTGTTATCAATTTCAAGGGATTCCAACTCATCTTCCACCGGAGTATCGGTATAGATCTTTTGTGCAATTCTTTTAAAAACCGGCCCGCTAACATCGGCTCCATAGATCCCAATTTTGTTATTGGGTTTATGAATAATAACTATACTCGTGTATTTAGGGTCTTCCGCAGGAAAATAACCCACAAAGGAAGAAATGTACTGCCTGTTTGCAGCCCAGCCTTCTTTCCAGTATTCGGTTTGCGCGGTTCCTGTTTTCCCTGCCATAGAAAAGTTGGGAGAGTAAAGACTTTTTGCCGTTCCCCTTACCACAACATTTTTAAGCATTTCCTTAACCTTGCTTATGGTTTCTTTGGAACAAATAGCGGGATTGAGCACCTGCATCTCATTACTCACAATCACCTTATCCCATTCTCTTATCTCCTTGATAAACCGCGGCTTTACCATTACCCCGTCATTGGCAATGGCATTATAAAAAGTAAGGGTTTGAAGCGGCGTGATTTGTACACTTCCATATCCATAGGCCATCCATGGAAGGGATAATCCAGACCAGGTTTTGTCACCGGGACTGGGGATGTAAGGTTTTCCCTCTCCTTTAATAGAAATTCCCAGTTCCTTGTTCAGGTTCATCCGGTTTAGGCCGTCTATGAATTTTTGAGGTTTGTCCTTGTAATTATCATAGATAAGTTTAACTATTCCCACATTGGAAGAAACTTCAAAAGCACGGGCGGCAGATATCTCACCATAACCCCCTTTTTTAGAATCTCTTACATGATTACGGCGAATGGTCATAATTCCACCCTGGGTATCCACTATGGTGCTGGTGTCAATTACTTTATCTTCAAGCGCAACTACCATCGCCATTAATTTGAAAGTGGAACCCGGTTCATGGGTTTCTCCAACGGCATAATTGAGTTTTTCAAAATAGGTTCCCTGTGCGGTACGGCCTAAATTGGAGATCGCTTTTATTTCACCCGTTTTGGTTTCCATAACCACCACGGTCCCGTGGTCTGCTTCATATTTTTCGAGCTGGGCTAAAAGAGCGTGATGTGCAATATCCTGAATATTCACATCTATAGTGGAGATCACATCATATCCATCCTTAGGCTCCACCTCATTATTGTCGCTTATAGGTTTCCACTGTCCTTTGGCTATTTTTTGTTTCAGCCTGTGGCCGTCTGTTCCTTCCAGAAACGGGCTAAAGGCTCCTTCCAGGCCAACCCTGGTTGAGTAACCCTGCTCATCCCTTCTATCATAACCCACGGTTCTTGCCGCCATAGCTCCCAGTGGATGCTCGCGCACCGTGCGTTGTTCCATGATCATTCCACCTTTATAGGTTCCCAGGTTAAACATGGGTAAACTTTTTACCTTTAAATAATCAGAATAGCCCAGGTTGCGTGCTATAAGAAAATACCGGTGTTTATTTGCCCTTGCAGTACGCAAAGCCTGTACCCAGTGCCCCTCACTTTTTCCAAACATTTTTGCAAGTCCCCGTGATAATCCAACCACGTTATCCCCAAAATTTTTATCGGTTACGGTAACCGCATCAAAACGGATATCATATTTAGGGATGGAAGTAGCCAAAAGGTTTCCATTGGTATCATACAAATTCCCGCGGTTGGCTGGAATAGTAAAATTTCGGTAGGCGCGCTCTTCTGCCAGCTGATTGTATTTTTCGCCGTCAACTATCTGAATATTGAGCAACTGTACTGCTACCGCCACGGCAAAAATGAACATAAGCCCGGCTACGAGATACAGTCTGTTTAATATGTGTTTTTCAGTAGTTGCCACAGGGCTTTAATCTTTTATTTTTATGGTGATCTTTGACGGGGGCGTTTCGGAAGGTTTTACCCCCCGGGCAGCCATTTTTGCTGTTAAAGTGGATTCCATTTTAAGCTTCATAAGTGCCGATCTTA
>CAXAZV010000301.1:0-3010 GCA_963973375.1 uncultured Antarcticibacterium sp.
AGGAGCGCTTCCTCATTCTAAAGCACTTCAGAAAATAAAAGATGCAGATATTTATGTTCAAACCAGTTTAAGTGAGGGATTTTGTAATTCTGTTTTAGAAGCACAGGCTTTAGGAAAGCTGTGTATTGCATTTTCTACTGGGGGACTACCTGAAAATATTCAGGATAAGAAATCAGGTTTTTTAGTAGATGCTCTTTCAGCAGAAAAAATGGCAACGAAAATAATGGAAGTGCTTTCCTTGACAAAATCAGAACGGTCCAATTATTCAAAGTATGCAGTTCAAAGGGTAAAAGAGAATTTTACAATTAAGAAACAACAAAAGGCATTTCAAAAGTTTTACTTATATTAAAATTTTTGGATTGTAATAATTAAATATATGAGAGTAGTGTTTTTATTTACTCAAAACAGGGGGGTAATTTCGAATTTTTTCATGGAAATAAGTTCCAGATTAGTAAAAGATGGCCACGATGTTTTTGTGTTTTGCTTAAAGAAAAATTTGGGAAGGCAAGTTAAAGAAGGGGTACAGATAATAATAAATAAAAAGGGTGGATTTCTACATAACTATGTAGAGATTTTTCGCTTCATCAAATTAAATAAGCCTGATGTGGTTATTTCCAATTTTACTTATGTGAGTCCTTCTTTAATAGCCGGTACATTATTAGGAATAAAAAAAAACATTGTTTGGTCTCATACTATGAAAGATCAGATACCCCCGCGATTTTTAAAAAACTTTATAAAAAAGAATATATATAGATTGGCAGATAAAATGGTCGTAAATTCCAGGCAATTAGGAGACGAAAGGTTTACTTTGGATGGAGTAGAAAGATCACGTATTTTCGAAATACCTTATTGGTCCAATTTCAAAAATTTAGAATCCTCTCCTGTTCCATTAAATTGTGAAGATAATGTCTTCCTTATTGGCTGTCCGGGACGTATAACAGTTGATAAAAACCAATTAGTTTTAGTAAATGCCATTGCAAAATTTAAATATGAATTTTCCGGAAAAATAAAGGTTTTTTTTGCAGGAGAGGGGCCTCATAAAGAGACCTTGAAAGCAAAAGTTATTGAATTGAAATTAGAAAACGAAATCAAGTTTATAGGGCTATTAAGTTCTGAAGAAATGGTAGATTTTTACAAGAAGATGAACCTGATAGTCCTTCCCAGCTTGTTTGAATCTTTTGGATTAGTTTTAATAGAAACACTTTCCCTTGGACGACCAGTATTAGTTTCTAAAAAATTTGGAGCCCTTGAATATCTAACAAAAGGAAGGGAGAATTTAAATGTAATTACATTTGATCCGGAGGACCCGAACGAATTAGGGTCTAAACTGCTAAAATTTGAGAAGGGAAATGAATTAAATAATTCTTTTTACGAGGATCTATACAACCAAAATTTTGATAAGGAAATAATTTATAATAAATTTCTTCGTGTACTTGAGAGATAGATCAAAAATTCCGTTTTCGTTTCTGAAGTATGAGCATCTCACTTATTATTTTCAGTTGTTACAGCCAAAAAGCTTCAAAAAAGAAATATCGATTTTGAATGGATAATAACAAGAGTCGTGGATAGAAAAGAGGAAGAACGCTATTGTTATTTAGACACTCTTTCAACAGAAAAACTGGCTAATAAAATTATGGATGTGCTTACATTTACTAAAGCAGTTTCCGAATATATACATTTTTTGGTTCAAATGGGAAAAGAGAATTTTTCACTTGAGACAATAACAGGAATTTCAGAAGTTTTACCATATTTAAAGGATGAAATGAAAAAGGCGAAGATTTTTTACCCGGAAGACCTTTATGACCCCAGGTACAGGGGGCAAATTTTCCCTCTCCTAAAACCTTTTTTGAAAAACCGGGGATTCACCGATAAGGAACGAATTGATTTGTATGGATTATCTTCCAATGATATAATGTTTGTTGATGATCCAGCGCTTGCAGACGTTCTAATACTTCCCATGTCCTGGAATTATTATGTGGACACTGGTAAAAAAGAACTAGCATTAGAATTTATAGATAATTGTTCTCGGCTTAGAAAAAAAATATTCATTTATAACGCCGGGGACAAAAGTTATAAAATCCCGGTATTATCCAATGTTTTTTTATTCAGATTATCCAGGAATACAAGGACCAGCAGGGGGCATGATCTTGTGATCCCACCTTTTATACAAGATCCATTAAAAGCATTTTACCACTCCGCACCAATCTCTTTAAGATGTTATGCTGAAAAACCTGTCGTGGGTTTTTGTGGTTTTGCAAAATCATCTAAAACAGATGCAGGGAAAGAATTATTGAAAATTGAAATTCAAAATCTGAAATCCCGACTGGGTCTAAGGAATGAAGAGCCACAGCAATTTTTGTCGAGTTCTTATTTTAGAGGAAGAATATTGAAAATTCTCACAAAATCTACACAGGTGAAAACAAATTTTATTGTTAGAAAAGATTACAGGGCAGGTGTAATGCACGATATTTCCCATCGCACAGTATTGGAGTTCTATGATAATTTAAGAGATTCAGATTATGTGCTTTGTGCAAGGGGCTCGGGAAATTATTCAGTCAGGTTTTATGAAACCCTGGCAATGGGAAGAATTCCTGTTTATGTAGAATGGAAGAAGCACGTGGTTTGGGTAGAAAAGAGTGAAATAAAAAATATTGGAAAAAAAATCAGGGATTTTCATAATAACCTGAACCCACAAGCTTTCGAGAGCCTTTTGATAAGTAACCGGAAACTATGGGAGGATCATCTTACACTTGGGTCTTATTTTAAAACTATATTAGCTTCAGAAATTTCGGCAAATGGGAGAGAAAAATAAAGTTTTTGTCATTGGGTTTCAGAAAACTGGAACTACATCACTAGAAAATGCTTTGGAGCGTTTGAGCTATCGGGTTTATGGGGGTGATAAGAATCTTTTGAAGTTTGAAGACAGGTATGATTTGTTGCAATATATCGAAAAAACTCTTACTAACTGGGATGCAGTTCAGGACATGCCATGGCCGCTTTGTTACAGGGA
>CAXAZV010000302.1:0-2979 GCA_963973375.1 uncultured Antarcticibacterium sp.
CACGTTCCCTCCACGGGCATTTCTTAAAGTGGCAATTTTGTTGATATTTACACTTAAGTGAGTCATTATATTTTGTTTTGAATTAACAAAAATACAAACATGAAGGGGCCTTAATGAATTTTATTTTAATTAATTTGCATAAAAATGAGGCGGAATAATGAGCATTGAAAGTTACATTCTTAACGAGGTTGAAATTTGTCACCTGGGAGATAAGATAGGCGATCTTCAAAAGATCTTTAATGAATACACCTATACTCATCTTCCCATAGAGAATGACGGGGTTTACCTTGGTTGTATCTCTGAAAATGACATTCGCAGTTTTGAACCAGAAAAAACCGTTGCCCAGTATCAATATACACTTACAGGATTTTTTGCCAGGGAAGACGACCACTGGCTGGAAACCCTGCAAACTTTTGCCCTTAACCAGGCCAACCTTCTTCCGGTATTATCTCACGAGAACAAATACCTGGGGTACCTCGAATTGCACGATATCCTTCATTGCTTTAACGAGACCTCCTTTTTAAATGAGTCTGGTGGGATCATAGTTTTAGAAAAAGGGGCCCGCGATTATTCTTTTAGTGAAATAGGGCAGATTATAGAATCTCATAATGCAGCGCTGTTGGGGGTATTTATTTCTTCCAAAGAAAATGACATTACCCAAATTACCATAAAATTAAGCACTTCCGGCATCAATGAGATCCTGCAAACCTTTCGCAGGTATGGCTATACGGTGGTTTCAGAACACCAGGAAGACAGCTACAACCAAAACCTGGAGGACCGCTCTCAATACCTTGACAAATACCTTAACATATAATCAATGAAAGTAGGGATCTACGGGCAATTTTATCATGCAGATTCGGGAAGGTATATCGAGGAACTTCTAACAGCTCTGGACCGCGAAAATATAAACGTGGTCATAGAGAAGAATTTCCTTAGTCTTATACAGCTTAACAAAACTGTAAAAAGAGAGTACAGCCATTTCAGCACTTTTGAGGAATTGGATTCCTCATATGACCTGTTCTTCAGCATTGGAGGTGACGGGACCATTCTTAAATCTATAAATTATATCCGGGACCTTAATATTCCTATTTTGGGTATTAATACCGGAAGGCTTGGATTTCTTGCCACCATCCAAAAAGAAGAAATAGAAGCGACCATTTCCTCAATTCTAAAAAAGGAATACAGCATATCTCCAAGAACGGTTTTATGCATTGAAACCAATCCCGGAAGTGATGAAATAGGCGAGAATAATTTTGCCCTTAATGAAATTGCGGTAAGCCGTAAGAATACCACCTCCATGATCACAGTGGAAACCTGGCTGGACGACCATTGCCTCACCTCCTATTGGGCAGATGGATTGATAATTTCAACCCCTACAGGGTCAACCGGTTATTCCCTAAGCTGTGGCGGGCCCGTAATTGTGCCCACCACCAATGCATTGGTGATCACCCCAATTGCCCCGCACAACCTTAATGCCCGGCCTTTGGTGATCCAGGATACCACAACCATTAAATTAAAAGTATCTGGGAGAGAGAATTTTTTCCTGGTATCTATGGATTCCCGTATAGCAACCTTAAGCAATGACACTTTAATAACCATTAAAACCGCGCCTTTTAAAATAAGCATGGTAGAGTTACATAAAGACAGCTTTCTGCAAACCCTGAGAAAAAAATTATTATGGGGTGAAGACCGCAGAAATTAAACAATAAAACCCTGCAATTTTTGTTTATAAGCTTAGACAAACCCGCTCAAATTATTGTGGGGCAAACATTATTGTTATATTTGCAAACTTTTGAAAATCTATGAGGCACCTGATATTACTAATTATTATGTTTGCTTTTTCTAAATCTACTGTAGCCCAAACCTTCGAAATAGGACCATTTATTGGTGGTGCTAATTACATTGGAGATGTAGGTAAATCTTCTTTCATTAATCCAAATACATTTGTTGGAGGTGCAATTGCAAAATGGAACAGAAGTGAAAGACATAGTCTTAGATTCACCTTATTATACGCTAATATTGAGGCAGATGATTCTAAATCTAATGAAGTAAGAAGACAGGAAAGAGGATATAGCTTTACTAATCATATAGCCGAAGCCTCTTTAGGAATAGAGTTCAATTTCTATTCATTCGATCTTAATGATGCATATATACAAGGCACACCATACCTTTACACAGGGATTACCTATTTTAATAATAAGCACCATTACCTTAGTGCAGATCTTCCTAATAGTGGAGTTTTAGAGCCACAGGGTAATAATTATGATTTTGCCATTCCGTTGATTTTTGGATACAAACAAACCTTTACCCCTAAAATAATTGGAGCTGCAATCCTCAAGAATTGCTTGGGAGAAGAGATCCTCCAAGAGAATTTGGAAATACCAATACAAAAGACTGGTATGTTTTCTCTGGTATAACCTTAACCTTTACCTTTGGGAAAAAACCATGTTATTGCAGATAATAAAATGTTCAAAGAAAAGATTAATCTAGACAGTTTACCTAAACACATTTCTGTTATAATGGATGGGAATGGCAGATGGGCAAAGCAAAAAGGCTTTTTGAGGGCTTTTGGACATGAAGAAGGCACTAAAGCGGTACGTGATGTTGTAGAAGGTGCTGCAGAAATAGGTGTCAAAAATCTAACACTTTACGCTTTCTCTACCGAAAATTGGAATAGACCAAAGTTAGAAGTGGATACGCTAATGCGACTTCTCGTCTCTTCTCTAAAAAAGGAAATTAAAACACTTTTAAAGAATGATATTAAGCTTAATGCGATAGGTAACTTGAAAAGCTTGCCAAAAAAAGCGCAGAAAGAACTTAATGAAGTTATTGAAAAAACCAAGGCGAATTCTAGAATGACACTTACCCTGGCTTTGAGTTATGGATCTAGGGAAGAATTAATACACGCTGTAAAAGAGATTAGCTTTAAAGTAAAAAATGAGGAATTATCTACAGAAGCTATTGATGAATCAATTATAA
>CAXAZV010000303.1:0-2941 GCA_963973375.1 uncultured Antarcticibacterium sp.
GCACTACGGGATCTGAATGATCTTCGTGCACAATTAAGGTAAGACCGTTGGAAAGTTGATATTTTTCATAGGGAATTACCAGCTCATCACCTTTTTTGGTGACCTTTTCCACTAGTTTCGTCTGTGCCCCGGCTAAACTGAACATTCCAGCCATCAGCACGATACTTAAACCGAATTTTTTTAACATATTTATTTGTATTAGAAGAATGAATGAACTCGTATTAGACCAATATAGGAAACAAAAGTTTAATGCTGTTGTGAAATATATTTTTGAAGGAACCGCGAACTTGCCTCCGGATATAAATTAATAGGGCTATTTCAGAAAATCACTCAACAACAAAATCAAAATAGGTATTTGGATAAGGTTCCGGCTGGTAGGTGTAATGCCACCACTCCTGGGAATAAGGCTGAAATCCATACTTCATCATCGCATTTTTAAGGATGCTGCGATTCATTTTCTGGGTTTCGGTAATTTTGGAATAATTGTGATGGGAGCGTTCACCGAAAAAATCATATGCCCCGCCCATATCTACTTCTTTCCCGCTTTTATGATCAACTATACCAAGATCTAAAGTACTGCCTCGGGAATGCCCGGAGCGCGTTGAAATGTAGCCCAGAGAAAACAGGTCTTTTTTATCCACCTCGGGATAAAATTGTGCTTTTTTAAGGGTGTCCCCAGGATTTTGAGCCCAGGATATAAAGTGGTTTACAGCCCTTTGTGGCCTGTAAGCATCGAATATTTTAAGACAATATCCCTTTTCCATGAGTTCCTTCTGCACTTTTGCAAGGGCTATAGCAGCAGGCCGGGACAGGATAGCCACGGGCTTGTTATACCCATTTATGGACATTCCAATAAAATTATTATCTCCGGCATATCTCATTTCCAGCACAACATCTGGGATTATATCCTGCACATACACAAAATTTGGAGGTAAGGTGTTTTCCTGGGCATTTACATTACAAAGGAAAAGAAGGATGAGAATTTGAAAAACTGTTTTCATGCTGAAATTTAAATTTCTTCGGAAAGTTATAAAAAAGTATAACCTGATGGATATCATTGAGAAATTAAAGTAAAGGAACTAATTTTAAAGAATTAGGGTAGATCAATTAATATTTAAAATATTTATTATGGAATTAGAGGGAAAGGTTGCATTGATCACCGGCGCAGGTTCGGGGATAGGAGAGGGTACAGCAATGTTATTTGCAAAGGAAGGAGCAAAAGTTGTACTAAGTGATATAAATGAAGAGGCAGGTAATAAGGTGCTGGAGGAAATAAAGAATAACGGTGGGAAAGGTGTTTTCATCAAGGCAGATACATCTGTGGCTGAAGATTCAGAAAAAAGTGTTGAAGCAGCCCTGAAAACTTTTGGCCGACTCGATATAGCTGTAAACAACGCAGGAATTGGTGGTGCTATGGCTCCTGTGGGGGAATATGGCATTGAGGACTGGGACAAAGTTATTGCCATCAATCTTTCGGGTGTTTTTTATGGGATGCGATACCAGATCCCTGCGATGCTTAAAAATGTGAGTGGTTCTATTATCAATGTGGCTTCCATTTTAGGGAATGTGGGTTTTGCTAAAAGTGCAGCTTATGTTGCTGCCAAACACGGGGTAGTTGGACTTACCAAAAGTGCAGCTCTTGAATATTCCTCTCAGGGCATTCGGGTGAATTCGGTTGGGCCGGGTTTTATCAAAACTCCGCTGCTGGAGCAACTGGAGAAGGAACAACTGGACCAGATAATTGCACTGCACCCTATAGGTCGTCTGGGAGAGGTAAATGAGGTGGCCCAACTTTTCCTTTGGCTGGCAAGTGAAAAATCTTCATTTGCTACCGGGGCTTATTATCCAATAGATGGAGGATATCTCGCAAGGTAGGACAAATCATAAATTTTAATGGATTCCTGTTTTTCTCTGCCGGTTTTTTAATCCTTTTCTTATCTTGAAAACTTTAAAACCAATATAAGAATGATTAAAAAATTATCGGTAATTGGATTGGTGGCGGTAATAAGTTTGGGCTGCCAGAGCCAGGGGCAGGTGGCCCAAACCCCACAGCCCGCTGCGCCAAAAAAGAGCAATGGAGACCTAAAGGCATATAAAGATGTCATTACGCCCGATGCTAAAAGTGATGAAGGCTTGTTTATCACCCATTTTGTAGGGGATAAGCTTTATTTTGAAATTCCTACGAATCTATTTGAGAAAGACATGCTGTTGGTGAGCCGGATCGCAAAAGTGCCATCCGGCTTTGGGGGTGGGTATGTAAATGCCGGTTCTAAAGTAAATGAACAAGTGGTACGCTGGACCCGCAGGGGCAATAATGTAGATTTGAAGGTAATAAGCTTTGAGAACCAGAGCGATGAAGGATCTCCCATTTATCAATCTGTAACTGCCAATAACTTTTTTCCCATTCTATACAGCACAAAGGTGGTGTCGCTAAATCCTGATTCCAATGCGGTGGTAGTGGAAGTGAACAGCCTTTATGAAAATGATATTGAAGCCATTAACGGCATCTCCTCTTCTTTAAAAAAACAGTATAAAGTTAAAAAACTGGATCAAAGCCGGTCTTATATAGAATCTGCACACTCTTTTCCCAAGAATATAGAGGTGAAGCATTTGATGACCTATGAAGCTGAAGAGCCACCCGAAAGAGACCAGGCGGGTACTATCTCTCTTTTAATGAACCAGTCTATGGTGTTGCTGCCAGATGATAAGATGCAGCCCAGGCTGGCCGATGACAGGGTAGGTTGGTTCACCATAAAGAAATTCAATTATGATTCAGAGGAACTGAAGGCCGATGATTATAAGATCATACGCAGGTGGCGCCTGGAGCCCAAAGACGTAGAAGCTTATAAGCGAGGGGAACTGGTAGAACCCGTAAAACCTATAGTTTACTACCTGGATCCCGCTACCCCGGAGAAATGGAGACCTTATTTTAAACAGGGAA
>CAXAZV010000304.1:0-2940 GCA_963973375.1 uncultured Antarcticibacterium sp.
TTTACGTCCTTATCTTATAGGAGCAACTATTGTTACAATTGGAGCTCTGATTTTGAGCCAATACCTGGCACCTTCAGCCAGTAAAGGGTTTAATGAGTTTAAATATACCTATCTCAAAAGTGGTGCAGAGATCCAGGAAACCAGTGATGTATACCGGCAAATCAATGATGAAGAGTATATTTATGCCAGCAATTTTCAGCCTGCCACAAAATCGGCCCGGAATTTCACTTTGGAACATTTTGATGGCAATAAGCTAGTGTTTAAAATAAGTGCATCCAGATTACAATATATAGATTCTACCAATTCCTATAAGCTCACAAATGTGAATACCCGGGTTATTGGTAAAGGGGAGGATGAGATCTTTCATGAACGTACAAAAGATACCCTTTTGCCTTTCGAGTTTGACCAACTTACCCCTGTTTCATATATAGCCGAAACTCTTAATCACCGGGAGTTGCAAAATTTTATTGAACAGGAAAGAAGAAGGGGCTCCGGGAATATGAACCGGTATCTTGTTGTTGCTTACAAGCGTTGGAGTTTACCGGTTTCTGCATTTATACTTACTATTATAGCTGTAGCAGTTTCTTCGCGTAAAAGACGTGGGGGAATGGGGGTAAACCTGGCAGTGGGTATTACCCTCGCATTTGTATTTATATTTTTTGACAAGGTTTTTGGTACTATGGCAGAGCAGTCTACTTTCTCGCCCATAATTGCTGTTTGGTTCCCTAATGTACTGTTCGGGATATTGGCCATTTATCTCCTCTACAATGCTAAGCGATAAATTAAAAAGTTACCTTCATTTTCATGTAATAGTTTTTATCTGGGGGTTTACGGCCGTTTTAGGGGCGCTTATTTCAATAGATGCCGTTCCGCTTGTTTGGTACCGTATGTTACTAGCCAGCGGTTTCATTTTTTTATGGATATGGTGGAAGAAAAAGAATATGCGGGTGGCTCCAAAAAAGCTCCTTATTTTAATAATCGCAGGCATAATTATCGCCCTTCATTGGCTTACTTTTTTTGGTGCAATTAAGGTTTCCAACGTTTCAATAACCCTTGCTTTACTTTCCACGGGGGCCTTTTTCACTTCTATTCTTGAGCCTCTTTTTTACAAGCGCAAGTTTGTGGGGTATGAGATAATTTTCGGTTTAATTGTGATGGCCGGATTATACATTATTTTTAAGGTTGAAACAGAATATACTCTTGGGATTATCCTGGGCTTAATATCTGCCTTTCTTTCTGCAGTTTTTACAATGATTAACGGTAAATTAATTGCTCACGCAGCCCCTTCAGTCATTTCCTTCTATGAGCTTTTCACCGGTGTTATTGCAATAAGTCTCTATCTGGCATTTGTAACTGTTTCAGGTGATGGTAGCACAGGATTTAATCTGGAGTTTTTTAGTCTTTCTTCAAGCGACTGGATATATCTTTTAATCCTTGCTTCGGTTTGTACGGCTTATGCGTTTATTGCAGCTGTTGCAGTGATGAGACATTTAAGTCCTTATACTATTATGCTTACCATTAATCTGGAACCGGTTTACGGAATCGTTCTGGCTTTTCTTGTCTTTGGAAGTAAAGAGCAAATGAACCCGCAGTTCTATTACGGAGCAGCCCTAATCCTTGCTACCGTTATCCTCAACGGTTATTTGAAAACAAAAAAGAAAATTAATAAGTTATCTTAGGAAGTCTTCCTTTTAAAGTTTGTTATATTTGTAAGCTAATAAAAACACCATAACTTCATATGGAATATTTGGATTTTGAATTACCCATTAAAGAGTTAGAAGAACAACACCAAAAGGCTTGTAATATTGGTTCTGAAAGTAATGTGGACGTAACTGCTACTTGCAAGCAGATAGAGAAAAAACTGGAAGCGACCAAAAAGGAAATTTACAAGAACCTTACTGCATGGCAACGGGTACAACTCTCCCGTCATCCAAACAGGCCATATACCATGGATTATATCAATGCCATTTGCGGCGGAACATTTCTTGAACTTCACGGGGACAGGAATGTAAAAGATGATAAGGCAATGGTAGGTGGTTTGGGAAAAATTGGAGACCAGAGTTTTATGATCGTTGGCCAGCAAAAAGGTTATAATACCAAGACCAGGCAGTACCGTAATTTTGGTATGGCCAATCCAGAAGGTTACAGGAAAGCTTTAAGGCTTATGAAATCTGCTGAAAAATTTGGTATTCCCGTTGTAACTTTTGTTGATACACCAGGAGCATATCCCGGTCTTGAGGCTGAAGAACGTGGGCAAGGTGAGGCAATTGCCCGCAATATTTTTGAAATGACCAAACTTAAGGTGCCTATCATTGTAGTAATTATAGGAGAAGGTGCCAGTGGAGGTGCTTTGGGAATTGGAGTTGGAGATAAGGTATTAATGCTCGAAAATACATGGTATTCAGTGATTTCCCCGGAGTCCTGTTCTTCTATCTTATGGAGAAGTTGGGAATATAAAGAAATTGCAGCCGAAGCTTTGAAACTTACTGCCAAGGATATGAAAAAACAAAAACTCATAGATGAGATTGTTAAGGAACCTTTGGGTGGTGCGCATAGCAATAGGGAAGAAACTTTTGAGACTGTAAAAAAATCTATATTATCGTCTTTAGATGAGTTTAAAAACTTATCACCAACAGATTTGGTAAATCAACGAATGGAAAAATATTCTAATATGGGAGTATTTAAATCTTAGTTCTTTATACATCACCCTTTCAAAATAATCCGGGGATTTATCTTCGGATTTTTTTGGCCTTGTTAACAAAAATATTTAGTTGTTAACAGGCAATTGTTAATACCGAAACCCGCGTTGACAGGTTTTTTTTTAAGATTGTCTTAACAATTTTTTTACTTTAGTAATATGGAAAAAATCACTGCCCCCCAAAACATAAAATATGGTACAGGTAACATTATTAACCTGGAAAAAGGAAAAATACCCCCACA
>CAXAZV010000305.1:0-2854 GCA_963973375.1 uncultured Antarcticibacterium sp.
ATAGATGATATTGTGATGTTCACTCCCCTTTCTCAAAAGGACATCAAAGAGATTGTGGGCCTACAATTAAAAGGAGTAAGAAAAATGCTTGGGAAACAGGGTATTGTTCTGGACGCCACAGAAGAAGCAATTAATTTTCTTGCTCAAAAAGGATTTGATCCTCAATATGGAGCCCGGCCGGTAAAAAGGGTGGTTCAACGCGAAGTTCTCAATAAACTATCTAAAGAGATCCTTTCAGGAAATGTTCACACAGACAGTATTATTCTCCTGGATGAATTTGACAGCACACTGGTTTTCAGGAATCAGGAAGCTATTGGAATTGATTAAAACTTAAAATTAAATTATAAAAAACGGGCTGAAAAATTTCAGCCCGTTTCTATTTATAAAAACAACAATTAAAATTATAAACGATCTATTTCATCTTTAAGTTCTTCTTTAGACCTTCCGGTTTTTTCCTGAAGTCTACCTAACATTTCGTCAAATTTACCCTCAGAGTAGTAAAGATCATCATCGGTAAGATCTCCATAACTTTGTTTAAACTTACCTTTTACTTGTTTCCATTTTCCTTCTAATTGATCATTATTCATAACATTGGTTTTAGTAATTAATAATAAATAAAAATACCTATCAAGCATTCTAATTTGTCTCAAGAAACTCCCATTTTTGTCTTAAGGATTTGTTATTTTTGATTTTTTATCAGAATTTATGAAAAAACCGCTCTTTTTTCTCTTAATCCTATTGCTTACCACCTCTTGCGGAACATCTAAAAAGATTTATGATGACACCCTTCGAATCACCTTTCTGGATGATTTTATAATCCCTGCCAATTTTCAGTTTGAAGGCTCTACTGTAGGAGGACTCTCCGGAATTGATTATTCTAACGGCATCTATCACCTGGTTTGTGACCACCCTGGCAACCCCAGGTTTTATACCGCATCCATTGAATTAAATGGAAAAAAAATTGATACAGTTATCATTACCAGCGTAACCTCCCTGGACAGGACCTCCTCCTTCCTAAAGGATAAAACCCTGGACCTTGAGGCAATAAGATATAATGAGCAGACCGACCGTATCGTACTAACAAGCGAGGGTTCTATTCAAAATGGAAAAGATCCTTCCATATTTGAAGTGGATAAGAATGGAAATTATATTTCACATTATGATCTTCCAGGTTATTTTCTGGTAGAGGGAGAACAGCAACCCAGAAACAACGGTGTTTTTGAAGGCCTTACAGAGAGTTTTGACACCAACGCCTGGTGGGCAGGGATGGAACTGCCTTTGGTAAAAGATGGTTCAAAGCCAAAATTATTTTACACCCAATCTCCAATAAGGATAACCCGCTTTGAGAAAGAGACCAGGGAGGCATCCCGGCAATTTGTAATGCAACTAGAAAATATCACCAAAATACCCTGGCTTTATTTTGCAGTGAATGGATTGACCGAACTTTTGGAGTTTTCCCCGGACCGATTCCTGGTAATGGAAAGAGCATTTTCCGCAGGACATGGCACCAATGGTAATACCGTAAGACTTTTTGATGTTGATGCACGCACCTCTACCAATACACTGGGGCACGAAAATCTTAGAAAAGCAGATTTCCGTGAGGCAACAAAGAAACTTGTTTTTGATTTTAAACGCGTACGGAAGGATCTTAAAGAAAGGATCATTGATAATATTGAGGGGATGACATTTGGCCCGGATCTTCCAAACGGGAATAAAACCCTGGTATTGGTATCAGACGATAACTTTAATAGCCTGGGTAAACAAATCACCCAAATAATTCTTCTTGAAGTAGAAATAAGAGAACCCGGAATTACTAAAATTAAACAATAGCTTTATTATGAAAAATCTACTCCTGTTATTATTCCTGGCAATCACAGCCTGTAAATCCCCAGTAAATAATCCTTCTGCGGAAGCAGATAAAGTAATACAGTCGGCAACGGTTTTTTATTTTATTAGGCATGCTGAAAAAGATACTTCAGATCCTAATGAAAGAGATCCCGAATTAATTCCGGCAGGAATTCAAAGGGCTGAAAAATGGGCAGGGGTGTTTAAGGATATATCCTTTGACCATATATATAGCTCCAATTACAAACGCACCAAGGCAACCGCTCAAAAAATTGCCGATTCTCAGCAAAAAGATGTTAAGATCTATGATGCTTCTCAACTGAATGATGAAGATTTTCAAAAGAATACCAAGGGGAAAACGGTTCTGGTGGTTGGTCATAGTAACACCAATCCGCAGTTCGTGAATTATATTCTTGAGGAGGATAAATATGATGATATTCCAGATGAGGAAAGTGGAAGTCTATTTATTGTTTCAGTTTTTCCGAATGGTAAAAAATATAGTCAGGTCCTGTATATTAATTAAACAGGATATCTTTATTGCGTTTTTTCATTTTTAAGCTTACTGATAAAATAGCTTTATCTTTACAGCTTAAATTTTGCTTATGGTATTTAATGATCTTCCGCTTTCCAAACCAATTCTTGATGCAATTGAGGAATTAGGACATCACACTCCTACCCCGGTACAAATCAAAGTAATTCCTGAAGTGCTACGGCGTAATGATGTGTTGGCATCTGCTCAAACGGGAACAGGAAAGACAGGAGCCTTTGCAATCCCTTTGCTGCAGCTTTTAAATAAAAAATTTGGCGAAGACAGCAAACCAAAAAAACTTTCGGTTCTTATTTTAAGTCCTACACGCGAACTTGCCGTACAAATAGACCAGAATATTCAGGCCTATGCAAAATTCACGGGGATAAAGTCCGGTGTTGTATTCGGCGGAGCTTCAATGCAGCCCCAGATCAATCTTTTAAAGAACGGTTTACATATTCTAGTGGCTACCCCGGGAAGGCT
>CAXAZV010000306.1:0-2846 GCA_963973375.1 uncultured Antarcticibacterium sp.
TTTGTACTCTTCATTTCAAGCTTATTCTCAAAATTCGGTTAAGGGTATAGTGCAGGACCAGGATAGGAATCCTGTAGTTTTTGCCAATGTAGTTTTATTGAATTCTTCAGATTCTACAACTGTTTACAAGGGAGCTGTTTCCAACGAGGCGGGGGAATATCTTTTTGAAAATATCGCACCGAATACTTATGTTTTATCTATAAGTTTTGTTGGCTATGAGAACTTTCTTAAAACAGTTAAGGTAGATAAAGATGAGGATTTTGGAATAGCAGTTTTACTGGAGGATGCAGCGGGGCTTCAGGAAATTACCATAAATGCCAAAAAACCCAAGATCACCCGAAGTATAGACAGGATCATTTTTGATGTAGAAAATTCAACGCTTTCCAACGGAAATTCCTGGGATATTTTGAAGAAAACTCCCGGGGTAATTGTAAGTCAAAATCAATTACTTGTTCGAAATAACGTAGTGGCGGTTTATATTAATGACAGGAAGGTGCATTTATCTTCTTCAGAATTACAAACCCTGCTCGAGAGTTATTCAGCCTCCAATATAAAATCCATTGAAGTTATTACAAATCCTCCTGCACGATACGAAGCAGAAGGTGGAGCCATCCTGAATATTGTGACCAGTACTAATCTAACCCCGGGGTACAAGGGAAATATTAATGGAAATTATACCCAGGCTATTTATCCCAAATACCAATTTGGTACCAGTCATTATTTTAAAAGCGAGAAACTAAATGTCTTTGCAAACTATAGTATTAGTCCCCGCAAGGAGTTTAAAAATGATGACAGCCACATCAACTTTATGAGGCCTAATGGGGATATTATTTCCCGCTGGACTACAGATTTTAACCGAACCACAACCTCGCAGGCGCACAATGCCAACGTGAATCTTGACTATAATATAGATGACCGCAATACCCTCAGCCTTTCAGCCAATGCCATGGTTTCGCCCAATAAACTCTTTGACAATACGGTTGAGACGCACATAAGAAACTCACAGTTTCAACTGGATTCATCCTTTGTAACCGGGAGCGGACTCGAAAATGATGAAGAGAATATTGCTCTTAATCTAAAATATACGCACCGGTTAAAAAAAGAAGGTGCCCAAATTTCCTCAACCGTCCATTATACCAATTATGAACAGGAGCGGGTACAGGATGTGCTTTCAACTTATTTCTCACCACAGGAGGAAGTAATTAACAGGATAAGTTTTATGACAGATGCTGCCCAGAGCATCGATATTATCACTGCGCAGGTAGATTATGAAACCCCACTTGGAAGCACCAGTTTTGAATTGGGAGCAAAAGCTTCCTTGATAGATTCTGAAAGCGGAATTGATTTTTTCAATACCGCCAACAATTCCAGAGAATTTATAAACGCCCTTTCAGACAACTTTTTATATGACGAGAAGATTTATGCGGGGTATACCAGTATAACTAAAGAATGGGAAAAATGGGCAGTAAAAGCAGGGCTTAGAGGTGAGTATACAGATATTTCAGGGATCTCCAATTCTATGGGAGAGGTGAACAATCAAAATTACTTCGAGCTGTTTCCCACCGCATATTTTCAGCATACAATTTCTGAAGACCACGTGCTTACATTGGATTATGCCAGGAGAATTGCCCGGCCCAAATATGAAAGCCTGAACCCCTTCAGGTATTTTCTGAATGAAAATAATTTCAATGCGGGGAATCCCAATCTTAAGGCTGCTATTAGTAATAATTTCAACTTAAATTATTCGCTTAGGGGGCAGTATTTCTTTGACCTTTATTACCAGGATAATGGAATTACACCATCTATGTTGGCTTTTCAGGATAATGAAAACTTTAATATCAGGACCCTAAGTGCCAATCTGGTTAACAGCAAGGCGTATGGCCTGGATATTTCTCACAGCAGGTCTATTACCAATTTCTGGTACGCACAAGTATTCACTTCCCTTTTCCATGATGAAAACACTTTTTTGGCGGTAGAAAGTGGAGGCAGGGAGGTAACCAATGAAGTAAACGGGATACAAGCTTATGTGTATAATGTTTTCACTCTTTCTAAAGATGGCACCTTTGAAGGGAATTTATTCCTGATGCATGTGACAGATTATATTTCGGGTTCCTACAAGTTGGACCCTTTTACTACCTTTTCCATAGGCCTTAGAAAAACCCTTTGGAACAATCGCGGAGAGCTTAGCCTTAATGTTGAAGACATCCTGAATACGACCAATACCAGGCTTACTTCAAGGTATCTCAATCAAGACAATTCCTATTTTGCTGAAGAAGAAAACCGTTTTGTTCGGGTAGGTTTCAAGTATAATTTCGGGAATTTCAGGTTAAGCGATAATCAACGCAAGATCGAGGCGGCAGAACGTGACAGGATCTAGAAATTGTATACTGTATAATGTATTATTGTATACCGCATTCTTTTGAAATCCATCTGCGTTAAACCATTGTAATTCTTCCCACCTACAGATTAACAAAAAAACCTTATTTTTGCAGCCTTAAATAATTGATTGTGGCCAAAATAGGAAACATAGATGTAGGAGAATTTCCATTGTTGCTTGCGCCAATGGAAGATGTAAGTGACCCCCCGTTTCGCGCATTGTGCAAGGAACAGGGCGCTGATGTAGTGTTTACTGAATTCATATCTTCAGAAGGGCTTATTCGTGATGCTGCGAAGAGCGTGATGAAACTCGACATTTACGAAAAAGAACGCCCGGTGGGCATTCAAATATTTGGGGCCAATTTGGAATCCATGTTGGAATCCGTAGAGATCGTTGAAAGATCGGGTCCGGATATGATCGATATTAATTTTGGCTGCCCGGTGAAAAAGGTAGTTTCAAAAGGTGCAGG
>CAXAZV010000307.1:0-2832 GCA_963973375.1 uncultured Antarcticibacterium sp.
GAACTGTAATTGGTATGGTTTTAGCTTTTCATGCATTGGCCACAAGCAGCGGGCAGGCAGAAATGGGAGTACTGGCAGAAGGTATATATACTGCTATGACCACCACAGTTGCCGGTTTAATTGTAGGTATTATTGCTTATATAGGTTATAACCACCTTGTTGTAAAAACAGATAAAGTGGTACACCAAATGGAAGCTACAGCGGTAGATTTCCTTGACCTGTTAAACGAGCCGGCTTAGTATGAACTTAAGAAGTAGAAATAAGGTAAGTGCAGATTTTAGTATGAGTTCAATGACAGATATTGTTTTCCTGTTATTGATCTTTTTCATGCTTACGTCGCCAGCCATAACGCCGGAGGCTCTGGATTTGATCCTGCCAAAGGCAAAAGGAAAGACAACTAATGTGTCAAGTCTTTCGGTGAGTATCACCAAAGATTTGCAGGTATATATTAATAGTGAAAGGGTAAGCCAGTCGGCACTGGAATCAACATTAAAACAAATGCTTGCCGGGGAGGAAGACCCAACCATAATATTGAGGGCAGAGGAAGGCGTGCCAATTGAAAAAGCGGTAAACGTTATGGATATTGCCAACAGAAACAGGTACAAGATCGTGCTGGCCGTAAAGCCGGAAAATAATTAAAAGACAGAAACAGTGAGTTTTCTTAACACAAAACACGAAAAAAAATCCTTTACCATCACGGTGACTATACACGTGTTGCTTATTGTGTTATTGTTATTTTTAGGATTAAAATATCTTGACCCGCCACCGGAAAGCGGGATTGCCATTAATTTTGGTAATTCTGAAGAGGGTTCCGGGGATGTACAACCTACAGAGCCGGTAAAGTCGGCTCCACAGCCTACCACCAATCCTGTAGTATCACAACCTAAACCGGTTGTTGAAGAAGTGGTGACTCAGGAAAGTGTGGAGGCGCCGGTAATTGAGAAGAAAACCGAAAAGAAACCTGTTGTAAATGAAAAGCCGGTAGAGCCTAAAAAGGTGGAACCTGCAAAACAACCGGATCCTACCCCTTCCAAATCCACCACAGATGCCTTAAGCAGCATTTTAAATGGACCAAAGAGTAATGGAACAGCAACCGGGGGCGAGGGAAATGATCAGGCTGCAGGTGATAAGGGAAGTCCCGATGGAGACCCTTCAGCAAGTTCTTATTATGGAAACGGATTGGGACTTGACGGTGATGGAAATTACAGGCTTGGTGGCCGCCGTGCGCTTAATAAAGAGCGAATTGTACAGGATTGTAACGAATCTGGCCTTGTAGTGGTTCAAATAGAAGTGAATCAAAACGGGCAGGTAACAAAAGCAACTCCTGGGGTAAAAGGTACTACCAACAGCGCCGCTTGTTTACTGGATCCTGCAAGACGGGCTGCCCTTGCAACACGTTTTAACAGTGACTCCAAAGCACCTGCAAGACAGGTAGGAACAATTGTATACAACTTCAAATTATCTGAATAAGTGCCGCATTATTCCCAGACTGTTGATTGGATGTTCCAACAGTTACCTATGTACCAGCGTATAGGTGCTGCCGCGTTTAAAAAAGATCTTTCCAATACCATACTCCTTGCATCCCATCTGGGAGATCCTCAATACAAATTCAAATCAATTCATGTGGCGGGTACCAATGGTAAAGGTTCCGTAAGCCATATGCTGGCTTCGGTCTTGCAGGAAGCAGGCTACAAAGTAGGTTTATATACTTCACCACATTTAAAGGATTTCAGGGAGCGTATTAAGATTAACGGCAAGGAAATTCCGGAAGAAGCTGTAATTGATTTTATTGCTGAAAATAAAGCCTTTTTCGAGGCCAATAAGCTCTCCTTTTTTGAAATGACAGTGGGCTTGGCCTTTGACTATTTTAGCCGGGAGCAGGTAGATATTGCCGTTATAGAAGTAGGCCTGGGCGGAAGGCTGGATTCAACAAATATAATTACCCCTCAACTTTCTGTGATCACCAATATTGGACTGGATCATACTGAAATATTAGGAAATTCCCTGGAAGAGATTGCCGCAGAAAAGGCCGGGATCATCAAACCCGGTGTGCCGGTAATAATTGGCGAGAACCAACCCGAAACAAAGGGTGTTTTTTCTGATACTGCTGCGAGATTAAATGCGGAAATTATTTTTGCTGAAGACACTATGGTTGAAAGTTATGCTTCAGATCTCACGGGAGCTTATCAGGTAAAAAATATCAGGACGGTGGTTACTGCCTTACAACGACTTATTAAAAACTCCTCCTGGAAAATAACTGAAGAAAATATAACCCAGGGGCTGCTGCAAGTAAAAATCAATACCGGGCTGCGGGGAAGATGGGATGTTTTACAAGTGGAACCTAAGGTAATTTGCGATACAGCCCACAATGCCGAAGGACTTAATTATGCATTAACCCAACTGGCAGGTGAAAAATTTGACCGGTTACATATTGTAATGGGGGTGGTAAGTGACAAGGATCTTGGAAAGATCCTGACTTTATTTCCAAAAGAAGCGATTTATTATTTTTGTAAACCAGGCGTTCCAAGAGGTATGGATGCCCAATTTTTAAAGAAAAAAGCGCAGGAATTTGACTTGAACGGGGAGGTATATTCTTCAGTTTCAAAAGCATACGATGAGGCCCTGAAAAGCGCCTCAAATAAGGATGTGATCTATGTAGGAGGAAGCACATTTACCGTGGCAGAAATAATTTAATTTTTTTTCAAAATTAGTTTGCGGAATTGAAAAAGTGCTCTATATTTGCATCCGCTAATCAAGCAAAGAGGGCAATTAGCTCAGCTGGTTCAGAGCACCTCGTTTACACCGAGGGGGTCGGGGGTTCGAACCCCTCAT
>CAXAZV010000308.1:0-2820 GCA_963973375.1 uncultured Antarcticibacterium sp.
TTTCTTTTGCCTCCCTGGGAAGAGATCTACCAGAGAGATAATGAGCGCTATGAAAGTTTTGAACAGGCTTTAGTAATCTATGATTGTTTAAAAAAAACGTATCTTACCTATGGGTATGTCCCTATTGATGTTCCCAAACATACCATTGAGCATCGCTGTGAGTTTATTTTAAATAATCTCCATGTCTAAAATTGCAGGAAGCCAAACACATACTACAAAAATATTGGGGCCATCAAAGTTTCAGGCCGCTCCAGCAGGATATAATTGCGGGTGCGGTAAATAACAGCGATGTACTGGCATTACTTCCTACCGGCGGAGGAAAATCCCTGTGCTTTCAAATTCCTTCCCTGCTTAAGGATGGGATTTGCATTGTAGTCTCCCCATTGGTAGCTTTAATGGAAGATCAGGTACAAACACTTCAAAAAAAGGACATCAAAGCTTTGGCTATCCCCGGTGGAATTTCTTTTGGAGATCTTGACACCTTACTGGATAATTGCATTTATGGAAATTATAAATTTCTATATCTCTCACCGGAGCGGCTTCAACAGGAACTTGTGCAGCAGCGTATTAAGCAAATGAATGTAAACCTTATCGCCATTGATGAGGCTCACTGTATCTCTCAATGGGGCCATGATTTTCGCCCCGCCTATCTCAATATACCTGTTTTAAGGGAACTTCACCCCGAGGTACCATTTATAGCTCTTACAGCATCTGCCACGAAAGAGGTGGTTAAAGATATATGCCTGCAATTAAAACTACGCGACCCACTAGTTTTTAAAGATTCCCTTGAAAGGAAGAACCTTGCTTTAAAGGTTTTATTTGCCGAAGACAAATTGTACAGGCTTCGCCAAACGCTCCAAAGCAAGGAGGAATCTGCCATTGTGTATGTAAGAACGCGCAATGCAACCATTGAAATTGCCCGGGAACTGGAGCATTATGGTTATAGCGCCTCTGCTTTTCACGGGGGAATGACCGCTAAAGAAAAATCCAAAAAGCTTGAAAAATGGCTGCGGGAAGAGGTGAAGATCATGGTTGCAACCAATGCATTTGGTATGGGTATAGACAAAGGCAATGTAAGGCATGTTATTCATCTTAATTTACCTGAAAGTATAGAGAGTTATTTCCAGGAAGCCGGAAGGGCGGGAAGAGATCTCCTGCCCGCTACTGCTACCATTATCACAAATAACAGCGACCTTCCTTTACTAAGAAATCAATTTTTAAAAACCCTTCCGGATCTTGAATTTACCATTCTGGTTTATAAGAAATTGTGTTCCTATTTCCTCATTGCCTATGGTGAAGGGCAGGATATTACCTATGATTTTAATTTTTCCCATTTTTGCACACACTACCAGTTACATTCAGAAAAAACATATAACACCCTGCAATTGCTGGATAGGATAAGCCTTATAAAACTCACACAGCAGTTTAGAAAAAAAATATACGTTCAGTTCATTATTTCCAACAGGCAATTGTTTTCATATATTGATGAAAACGTGTCTTATGATCCCGTCATAAAAGCTATTTTAAGAACTTATGGGGGGATCTTTGAAAATAAGTTACCTATAAATCCCAATTTAGTTGCAAAAAAAGCCGGCCTGGGGGAAATGTCAATAATTGAAACACTCAAAAAACTTTACCGTGATAAGATAATAGATTTCGAGTACCAGGAAAATGATGCTTCCATCACCTTCCTGGTACCGCGCGAGGACGAGCAGAGTATTTATCCGTTTTCTGAGTATATTAAAAATCAGGCAAAGAATAAAACCGAAAAAATTAACGCTTTGCTGGAATATGTTGCAAACGATAAGGTTTGCCGTAGCAGGCAGCTTTTACAGTATTTTGGGGAGAAAGATCCTGAAGATTGCGGAATATGTTCTGTGTGTCAATCCACAGACAAATACATTAAAAAAGAAACGATTAAACGCATTTATCTAGAAATAATAAAGGAACTGGAAACGGGAGAAAAAAGTTCCAGGGATTTGGTGGCTAGAATTCCTTTTCCGGAAGCCGGGGTTATTAAGGTATTGCAATTATTATTGGAAAAAGATATCATTGCCCTTACCCGCAACAATTTGTATAAATTAAGACACATATGAGAGATTTAAGAATAGTATTCATGGGAACTCCTGAATTTGCCGTAAGCATACTTCAGGAAATATTGGAGGCAGGATATACCGTTGCGGGAGTTATTACAGTGCCCGATAAACCCGCAGGCCGTGGAAGAAAACTTCATGATAGCGCTGTAAAGAAGTACGCTGTTTCCAAAGGCATACCAGTTTTACAACCCACCAACTTAAAATCTCCGGAATTCCTTGAAGATCTAAAGGCATTAAAACCCAATATCCAGGTAGTAGTTGCCTTTCGAATGTTACCAAAATTGGTTTGGAATTTACCAGAATATGGGACATTTAACTTGCACGCTTCCCTTCTACCCCAATACCGGGGAGCAGCTCCAATTAACTGGGCAATTATTAATGGAGAACAAACCACAGGGGTGTCAACTTTTTTCCGGGATGAAAAAATTGATACAGGTGCCATGATTTTGCAAAGGAGCGTTGCAATTGATAAGAATGAAAATGCAGGATCGTTACATGATAAATTAATGCATACCGGTGCAAAGCTTGTATTGGAAACCCTCGAATTAATAAAAGACGATAAGGCGGTTCCTGAAAAACAATTGGAATCTTCGTCTTTAAAGGATGCCCCAAAACTCAACAAAGAAAACACCAGAATTAACTGGAATAATTCTATGGATGAGATATATAATCATATTAGAGGGCTTAACCCTTATCCTACAGCGTGGACAGAGCTTATAAATAA
>CAXAZV010000309.1:0-2812 GCA_963973375.1 uncultured Antarcticibacterium sp.
AACGCAGTTCTAAGGGGAAAAAATTGAAAACTCCTCATTTACTGGGAATGCCTGGGTGAATTTTTTAGTAACGGCCGATGAGGTAAATAAAAATTCTGTAGGTGTAGTAACTTTTGAACCCGGAGCCAGAACTTTTTGGCACCAGCATCCCAACGGGCAGATTATACTTGCGCTTTCAGGCGAAGGTTATTACCAGGAAAAAGGGGGACAAAAAATAATAATGAAAAAAGGAGATGTAGCAAAATGCCCGGCAGATACGCCTCACTGGCACGGTGCTGGTCCGAATGACGAATTTGTGCAAATAGCCATTACCAGTAGGGTTGATGGCCCAACGGAATGGGAAGATGAGGTTTCAGACTCCCAGTATAATGAATAGATAGAAAAGAAAATATTTTAAGAATGAAAACAATTAAATTAAATAACGGTATTGAAATGCCAATCTTAGGTTTTGGGGTATTTCAGGTGCCGGATTATAAGGAATGTAAACAGAGTGTGTTGATGGCTCTCAAATCAGGTTATCGCTTGATTGATACCGCGGCTGCGTATCAGAATGAAGAGGCCGTAGGAGATGCTATAAAAGAAAGCGGAATTCCCAGGCCAGAAATATTTTTGACCACGAAACTGTGGATAGATCATAACGGTTATGAGGCTACAAAGAAGGCGATTGATACCTCGCTGAATAATTTAAAAGTCGATTACCTAGACCTTTATCTCATTCATCAACCCTACGGTGATGTACACGGATCGTGGAGGGCAATGGAAGAGTATTATAAAAATGGAAAAATAAAAGCTATTGGGGTTAGTAATTTTCAACCTGATCGGGTAATGGATATCATAGTTAACCATACTGTTAAACCTGCAGTTAATCAGATTGAAACTCATGTTTTTCATCAGTGTGAAGAGGATCATGCATTTATGAAAGAAAATGGAATAATGCACGAATCCTGGGCACCATTTGCAGAAGGGAAAAAGGATTTCTTTTCTAATAAAATCCTGACAGATATTGGTGAAAATTATGGTAAATCTGTAGCGCAGGTTGCTTTGAGGTGGATGATCCAGCGCGATGTGGTAGTTATTCCAAAATCAGTTAATAAAAATAGGATTAAAGAAAATTTTAATGTTTTTGATTTTGAATTATCCCAGGGGGATATGAATGCAATTAAATCTCTGGATACAAAGGAAACCCTGTTTTTTAGCCATAGAGACCCGGAAACGATTAAATGGTTTGCGAGTATGATTAATTAATTTCAAAAATATTTTAAGGTCGCTCAGGTAGAATATATTATTTTTAGTTAAACGCCTAATATTAAAAACCATGATAACACTAACTGTCAATAACAAACAAGTAGATTTAGATATTGATCCAAACACGCCATTGCTTTGGGTTCTGCGTGACCATCTCGATCTGGTAGGAACAAAATACGGTTGTGGGGTAGCCCAGTGTGGAGCTTGTGTAGTTCATCTTGAGGGCGAAGCAGTTCGGTCTTGCGTGACCAGGTTGAAAAGAGCTGAAAATAAAAAAGTTGTCACCATTGAAGGCTTGTCAGAAAATAACGACCATCCAATTCAGCAGGCTTATACGGAGATCGATGTGCCACAATGTGGTTATTGCCATAGTGGCCAAATTATGTCGGCCGCTGTACTCTTACGTGAAAATCCAGATCCTACCGATGAAGATATAGATATTTCAATGTCGGGTAATATTTGTCGCTGCGGGACGTATTCCAGGGTACGGAAAGCCATACACCGGGCAGCGGAAATCAATAAGGGTGAAATCTAAGAAAACCGGAATTTATATTCCCAAAAATCATATTTTATGAAGAGCAGGAAGCAATTGTCAGCATATTTAACCGATTGGAGAATGTTATGCTCCATACTAATATTAGGTGTATTGACCGCCTGTATAACCAGGAAGGAAACTAATAAAGGAGAATATGTTCAGATACCTGTAGAACAGCAGGATAGTGTTGCTTCTAAGGAGGCTTTTGAAAAAGTATATGCAGTTTTAAAACACCCAAGGTGTTTAAATTGTCATCCTGCAGGAGATATTCCCTTACAGGGAGAAGACAGTCATGTGCATTCAATGAAACCCAGGAGGGGAAAGGATGGAAAAGGCCTATATGCAATGAAATGTGCGAATTGCCATCAAAATACCAATACACCGGGTGAAAACTCACCTCCCGGCAATCCTAACTGGCATCTTCCTCCTGCTGATATGAAAATGGTTTTTGAAGGAAGATCTGCACCTCAATTAGCAAAACAACTGGTCGATAGATCGAGAAATGGAAACAAAAATATAGCAGAGCTTATTGAACATGCGGATGATACGCTGGTTAAAGCCGGTTGGAATCCCGGGGAAGGTTTGTCATTACCTCCTTTAAGTCACTCCGAATTTAAAGAGGCCTGGATTACCTGGCTCGAAAATGGCGCTTATGCACCGGATTCAGAATAAATTAAAAAGGTCAGATTTTTAGTCTGACCTTTTTAATTTATAACTTCAGTTATACTTCCTCCAGAACGGGATGATTATAAAACCTTTTGTTTTTAGCCCTTGAGAAAGCATTGGTAAATGCCGCGAAAATAGGGGGGAATGGTGGTTCGCCTAATCCGGTCGGGTTTTCTCCATTCTCAACAAAATGAACTTCCATATCTTTCGGTGCTTCGTTAATTCTTATCATCTTGTAATTATGGAAATTACTTTTTTGTGGTATACCGTCTTTAAAAGTCATTTTGCCAAACATGGCATTTCCTAATCCATCGGTAATAGCCCCTTCTACCATATTCTTCGCTGCGTCTTTATTTATAACTATTC
>CAXAZV010000310.1:0-2796 GCA_963973375.1 uncultured Antarcticibacterium sp.
CCCATGGCCTTGACCTTATGGAAAAGGGTAAATCGGCAAGGATTGCCCTGGAAGAACTTGTTGCCAAAGATGATGGCAAGGCTTTCCGGCAGGTGGCATTTCTGGATGTTAAAGGTAACGCCGCTGCCTTCACAGGTGAAAAGTGTGTTGAAAGCGCTATGCATCACGTGGGCGAAAATTTTTCGGTTCAGGCAAATATGATGTTGAATGATGATGTGATCCCTGCGATGAAAAAGGCTTTCCACGAACATTCCGGCCTGCCTTTGGCCGAAAGAGTAGTGAAAGTCCTGCAGGCAGCTGAAGCTGCCGGAGGGGATATTAGAGGGAAACAATCGGCAGCACTTATTGTGGTTGGACCGGAGAAAGTGGCCAACCCCTGGGAAGAAAAGAAAATAGACCTTCGGGTGGATGACCATGCCCAACCGCTAGTAGAACTGGAGCGCCTGCTTACCGTTGCCCGGGCCTATGAATTCATGAACCGGGGTGATGTTGCCATGGAAGAAAATAATGTAGATGAAGCCTTGAAACAATATGGCAAAGCAGAAGAATTATTTCCTGAAAATCTTGAGATGCGGTTCTGGAAAGCAATAGCCCTGGCCAACAGTGGTCGTATGAAAGAGGCTCTACCTGTATTCAAGGCAATTTTTGAGCAGGATGATAACTGGCGCACTATGACTTCCCGTTTACCTGCTTCAGGATTGTTAAATGTGACCGAGGCCGAATTAAATCAAATTATTAAATGAGGTTATCGTCCTTGAATTTATTACTTTTATCAATTCACATTGAATTTATAAAAACCTGATTATTATGAAATTAAGAAATATCGCTCTGGGTCTATTCGCATTTGCATCACTTAGTTTAACCTCCTGCAAAGACGAAAATAAAACCGAAACAAATCCTGATACAGATCAACAAGCTGTTCCGGCCAGTAATACAACCAATACAACTGCAGCTTTGAATCCCGCTCATGGACAGCCGGGACACCGTTGCGAGATCCCTGTGGGTGCACCTTTAGACCAGGCGCCGGCAACTACCCTGCAACAACAGCAAACCACTACTCCGGTGAGCTCAAATACTTCTCCTGTGAGATTGAACACTTCTACGGCTACACCGCTTAAAAATCCACCGCACGGGCAACCGGGCCATGATTGCGCTGTACCCGTAGGTGCAGACCTTCCGCAGCAATAGTTTTTCTATAAAAAATCAACATAAAAAAATCCTCCTTTTTACGGGAGGATTTTTTTTGTGCTATTTATGGAATGTTATTAATCAAGACCACCTCTTCGGGTAGCATCGCGTGGCTCCGGCCAGGTCATTTGCTCTCCTGTTCTTGGATTTTTGGGAAGCGTTGCGCGCTCTCTGGATGTTTTCTCAGGATCTTCACTTGCTTTATAGGCAAGTATGGCGGTAAGAATTGCATTGTTCCTTACATCATCAAAAACAATCTTATCATAGGTATCAAGATTGGTGTGCCAAGTGTAATTCCAGTAAGACCAGCTTAAAGAGCTTAAACTGAAAGCAGGAGCTCCTGCAGCCACAAATGAAGCATAATCTGACCCTCCCCCCGCAGGAGTACCCGGAAAGTTATATTCAATTTCATTTTTGTACTCATTAGGTACCGCTTCCATCCAGCGTCCTAAATAATCATAAGCATGAAGGAAACCTCCTCCTGAAAGATTTACAACTCTTCCGGTACCATTATCCTGATTGAATAAGGCCTGTAGATTCTCAACAACTTTCGGATGATCTTTAACGTATGCACGGGAACCATTTAATCCCTGCTCTTCACTACCCCAGTGACCAGCAATTATAGTACGTTTTGGGTTTGGATACATTTTCTTAAGAATTCGCATTGCTTCCATCATAACCAGCGTACCAGTACCATTATCTGTTGCTCCTGTTGCTCCATCCCACGAGTCAAAATGAGCAGAAAGGATAATATATTCCTCAGGCTTTTCTGTCCCCTTAATTGTTGCAATTGTGTTGAATGTGGGAACAGCTCCCAGTTCTTTTGACTCAGCAAAGATTCTAAGTTTTGGTTTGCTTCCAGATTCGGCCAATCTATATACCATCCCGTAATCTTCCAGAGAAAGATCTACGGTTGGGATCTTTTTTGTAGATGCAGAAAAGATCTTGTTGGCACCAAATCCACGTGACCAGTTTAAGGTAATTATCCCCACTGCTCCTGCCTTTTCCAAAGCTTCGGGAAGAGATCTTCCGTTATACCCTGTATTATTCATTTTGGTTCTCCATGCATCCTGCTGGGCTTCCCTTTCGTTTTTCATTTTTTCAAAAGAGGCATCTGTAGCAAACTCTTCCCAGTTATAGTCTGGTCTCCCTGTTATTTGAGGCATAGAGATCATAACAAGTTTTCCTTTTACCTGTGGTAACAACCTTGCAAAAGCGGCAGAATCCTGTGCTTCCGGTAACAAAATAACTTCAGCTTCGACAGGTTTTTTACCTGTACCCGGGCTCCAGGCAAGTTGCATTCCACTTAAGCTTCTTACTCTTGGATGAACAAGATCTATATGGGTGATCCCTCGTTGCCAGCCTTTCCATTCTCCATATTGTTCATTTTCAGCTTCAATTCCCCAGCTTTTATAGGTATTTACCGCCCAGTCATGGGCCTGTTTCATTTCCGGTGTTCCCACCAGGCGTGGGCCTATCACATCAAGTAACTGATGTCCAAGTTTTTCCAGCTGTGAATTTTCTGTGGCCTCTTTAATAATATTGTCCACAATTTGATCTGTGTCCTGGGCAACAACCGGGGAAATGGATACCAGGAATGCTGTAAGG
>CAXAZV010000311.1:0-2793 GCA_963973375.1 uncultured Antarcticibacterium sp.
GCAGCCGCAAAAACAAAGCATTATAAATTAATAAGATATTTGTGTATAAGCCTTGGGGCTGGTAGCCAACAAAGATTTATGCAAAATTTCAAGGGAACCTCTGGGATACCCGAACCAAATAAATACATTATATGAAAGCCGGAATTGTAGGATTACCAAACGTAGGAAAATCAACTCTTTTTAATTGTTTATCAAATGCGAAAGCACAGAGTGCTAATTTTCCATTTTGTACAATTGAGCCAAATATTGGAGTGGTAAATGTTCCGGATAGCCGACTGGAAAAACTGGAATCCCTGGTAAACCCGGAGAGGGTTCAGCCAGCGGTAGTTGAAATTGTTGATATTGCCGGACTGGTAAAAGGTGCCAGTAAAGGAGAAGGATTGGGAAATCAATTCCTTGGAAATATAAGGGAGACAGATGCCATTTTGCATGTGTTGCGTTGTTTTGAAGATGATAATATTGTACACGTTGATGGATCTGTTAACCCGGTTCGGGATAAAGAAACCATAGATATGGAACTTCAATTGAAGGATCTTGAAACCGTAGATAAAAAATTAGAAAAAGTAAAACGCGCTTCCCGTACCGGTAACAAGGACGCTCAAAAGGAAGAAGTTGCCTTGCTGAAGGTTAAAAAAGGCCTGGAAGAAGGAAGATCTGTAAGGGCTATTTCAGAACTTACTGCAGAAGAGCGTGAAGAGTTTATTTACAATCTCCAGCTAATAACAGATAAGCCGGTAATGTATGTGTGTAACGTTGATGAAAAGGGGGCGGTGAATGGAAACCAATATGTAGATAAGGTAAAAGAGGCAGTAAAAGATGAAAATGCCGAAGTTTTGGTGCTTGCAGTAGGTACCGAAGCTGATATTACTGAATTGGATGATTATGAAGAACGCCAGATGTTCTTACAGGATATTGGCCTGGATGAGCCGGGATCTGCTAAACTTATTCGCTCTGCTTACAAACTATTAAATCTTCAAACCTATTTTACGGCGGGGGTAAAGGAAGTAAGAGCATGGACCATTCCAGTTGGATCCAGCGCACCGCAGGCTGCAGGGGTTATTCATACAGATTTTGAGAAAGGTTTCATTCGTGCCGAGGTGATCGCTTATGAAGATTTTGTAAACTTAGGGAGCGAAGCCAAGGTAAAGGAAGCCGGAAAAATGAAAGTGGAAGGAAAAGAATATATTGTTCGTGATGGTGATGTAATGCATTTCAGGTTCAATGTTTAAAAACCTAAGGCTTAGGAAATTATCCGATGTCCTTGTTTCTATTAACATTAAGCATTAAATCTTTGTTAATTACTTTGCAGGACTGATGTTTTAACTTTTTGTTGTAAACCTTATATTAGCGACTCAACTGCGCCAGGCAACATTTATGAGTCAGGAAACTAAATATACCGAAGATAATATACGATCCCTTGATTGGAAGGAGCATATACGTATGCGTCCCGGAATGTATATTGGAAAATTGGGAGACGGCTCTACAGCCGATGATGGTATTTACATCCTATTAAAGGAAGTGCTGGATAACAGTATTGATGAATATGTGATGGGAGCCGGAAAGACCATCGAAGTTTCCGTGCAGAACCAACGGGTAATTGTACGCGATTTTGGTCGTGGAATTCCTTTGGGAAAGGTAGTAGAAGTGGTTTCCAAAATGAACACCGGGGGTAAATATGACAGCCGGGCGTTTAAAAAATCTGTAGGATTAAACGGGGTAGGTACCAAGGCAGTAAATGCACTTTCCTCCAGTTTTAGAGTGGAATCTACCAGAGATGGCAGGTCGAAGTCGGCTGAATTTGAGATGGGAAATCTTATCAATGAAGAAGAACTTCCCGAAACATCCAGGCGCCGCGGTACTAAAGTTACTTTTACTCCAGATGAGAGCATATTCAGGAATTTCAGGTATCGCAATGAGTATATTGAAAAAATGCTCAAAAACTACGTTTACCTTAATCCGGGTCTTACCATTTTATTTAACGGTGAGAAATTCTATTCAGAAAACGGCCTTAAGGACCTGCTTGGAGACAGCATAACCAAAGACGATCAATTATATCCTATAATTCACCTTAAAGGGGAAGATATAGAGGTTGCCATTACCCATAGCAAGACTCAATATTCTGAAGAATATCATTCCTTTGTAAACGGTCAAAATACTTCGCAGGGTGGTACGCACCTCGCAGCTTTTCGCGAAGCTCTTGTAAAGACCATTCGTGAATACTACGGAAAGAATTATGAAGCGGCCGATGTGCGGAAATCTGTAGTATCTGCAATAAGCATCAAGGTTATGGAGCCGGTTTTTGAAAGCCAGACCAAAACCAAGCTGGGTTCTACAGATATGGGAGGGGACCAGCCCACCGTAAGGACCTTTATAAATGATTTTTTAAAGACCCAGCTGGATAATTACCTGCATAAGAATCCTGAAACTGCAGAGAAACTTCACCGCAAGATCCTTCAGGCAGAACGGGAGCGAAAAGAACTTTCGGGAATACGAAAGCTTGCAAAGGACCGTGCAAAAAAAGCCAGTGTACATAATAAGAAACTTCGGGACTGCCGTATCCATTTGGGAGACAGCAAGAAAGAACGCTATCTGGAATCTACCCTGTTCATTACAGAGGGAGATTCTGCAAGTGGATCTATTACAAAATCCCGGGATGTGAATACACAGGCGGTTTTCAGCTTAAAAGGAAAACCCCTGAACAGTTACGGGCTTACCAAGAAAATAGTTTACGAGAACGAGGAATTCAACCTTCTTCAGGCTGCTCTTAATATCGAGGAATCTATTGAGGATCTT
>CAXAZV010000312.1:0-2734 GCA_963973375.1 uncultured Antarcticibacterium sp.
TATTATTACTGCTCCAGCCTGCCAGTAAAATTCCTATTACTCCAACCGAGGAAATAGCGATTAGAAAGAAGATTCCAATGTTTATATCAAAAGCCTGGAGGTTTTGGGAAAATGGAAAAACGGCCAGGGCCATCAGGGATGAAATAATGAGAAAATAAGGAGCCAGATTATACAGGAATTTATCGGCCCTGTCTGTACCGGTGAGTTCTTTGGATAAAAGTTTAAGAGCATCGGCGATGGTTTGGAACATTCCGAAGAAACCAACCCTGTTTGGACCAATCCTTAGTTGGAACCAGGCGGCTACCTTCCTTTCCATTAATACCAGAAATAACCCCAAAACAGCGAAAAGTGTGAGATAGGCCAGGGCAATTAAAACCATATTGGTGATACCTGTTACCGCTGTCGGGAAAAGACCAGCCGGCCAACCTTGAATATTGTTTGTGATGATAAGGGAACTATGCATTGTTTCAGTTTTAACGATCTATATCTGGTACAACAATATCTATGGTAGCCATAGTGGCAACCAGATCTCCAATTTTTCCGCCTACGGTTATATGATTTAACAGGGAAAGGTTTGAAAGCCCCGGAGAACGGAATTTCATCCTGTGTGGATTCTTTGCCCCGGTACTTATAATATAAACTCCCAGTTCACCTCTTGCTGTTTCCACTTTTTGATAGTATTCTCCCTTTGGAAGCTTGATCACAGCATCTGTAGCTACCTTAAAATCTCCTTCGGGAATATTATCAATGAGCTGTTCGATAATTGAAATTGATTCCCACATTTCCTGAATTCTTACAAGATACCTGGCATAAGAATCCCCTTCGGTATGCAGGGCTTCATTGAAAGTAACTTTATCCAAAGCGCTGTATGGATGGTATTTTCTCACATCGCAGGAATAACCCGAGCCTCTTGCCACAGGGCCGGAAGCTCCAAAAGCGATTGCATCTTCCCGCGTTAATACCCCTACTCCTATTGTTCTTTTTTGAAAAATGATATTCCCGGTAAGCAGCTTATCATATTCAGGTAATTTAGTCTTGAAATGAGCGATGAATTCTTTTACCCTTTTAACAAAATTTGGATGAATGTCATTCCTCAACCCTCCGGGTGTATTATAATTCATAGTCAACCTGGCCCCGCAGGTTTCTTCAAAAATATCATTGATCAATTCCCGGTCACGGAACCCGTAGAAATAAGAAGTGAGCGCCCCAACATCCATTCCCATCACGCCCCACCAAAGTGTGTGAGAAGATATACGAGTTAATTCATCTATAATCGTCCTTATTACTTTTACCCGCTCAGGAACTTCCAGTTCCAGGGCGTTCTCAACGGCAAGGCAAACGGCTTCATTATTAATGTGGGAGGATAAATAATCCATCCTGTCTGTAAGATGAACTATTTGCTGGTAACTGTCCCTTTCACACATCTTTTCTATGGAACGGTGAATATATCCCAGATCTGGCTCTACTTTTTTTATTATTTCGCCATCTATGGTAAGCAGTAGCCGCAAAACCCCGTGAGTTGCGGGGTGCTGAGGCCCCATGTTTATGAAGTATTCCTCAGATTTAAAGTTGTTAGTTACTGTTGCAGTTTCCATAATTTATTATTTAACAACCATATTCACTTCATCTTCATAATCCTTACGCAGCGGAAAACCTTTCCAGTCTTCAGGCATAAAAAGGCGTTTTAAATTTGGATGTCCTTTAAATTTTATTCCGAAGAGATCAAAGACTTCTCTTTCGTGAAAATTAGCCGTAGGCCATATATCCTGAACAGAATCAAAAACCGGGTTTTCCCTATCTAAAGTTTGGACTTTTACAACCAGGATATGTCTATGGGCAATAGATTCCAGGTGGTAGACCACCCCAAGTTCTTTTCCCCAATCAACTCCGGTAAGACAAAACAGGTAGTCAAAACTGGTGTTAGAATCATTCTTTAACCAGGTCATGAGGTCGTGTAGATATTCGGGAGCTATGCTTATATTCAAAAACTGTGATCCTTCTTCGGTAAATTCCGGGTATTCACCTGTATGGCCGGAAAACCAGGTGGAGATTAATTCCTTTAATTCCTCATTTGTCATAATTGCCTCTTTTAAAACCCTTCATCAAAACCATCCACAGGATTCTTCTTGTTTTTTAAACTTTCTGTTCGGATTTTTTCCTGGAGCTTGATCATTCCATCAAGTAAAGCTTCAGGTCTTGGAGGGCAGCCGGGAACGTAGACATCTACGGGAATCACGTGATCTGCACCTTTTATAACCGAATAGGAATTGTAAAAGAAAGGCCCGCCGGAAATTGCGCAGGCACCCATAGCGATCACATATTTAGGCTCGGCCATCTGGTCATAAAGCCTGCGAAGCACCGGTGCCATCTTATTCACAATTGTGCCGGCAATGATGATCAAATCGGCCTGTCTTGGGGAAGGCCTTGCTACCTCAAACCCAAATCTTGAATAATCGTGACGTGCAGCGCCGGTTTGCATCATTTCTATGGCGCAACAACTTGTACCAAAGTACAGTGACCATAATGAATTGGACCTTCCCCAATTAATGATCTTATCCAACGAGGTAACAATTATGTTTGCTCCATTTCCTGCAGGGAGTACCTGCCCGGGAAAATCTTTCGGTATTTGTTGAGTTTCTACTTCCATTTTAATGATCCTTTTTTCCATGCATATGCCAAACCTAATCCCAGAATAAACAGGAAGATGATGATGAAGGTGGCGGTGGAGATGACG
>CAXAZV010000313.1:0-2712 GCA_963973375.1 uncultured Antarcticibacterium sp.
ATATCTTTCCTTGTCATATGTATTAATGTAAATTCTTTTTCTCAGCAAAATAAGGAATCACCTTATGAAACCGACCTTTTAAAAGATGGGATCTGGATTACCACAGGTGTTGGACTAAATGTATTGGGAGTTCTTTTAATTCAGGATAAACCAGCTTTATCTGAGGCAGATCTCAATTCTCTTTCAAAGGATGATGTTTGGGCTTTCGATCGTTGGGCTGCAGGAAATTATTCAGAAAAAGCAAACAGCGCCAGCTATATTCCAATGTTTACTTCCTATGCCCTGCCATTGGCACTTCTTTTAGATGGAAAGGGCCGTTCCAATGCCGGGCAGCTCTCTGTGCTTTTCGTGGAATCAATGGCTACCACAGGAGCATTATTTAGTATTACCGCCGCATTGGTTGAAAAAAGTCGACCATTGGTTTATAATACTTCAATTCCTGCAGAAGAACGGATGGATAATGATGAACAAAGGTCCTTCTTTGCCGGGCATACAGCATCTACAGCAGCAGCCACTTTCTTTGTAGCAAAAGTATTTCACGATTTCTATCCCAATTCTCAATGGAGACCAGTAGTTTGGGGAGTAGCTGCAGCAATACCGGCCACAGTGGGTTATTTAAGAATAAAAAGCGGGAAACATTTTCTTTCAGATAATATTGTTGGTTTTGCAGTTGGTGCCGCAAGTGGAATTTTAATTCCTGAAATTCACAAAAAAAAGAATAAAAATGTTGAAATTTACCCTACCATGGGCTTCAATTTTCAAGGCCAGGATTTTAATACCCAGGGAGTGGGTATATCCTACCAATTTTAAGGTTTATTAATAGCCAACCACCTATTTGATGGAATTATCAGATATATTTTTTATTTTTTTGAATGTGCTTATGTTGATACCAACTATTGCATCTCTTACAAAATTTGATGAATGGTGGGTACGCGCATTTGATTTTCCCAGAATTCAAATTAGTATTCTTATCCTGGCAGTCTTGATCATTACTGCAATCATAGGATCTTATGAAGATTTATGGCGAATTATTTTGACAAGTTTACTTGCGTTAAGCCTGGTATACCAGCTAATTAAAATTTTCCCATATACTACCCTTTCCAGCAAACAGGTGCTAAGCTTTCGCGGTGATGATCCCACTGCAATTATTTCTATATTGGTAAGTAATGTATTGACTACAAATACCAGTTATGAGAAATTAATTAATTTGGTGAACCAAAAAGTTCCCGACGTTTTACTTACTCTTGAAACCGATAAAACCTGGGAGGAAGCACTCCAGGTAATTGAAAAAAAATACCCTTATACTGTTAAAATTCCCTTGGATAATCTCTATGGAATGCATTTATATTCCAGGTTAAAACTGGAAGAGATAAATGTGAAATATTTAATTAAAGAGGATATACCATCAATACATGGTTATTTAAAGCTTAATAATAATGCACGTGTAAAATTCCATGCATTGCATCCCCAGCCTCCCAGTCCCACTGAAGATCCAACTTCAACCAACCGCGATGCCGAGTTACTGCTGGTTGGAAAAGATGTGAAAAAAGACCAGGAATCTGTAGTGGTGTTTGGAGATTTAAATGATGTGGCCTGGTCCCGTACCACAAGATTATTCCAAAAATTAAGCGGATTGCTGGATCCCAGGATAGGCCGTGGGTTTTTCAACACCTTTCATGCGGACTATAGATTATTGCGCTGGCCGTTGGACCATGTTTTTCATACCAATGACTTTACCCTCATCGAGCTTTCAAGGGGACCAAATATTGGTTCAGACCATTTTCCAATGTTCATAAAACTTAATTATGAGCCCCGGGCAGAGATTTTGCAGGAAGAACCTGAAGAACCCACAGAAGATGAAAAGGAATGGGCCAAAGAAAAAATAGAAAATGGCAATCCCACCGAAACCGAAGTTTAAGGCAATATTAAAAAAAGTGACTTATCTCGGGTAAATTTTTAATGTGCTTGCAATCATCGGCCGTAATTGGTTTTTCAATAAAACTAATTACAGTGTTGTACTTCTCAGCTAACTTTTTATCATAGCGATCTATAGATGAAGTGACCATTATTACAAAAATATTTTCATTTCTATTCAGGGTTTCCATTTGCAGTAAAAAATCCCAGCCATTCATTACCGGCATATTTATGTCCAGAAGAATAAGAAATTTTTGATCTGCATTCTGGTCTTTTAAATATTCAAGCGCAGCATTTCCATTTTTAAAGGTAATGGTTTCTTTATCTATACCGCATCGCTGGAGGATCTTGCGTTCTACCATCAAAACAATTTCATCATCATCAATAATGAGAATTTTCAACATATAAAATTGCTTTATGCAGGATATTCCGCTTTATTACTTATTTTTCGAATGATAGAATCCAATTCAAGGGCCGATGAATAAATATTCTCCATAAGATGATCCCGGTCTTCGATCTCTCCATGATTCTGTAAAAGATCAATTAATCCCATAATTCTTGCAAGTGGAGCCCGTACTACATGAGACTGGGTCCAGGATATTTCTTTTAACCGCTCATTATGATTTTCAATAGTCCTAATATAGTTTTTAAGATTCGATATATCCTGCATTGAGCCAATCATTCTTAATGGGTTTCCTTCCTCATCCTTTAAAAGATAGCTCCTGTCTAAAATATATTTATATGTCCCGTCTGCACACCGGAACCTATATTCAATGTGCAATTGATTTTGCTTATTCT
>CAXAZV010000314.1:0-2709 GCA_963973375.1 uncultured Antarcticibacterium sp.
ACAGGATTATATACCCAGCTTACCAATAAAAATAACACCTGGAATTTAAGGGCCAGTGCTGAAGGCAGCTGGGTTATGAATGAGGAAACAAAATTTGGAATGGAAGGCCAGGCCGGTATTGCAAAAATAAGCGGGAAACACCGGGTGCAGGCGGGACTTGATTTCAGGACAAAAGATTATGATATCAATGACCTGGGATATAGCGGTCAAACCAACTATATGAGGTATATGAGTTACTACGGTTACAGGTTACTTCAGCCAAAAGGTTTTTTAAACAATATGTTCCTAAATTTCAACCTGAATCACCTTCGCCGCCTGGAACCGGACCTTTACAGCAATTTTGTTTTTAATTTTAATTCCAGTTTCACCACTACCAACTTCCATAATTTCGGGGGTGGTTTTGAAACAACTCCCCTGGGAACAAAGGATATTTATGAACCCCGTTTTCACGGATGGCATTTAGACATTCCTACTTATTATAATACCTGGCTTTGGTTTGATACAGATTACCGGAAGAAATTTAACCTTAATATGGTGGCCGACTGGTATAAATATGATGAAAAAGGCAGAGGAACGCTAAATATTAATTTTAAGCCCAATTACAGGGTATCAGATAAGTTCAAGCTTAATTTCCAAACCAACCTCAACCTGTCTGACAAAGAAATTGGTTTTGTAAATTATACCGGGAATGAAATAATTATGGGCCGCCGTAACCGGAACACTGTTGTAAATTCCCTGGGAGGAAATTATATTTTCAATAATAAGATCGCGCTTAATCTTGCATTCAGGCATTATTATTCAGAAGTGGAGTATTCCGGGTTCTTTGAATTACAGGAAAATGGATCACTCATCCCCGAACCGGGCCATTCCAATAATTATGATACTACCTATAACAGCTGGAATGTAGATTTGAGATTTTCCTGGTGGTTTGCACCGGGAAGCCAGATAAGCATCCTGTACCGCAATGCAATGGATAGTTATTTGCAGGAAGCAAGGCAACCTTTAAATCAAAATTTCAATTACCTGTTTGACCAGCCGCAGGTAAATAATCTTTCAGTGCGCATAAGTTACTTCCTTGATTATAACAGGCTGAAAACCTGGTTTAAATCAAATGAGCAGGACGGCCCGCAACAGCGTAATAATATGGGCCGGTTAAATTAAGAGACAGAAAATGTTTAATTAAAAAGGGATCGCTGTATGTTCAGCGATCCCTTTTTAATAATCTCTATTTTTATTTAAAGATCAACTTTAAGCCCGGTGTCTATTCGTGCTACAAGGTCTTTCCAGTGGTATCTTGTAAGTACATCATTTACATTATTACTACGCTGGCTGATATCTCGTTTCAAACGTTCCATTTCCCCTCGCATGAGTGCAATAATGTCCGATTTCAATATGGCATCACTTTCTGTTTCTTTCAGTTTTTGCACATATCCGGTTGCGGCATCAATAAAGGAGCGCTGTAAATTGCGGCGGTAGGCATCGGCTTTTCTGCCTTCATACAATTCGCTGAAGATCCCCTTGCGCAGGTCATCCATCATTTCAACGGCGGTATAGGCTTTATTTCCGGATACCTGCTCATTGCTCACCATACGTTTCAAACGTTTCTCCTCAAGTAAAGAATTGAGTGAGCGGGTTTGTAATGCCTGAACCCTTTCTATTGCTCCTGTAGCCTCAATACGGGTAAGCAGGTCCTGCTCCAGCAACCAATTGGGAGGTGAAAAGGCGTGATTGTTCAAAAATTCTACCGCCTCCTTTTGCTTTTGCCGGGGTACTGCCTCATAGACCGCCCCATCCTGGTCGGCTGTTTTATAGGTTTCATATACCCCACCCACATTGGTGATCACATGGGTTATATACCCTCTCCATAAATTGGTAAGTTCTCCATAAACTTCGCCCAACTCATCATAATTGTAACCATCTTTAGAGGTCCATGCTACCAGGTTAGGAACTACTTTCTTAAGATTTGCCAGGCCATACTCACTCGCCTTTACCTGGTCATCTCCCAGGCTTTCCCGCTGAGACTGTGGATCTACGCCATCATATCCTCCGCCAAATTCATAAATTGGATCACCGGCTTTTTCCAGTACCCATTTATCCAGAATAGGTTTTTCGGCCAGTGGGGTGCTGGCCCCGGGAAGGTAACGGTAACCCCAGTTTATGGAATACAGGTCATAAGGGCCCATCATTCTTATGTATCGCACATTTTTATCTTCCGGCTGGGCCACATAGTTTACCCGGGCATAATCCATTATAGATGGAGTTAACCCATACTTTTGGGTAAACTCAGCAGATCTTAAAGAATCTGTAGGATATGCGGAACTGGCCTTCATATTATGAGGCAGTCCAAGAGCATGTCCAATCTCATGAGCAATTACCATTCGCATCATTTCCCCAATTTCAGCTTCAGGTGTATTGAGCGTTCTTGCAGAAGGATTTTGAGCTCCAGCTTCTATCATATAGCGGTTGCGGTAAGAACGCAAATGGTTGTGGTACCAGATTATACTGCTTCCTATAATCTCTCCCGTTCGCGGATCTGTAACCGAAGGACCTACCGCATTTCGCGTCGTACTGGCTACATATCGAACCACAGAATACCTTACATCTTCCGGGCTAAAATCCGGGTCTTCTTCTTTTGTAGGTGGATCTTTTGCTATGATGGCATTCTTAAAACCAGCAGCTTCAAAGGCTACATTCCAGTCCTCAATTCCC
>CAXAZV010000315.1:0-2694 GCA_963973375.1 uncultured Antarcticibacterium sp.
ATTATGATTCGGGATAACTGGCTTCTTAAATATGCAACAGTTCCGGGAATTGGGGAGATCTTGGCACAAATGAATCACCGTACCGGTAACAAGTCTCAAATGAACCTGGCTGTAAGAGAACTGGAATTGTACTATAGCGCCTTTGAACAAGAGTTCAAATCCTTCTTTGAAGACATGCAACATTTTGCTTTGGAAAAAATTTCTAAACTCTAATTTATATAAGTTATCATCAACACAACTTGCTGTTAAATAGCATGTTGAGAAAACGATAAACAATAAATGTTAAAATTTTAAGACGATTAAAATTGAATTCCATTCCCAAAAAAAGTGAGGATTTTTGCCGCAGGTATGTGTAGACTGTGAACTGTAAAAAATAAAAAAACCGGATATAAAATCCGGTTTTTTTATTTGGAATATTTTAATTTATCTATAATACCATACTCCTGATCTTAGGACAACTTCCTTCCATCCATAAGTCCTGGAATAGTAATACCAAGCGTCAAGATGTCTTAAAACTGTAAGTCCGGATATCACATATTTTTCTCCATTAATATAAGTAGGAGATGTAGAACCACTTGGGTACATACTACCAATTCCTTCCTTATCACCTGCAGATAAAGCCGTTCTTTGAACTGAATAGGTACTACCGGTCACTTTTGTAATGGTAGGCTGCCCATTGCTTGAAAAAGAATAAGGGCTGTACATCATGATGGATCCAAAATCAAGATTACTGGTAAATTCCTGGCCATCTGCACCATTTTCAGCATAAGTTCTAAAATTGTGTTCCTTTCCACTCTGAATATTTCCAAAATGAATTGTGATATGTTTATCCCTGTCCACTCTGCTTTGCTCATGCCAAAGGCCCACTGCGTGGCCTATTTCGTGAATGGTGTTTCCGGTAGAACAGGCCGTTGAAAGCGTTACATTCTGCCTTCCTCCTATCATCCCCACATAAGATGAACATCCTGAACCTGTAGTAAAATAGACATAGTTTGATTGGGAAGTTCTTTCAACGAATTTCAATGAGGTATTAGCTTCCCAGTGCTTGATAGCATCTGTTACTCTTTCTTTTCCTGAAAGGTTACTATCGATGGAATAATAAACGGTATTATTAGGCCATCTTCCGGAAGTCCTTCCCACACTTTTTTGCGACACTTTTTCTCCTGGTTCATATACCAGTTTTTGCTCTTTACTTGAAAGCATATCAGGAGCGAACATTATATCTCCCTCATAAATATATTCACCATCTATTTCTTCTACAGCCATCTTTTGGCCTGCGAAATAAACTTCTGAAACTTTCCCAGTTTCATTGGGATAAGCTACTTCAACATTGGCAAGAACTTCATTTCCTGTAATTTGCTCTTCTGGGGTTAGGGGGTCGGTAATTGAATCTTCACTACAGGATAGAAAAGCTAAAGCCGGTAGTAAATACAATAAATTTAATCTTCTCATAAGTTGGGGTTTACGATAATTTTTCGAACAGGATATGTTTTTCTCTGTTCAGGTTAAAATTCAGTTAAACTTTTAATCTGTTTTCAAAGGTCATTCCAAAAAATATTAACACTTGGGGTTTTAATTTTTTTAGAATTAATCTTTTACCAAAATCATCAATATTGAAGATTTCCTATCAAAATTGATTTTTCAAAAAAAGAATAAATAATATGAACCTTAAAAACAGAGTTTTTCTAATAATTATAAATCGAGTGGGGGGAAGAGGTGATTTATAACTATCTCATTAAGCGGCTGCTAACATACAAACAAATTTTAAAACTTTATGTTTTTTTTAACTAAAATCGATGAAATACAAAAAAACTGCCCGGATTTCTCCAGGCAGCCTTTCTATTAACACGTTTTAATTATTAAGAAATAATTAATCAGTGATTAATAAAACTAACTCAGCAAGGTGGTCATCCCCCCGGTTGACCAACCGCTTAAGTTAATCTTCTATTTATGGTCCTTCTACAGGTTCCCCGCAAATAACCGCGGTTACCTTTAAGTAGAAAGTGCCAGAATAATCATTTGCAGAGAAGACTTTCACGATAGGATTTAATTGATTTGCCTCAGCTACCGCATTGTTACAGTCTGATTCCCAGCAGGATGTACTCATACTTCCATTATTACTTGGACGAACTTCTATTGTATAGGCAGTGATTCTGTCATCACTCAAATCACCATCCAATGTTATAGTTACCTCTCCACCAACTCTACTTACAGTTACATTTCCAAAAGTATCATCCTGAATATTTATAAGATCAAATGAACCATCTGTATCTACAGCGATATATCCTCCTGAGTTGGACCCCGAAAGTTCTGTCAAATAACAATCTTCACCTACTTCACCAACCTGTATGGTACAGGGCGCTGGCAAATTGGCACAAGGATCTACTGTTCCCTCAGGGCATCCATCCCCACCATCTCCACCTTCAACTCCTGCTACATTAGGACAGCTATCTACCCCGTTTAAAAATCCATCTCCATCACAATCGAAAGTGTTCCAGTTTGGATTATCTGTATCACATTTGTTCTTGGTTCCATCTTCATCACAATCGGATTCAGGAAGTGTTTGGTCGCAAACAGGTGGAGTTGTAACAGGGCATCCTGTTTCGTCTACATCAACTCCTGCAGGAGTACCCGGACAAGTATCTCTTGAATCTGGAATGCCATCACCATCACTGTCTCTATCAGGTTCGCCAT
>CAXAZV010000316.1:0-2675 GCA_963973375.1 uncultured Antarcticibacterium sp.
ATCTTTTAAAGCTTTATTTTGTCCTTGTGCTTTGCCTTCCAAATACTGAAACCGGGTAATAAACTTTTTATTAGTACGTTCTAAAGCGTTTTCAGGATTTATACCAAGAAAACGGGCATAATTAATCATAGAGAACATAACATCCCCGAATTCAGCTTCTATTTTATCTTTATTTTCGGTATTTATTTCGTGCTGTAATTCTCCTAATTCTTCCTGAAGTTTTTCAAATACCTGTTCCGGTTTTTCCCAATCAAATCCAACCCCGGCAACTTTCTCCTGAATTCTACTGGCTTTTACCACTGCCGGCAAAGAACGCGGCACTCCTTCTAAAACGCTGGTTTTACCTTCTTTAAGTTTCAGGTTTTCCCAGTTCTTCTTTACTTCTTCTTCATCTGCTACTTCTACATCACCATAAATATGTGGATGGCGGGCTATTAATTTGTCACAAATTCCATTAGCAACATCAGCGATATCAAATTCTTTTGTTTCGCTTCCTATTTTTGCATAAAACACCAGGTGCAGCAGTAGATCTCCCAATTCTTTTCGTACTTCCTCTAAATCATTATCTAAAATTGCATCGCACAGCTCGTAGGTTTCCTCAATGGTTAAATGCCGCAACGATTCCATAGTTTGTTTTCTATCCCAGGGACATTGCTCTCTTAGCTCTTCCATGATAGTTAATAATCGATCAAATGCTTTTAATTGCTCTTCTCTGGAGTTCATAGTAGAAATTTTTGTGTTGTAAAAATAAGGATTGATTTTAGGCTTTTGGAAGTCTTATTAGAAAAAATAGTTTTTGTTTAATTCCACTTGGATGCTGAAACCAATTCAGCATAGCGTCTAATTTAATATCTTAGGTTCCTCAAATTCACTGCATAAAAAAAGCCTTCAGAAAACTGAAGGCTTGAATAAAGGGGTGGAAGACCGGGTTCGAACCGGCGACCTCCTGAACCACAATCAGGCGCTCTAACCAGCTGAGCTACAACCACCATTTATTAGCGGATGCAAATGTATATTATTTCTATATTTCTTCAAAGAAAAAAATAAAATTAAATTAGGTCAAAAATGGAATCTACTGCAGGATAGCGCTCTACGGTAAAGCCCTCAGCGTGGTCTGTGCCAATTAAGCGTCCCAGATCCCTTGCCCGGTAGGTAATGCTGTCTAAAAAGTTATCGCTGGAGATAGGCGTGTTTGGTTCAAGGCTGTTCTTATCAAAGAACTGCGTTTTATATGCCAGCACCGATTCCAGTTTTTTATCTATAAATCCGCTAATGTCCACCACAATATCCGGCTCCAGGTTTTTCCACTGAATATAGTGATAAACATTTTTAGGCCTCCAGGCATCCTGCCGCTTTCCATTCAAGGTTGTTTCAATTTTTCTCAATCCGCTTAAAAAACAGGCATCCCTCACCAGTTGTGCCCCGCGGCCGTGATCAATATGCCTGTCCTCTACCGCATTGCAAAACACGATCTCGGGTTGGTACTTCCTTAGAATTTTTATGATCTCTATTTGATGTTCCCGGTTGTTCTCAAAGAACCCATCACTAAATTTCAGATTAGTTCGCATACTCACCCCAAGAATTTCTGCGGCTTTGGCAGCTTCTCTGTCGCGGGTTTCAGCAGTTCCACGAGTGCCGAGTTCCCCCCGCGTAAGATCAACGATCCCTGCAGTCTTTCCCCTGCTCACTTCCTTTGCAATAGTACCGGAACAACTAAGCTCTACATCATCGGGATGAGACCCAAAGGCCAAAATATCTAATTTCATGCGTTTGTATTCTAATTTTTAAATATGTTTTCGAGTGCCTAAAAAATTAACTCCTACGCATCAGGCTTTTAATTTCTTCAATGCCTGCTCTAAATCATTAATAAGGTCCTGTTTTTCCTCTATTCCTACCGAGAATCTTAGCAAGCCATCTCTTATCCCCTGCTTTTCTCTTTCTTCGGCTGTAAGCAACGCATGGGAGGTAAGAGTTGGAGATAAAATGGTAGATTCTACACCTGCCAGGCTCATACTGGATTTAATAAGTTTCAATTCCTTTTGAAAACGGCTGGCATCCAGGCCTTCCCTAAGTTCAAAAGACAACATTCCCCCAAATCCTTTCATTTGAGATTTTGCCAGTTCAAAATCTGGATGAGATTTAAGCCCCGGGTAATAAACCCTGGCAATATCCGGATGTTTTTCAAGGTATTTGGCAAGTTTTTTTGCAGTTTTATTTTGAGCTTTAACCCGTATGCCCATTGTTTTAATACTTCGCTCCAGCAACCAAACTGTATAATCGCTCAGGCTACCCCCAAAGTTCTTGGCCAACTGAAAGATTGTATCCATATGCTTTGTAGAGGAGATTACGGCTCCTGCCAGTATATCGCTGTGGCCGCCCATATACTTGGTAGCCGAATGTATGACCAAATCTATTCCAAGATCAATAGGATTTTGATTAACAGGCGAAGCAAAAGTATTATCAATCATACTCACCAGTCCGTGTTTTTTGGCAATTTCAGCAACTGCTTTAATATCGGTTATGGTGAGCAAAGGATTGGAAGGGGTTTCAATATAAATAACCTTGGTATTTTTCTGAATTTTTTCTTCAAAATCCTTCGCTTGGAATCCATTGGTAAAGGAGTAACTAATCCCATATTTTTCAAATTCTTCAACTACCAAATTATACGTGCCGCC
>CAXAZV010000317.1:0-2652 GCA_963973375.1 uncultured Antarcticibacterium sp.
GGAGGGAAGATCCCATTGAGTGAACTTGCCACCATAAGCTATCAAACCGGCGCAGCAAAGATATCCAGGGATGATACCCGGCGCAGAATAGTGGTGGGAATAAATGTGAGGAACCGCGATCTACAATCTGTAGTAGATGATATTCAAAAGATCATAGATGAGAAAGTGCAGCTGCCTCCGGGTTACAGCATCACTTATGGCGGGCAGTTTGAAAATCTTCAAAGTGCGCGTGACCGTTTATTGGTTGCAGTTCCCGTGGCGCTTATCCTCATTTTTATTTTGTTGTATTTCGCATTTAAATCGGTAAAAGAAGCGCTCATCATTTATTCAGCAATACCCCTGGCGGCAGTAGGAGGGATCCTGTTGTTATGGATTCGGGATATGCCTTTCAGCATCTCTGCCGGGGTAGGATTTATTGCGCTGTTCGGGATAGCGGTGCTTAACGGGATAGTGCTTATAGAGCATTATAAGGAACTTAAACATGAGGGGATGAAACACAGTGACGAGTTAATTATAAAAGGAGCCGGGGACAGGTTAAGAGCAGTTTTACTTACAGCAGCGGCCGCGGCGCTGGGGTTCCTTCCTATGGCTATTTCAACCAATGCAGGGGCAGAGGTACAACGCCCGCTGGCTACCGTTGTAATTGGCGGATTGGTATCGGCTACATTTTTAACCCTTATGGTATTGCCGGTATTATACTCCCTATTTGGAGATACACACAAACACAAATTAAAACTAAAGAAAATGCCTAAAGGTTTATTATTACTGGTGTTATTCTTTGCAATTCCGGGATTTGCCCAGGAAAAGGATCCCGGCCTTGAAGAGATAATGAAAATAGCCCTTGAAAATAACGTGGGTTTGAGGACAGCATCCTTACGCGCTATGGAAGCAGAAGCCCTTATAAATTCGGCATTGGATTTTAGCAATACCGAAGTTTATTACCATTATGACCAGAACAACCTGGCCACAAATGAATTGCCGTTAAAGGTTTACGGGATACAGCAGGACTTTGAATTCCCCACGGTGTATACTTCAGGGATAGCAAGGAATAGAGCGGAATATGAGGTGCAACTCAAGGCGTACGATCTGGCAGTATTAAGGCTGGAGAGTGCAATTGCGGCTTCCTATTATCAGTTTCAGTTTGAGATGGAAAAAGAAGAAGTGTATGCTTATCTGGATAGTTTGTATTCCCGGTTTTCCACTTCGGCACAAAGGAGATTTGAATTGGGAGAGACCAATTACCTGGAAAAAATTACCGCACAGGCAAAACAAAGGGAGTTAAGTACACGCTTAAGGCAGGCCGGGGAAGAGGTAACCACAGCACGCGAGGAGCTAAACAAGCTTTTGCAGGCCGGTGAAAATTTTGAAATTCAAAAGATTCCACTACCTAAACTTCAGGTGAAAAATTTAAATGCTGAAGGACCTATTTGGAAAGATTATTACGATGCCCGTATTAATTTTTTTCAGAAGGAAAAAGATCTACACAAGCAACAGTTATGGCCGGATATAAGTTTGAATTACTTCCGCGGAAGCAATGAATTTATGAACGGGAATCTATATGGTTACCAGCTTGGGCTGAAGATCCCGCTATTATTCATCGCAAAATCCTCCCGAATCAAGGCAGGTGGTATTGCCATAGAAAGAGCTACCGCAGAGGCCGGGGAGAACGAAATACAGCTGCAGGCGAGGTATTTGAAACTATATGCGCAGCTTCGCAAATTTGAGGAGGCGCTTTCCTATTATGAAGCTGAAGGAAGGGAACTCTCTGCAGAGATCATGAAAACAGCCAATCTTGGTTACCAGAACGGGGAGATAGATTTTTTTCAATACATCCAGAGCCTTGAAAGTGCCAATGAGCTAACGCTTTCCTATTTGGAGAATCTCAATTCCTATAACCAAACCGTCATTGCCATTAATTATTTAATCCTTTAAGATGAAATCATCCAATTATTTATACATACTCATGTTCTTTATAACATTTTCATCCTGTAAAGATGCTGTGGAAACTGCTGAAGTTTTAGAACCAAATGAAACCGGCGAAGTGGTCATTCCGCGATCTCAGGTGGATGCAGGAGACCTTAAAACCGGGGCTATAGAGATGAGAAATTTTCCTGTGATGGTAAGAACCACCGGGCTTATTGATGTGCCCCCGGCCAACCGGGCAGTGATCAACGCTTTTATGGGTGGGTACGTAAAAAATACGCCCTTATTGGTGGGCGATAAAGTGAGAAAGGGCCAGGCGCTGCTAAGCCTTGAAAATCCCGAACTCATAAGCCTGCAACAGGATTACCTGGATGCTTCAGAACAGCTTAAATACCTGAAAGCAGATTTTGACCGACAGAAGATCATGATGGAGGAGAAGATCACTTCTGAAAAAAAATTCCTTCAGGCTGAAAGTGATTATCGCCGTAATCTTGCCCGCTACAACGCGCTGAAACAAAATTTACAGCTGCTTAATATAAATCCTGCCAATGCCGAAGCAGGAAGGCTAAGCTCACAGGTTACCATCTATGCTCCCATAAGTGGAAGTGTAAGCCGGGTAAATGTGAACACCGGGATGTATGTTTCTCCTACAGATATAATTATGGAAATAATTGATAAGGAGCATATGCACCTGGAACTCATAGCCTTTGAAAAAGATGTGATGAAGAT
>CAXAZV010000318.1:0-2564 GCA_963973375.1 uncultured Antarcticibacterium sp.
TCTACCGTCTACCGTCTACCGTCTACCGTCTAACCTGCTTTTCATCGCTCTCAATAACTCCGTCTCTTAATCTTATCACACGGTGAGCGTGCATAGCAACTTCTTCTTCGTGTGTTACCAGGATCACGGTGTTCCCTGCTTTATGGATCTCATCAAACAAGTGCATAATTTCCAGGGAAGTAATAGAATCCAGGTTTCCCGTGGGTTCATCGGCAAGAATAATGGAAGGTTTGTTCACCAGGGCACGGCCTACTGCAACCCGCTGGCGCTGACCCCCGGAGAGTTGATTGGGCTTATGGTCCATCCTGTCCGCCAGGCCTACATCGGATAATACCTGAGTAGCACGTTCAGTTCGGGCGGCCTTTGATGCACCCGCATAAACCATTGGTAGGGCCACATTTTCAAGTGCGGTAGTCCTTGGTAAGAGGTTAAAGGTTTGAAAAACAAATCCTATTTCCTTATTTCTTATTTCTGCAAGTTCATCATCGCTCATTTTGCTTACATCCTTTCCATTCAGGATATAACTACCCGCTGTAGGGGTATCCAGACATCCCAGTAGGTTCATAAGGGTAGATTTTCCCGAACCTGACGGCCCCATGAAAGCGACGTATTCGCCACGTTCAATATCCAGATTGATGCCCTTTAAAACTTTTATGATCTCGTGCCCCAGCGGAAAATCGCGGGTTATATTGCGTAGTTCAATAACCTTGCTCATAGAATGAATTTGTAATGCCTGTATGACGCAGCTTTACCTAATTTGTTACAGCCTAATTGTAAAATGCTCCTTTTCCTGTTCCTGCCTGAAAAAAACCATGCCCCAAAAAAAGGAATCAATACTTACCCGAACCCGCGGGTGTGCTTTAATTTGTTCCCAGGCTTCCTCCATCCCTTTTGACCAATGGATATCATCAAAAATAAATACAGACTCATTATGTGCCAGGGGCAACAGCATCTCGAAATATTTCAGGGTAGCTTCTTTTTGGTGATTCCCGTCGAAGAAAATGAGGTTTGGGGTTTGTGGTTTGTAGTTTATAGTTTTGGGTTGGTTGTAGGTTTTATGTTTTATGTTGTTTGTTGTAGGTTGTATGTTGTAGGTTGTAGGTTGTAAGTTGTTAGGTGCCGTTTGGAGTTCGGGGTTTGTGGTTAGTTGTTCAGGGTTTGTGGCGGGTAGATTCCCATCCATTGGAATTTGGAATTTGGAATTTGGAGCTTGGAATTTTGATTTTGGTATTTGATTCGTTTGCTCAGTTATTGGACCTTTGAACTTTGAATTTTGAATTTCAGAACTTTCCTCTGTCCTCTGTCCATTGTCCTCTTTCAACTTTTTTAAAACCAGATCAAACTCACCAACTATTACTTCTACATTTCCAATTCCAAACCGCTCAAAATACTCCTTCGCCACCTCCGCGGTTTCAGGACAACCCTCAAGAGTAGTGAGCTTCAACCTATTTCTGGCGGCTATAGCCGCAGAAGATATCCCTACCGAAGTTCCCAATTCGAGTGCCGAACTTATATTTAGATAGGAGGTAAGCTTGTTCAGCAAAAATGCTCTTTTTTTAGTTATGCCGGCATTTTTAGCGATATCAGAGACTTTTCGTGCGTTGCTTTTAAATACCCTGCTTCCCGCTCCAAAATCCTTCACCTGAATTATCCTTTCATCCTGGCGAACGTTTTTTATATATGCTGAAATAGTATTGAAATCCGGCTTTTTATCTTTTTTATATAAACACTCTGTTAGCAGATTGTAGACAAAGGGAGAATGCACTCCATGCTGATTGGTGGAGCGAAGCAGAAACTTAAAATAAGCTATTATCTGGAACAATGTGAATGCAGGTTTGAAATGTAAAAATAGGAAAAGTTCTGGCAAAAAAGTTTCCCGCAAAAGCTGCAGATTTCTTACCACTCTCCAACCTTCCTCTCCGGCCCTTAATGCTTCGGTCAGGCTTTCCTTGCCATTTTTTAACCTACAACCTGCCTGCGGCAGGCAGGCCTACAACTTACAACCGAGAACTGAAAACTACCGGCTTCCCAAATCGAACCATCTTTCTTCCTTTGCCTCCAGTTCGTCTTTAACCCGTTGAAGTTCAATAGAGGTTTTTTCGATCTCCTCTACACTCAGGTTTTCCAGGAATTTGTCCTGAAGGGTGATCTTGCGTTTTTCCAGATTGGCGATCTCCTTTTCGAGTTTACCGAATTCTTTCTTTTCGTTATATGTGAGGCCGCCGGAGGTGTCATTGTTTTGTTTCTGCTGCTTTACTTCTTGCACGGGTTTCTTTGAAGCATTCTGACTTTCGGCTATCTGTGCTTCTTCGTATTCGCGGTAATCGGAGTAATTTCCGGGGAAATCCAGGATCTCGGTATTACCTTTAAATACAAACAGGTGATCTACGATCTTATCCATGAAATACCTGTCGTGGGAAACCACCACAAGACAACCCGGGAAGTCCAGCAAGAAATTCTCGAGCACGTTAAGTGTTACAATGTCAAGATCGTTGGTAGGCTCATCAAGAATAAGGAAATTGGGGTTTTGAATAAGTACGGTACACAGGTACAAACGCTTTCTT
>CAXAZV010000319.1:0-2539 GCA_963973375.1 uncultured Antarcticibacterium sp.
TTTAAAGCTTCATAATTAAAGAAAACCTGGTAATTATAAATCATTTCTATAAGGTCTTCTTCATCAAATACCTCTTTCACATAAGCCTGAATTTTTTCATTAAATTCCCTTTCATCGAAATACCCTGAAGGGATTTTTAAAGATTTCATATAAGAAGGCACATCTCCCCCACCGTGATCTGAGGTAAGGAAAATAGTGTAGTTTCCCGCGCCTACTTTTTCATCTAAATGCTTTAATAATCTTGCAAGTTCCAGGTCCAGTCTAAGGTAGGTATCCTGAATCTCCTTGGAATTCACTCCAAAATTATGGCCTATGTAATCTGTACTGGAATAACTAAGGGTTAAAAAATCTGTATAATTATCCTGCCCCAGTTCTTCTGCATTTATTGCGGCGATCGCGAAATCTGTAGTAAGTGAATTTCCATAGGGAGAAGTTTTTACCAACTCATATTTTCCGTATGACCCGGCAAGTGCAGCCAGATCATAAGGAAAGGTTGTTTGATTTTTAAAACCACCCTCAAAGGTGTTTTGATCCGGGCCGCTTTCGGTATATGTTTCTATATCATGAAGGGTATTCCATATTTTTATATAAGAGGTTGCCTGCCCTGAATTATTAAAATCTATAACCCATTTTGGTAGTTCCTCCATATAAAAGGTGCTGCTTATCCACTTACCTTCATCTCTTCCCTGAAACCAGTACGCGGCATTCGCAGTGTGTCCTGCGGGTAGAATTGCTCCCCGGTCCTTCAATCCAATTCCAATAGTCTTTCCCCTCATTTGGGTGAATAACCTGTTTTCATCGGCTACCGTAGTGGAAAGCATGCGATGTGGAGACATTTTCCCTGCATTTGAAGTTGTTCCTAAAGATTCTACACTTTCATCTCCTGCATTATATACTTCCTTTTTCTCAAACTTGTTATACCAACCGTTTCCAATGATCCCGTGATTTTGAGGAGTTGTACCGGTAAAAACAGATGCATGCCCCGGGGCCGTATATGTAGGAACATAATTAAAATGGGTGTTTTTAAAATTAAACCCTTCAGAAATAATTCTTTTAAATCCGGCATCTTCATATTTTTCCCAAAACCTTGTGATATAATCATAGCGCATTTGGTCTACTACAATTCCAATGACAAGTTTTGGCTTATCTGATGTTTGTCCAGATAAATCCGCACTTTGCGATTGAACAGAAAAAAATGAAAAGAATAAGAGTAAAGAAATGGGTAAATTTTTCATGATCATTCAATATTTAGAGATAGCAAAATTAAGTAATTTGAGAAGTTAAAGATTAATTCTTAGTTAAATACTTTCCGGCTAAAAATTACTATTTTAGCTTTACAAAAATCGCTTAATGGGCTACCTGCATTCTATTGGAGAATATGTAATTATGTTAAAGGGTGTATTTGGACGCATGACCAAAGGCACAGTACTAAAAGAACTAATCTTCAAGGAAATAGACCAATTAATTATTGGGTCACTTGGGATAGTTGCTTTTCTTTCATTCTTTATAGGTGGGGTTGTTGCATTGCAAACAGCGCTTAACCTTAATAATCCTTTAATTCCAAAATCCCTTATAGCCTTTGCGGCAAGGCAATCTATAATTCTGGAATTTTCCCCCACTTTTATTTCGATTATTATGGCGGGAAAGGTAGGTTCCTTTATAACTTCCAGTATTGGATCTATGCGGGTGACAGAGCAAATAGACGCTCTGGAGGTGATGGGAGTTAATTCATTGAATTATCTCATTTTCCCAAAAATTATTGCAATGTTAACCTATCCTTTTGTTATTGCCATCTCTATGTTCCTCGGGATTTTTGGTGCATATGCATCTGCAGTATTAGGCGGCTTTGTTGGATCTGATATTTTTATTTCCGGCTTGCAGGAAGATTTTCAGGGGTATCAATTATTCTATGCCTTTTTTAAGACCTTTCTATTCGCAATTATTCTTGCTACAGTTCCGTCTTATCATGGTTATTATATGACGGGGGGTTCTCTGGAAGTAGGTAAAGCAAGTACAACCTCATTTGTGTGGACTAGTGTGGTGATCATTATTACAAATTATATAGTAACACAATTATTACTGGGTTAATGATAGAAATTAAAGATCTACATAAAGGATTTGGCGAGGAAAAAATTCTGAAAGGAGTTGACCTGCTATTTGAAACCGGCAAGACAAATCTTGTGATTGGCCAATCCGGTTCAGGAAAAAGTGTGTTAATGAAATGCATGTTGGGACTTTTTACCCCCGAACAGGGCACCATAGAGTATGACGGTACTGCTTACGTAGATTTTTCTGACGAGCAAAAAAGGGAACTCCGGCAGGAAATTGGAATGCTTTTTCAGGGTGGGGCTTTATTTGATTCAATGACAGTTGAAGAAAATGTGATGTTTCCCCTAAGGATGTTTACTAAAAAAAGGAGAAAAGACCTTATAAAACGAGTGCACGAAGTCCTGGAACGTGTGAATCTGGAAGATGCGGCTCTCAAATACCCAGCTGAAATAAGCGGAGGAATGCAAAAACGTGTAGCGATTGCACGGGC
>CAXAZV010000320.1:0-2498 GCA_963973375.1 uncultured Antarcticibacterium sp.
CGGGAACCGCCTTACAGAGATTTGTATAGTACTTATGAAAGGAGCGGTGGTTATAGATAAGTATTCAACGCTTATTAATCCTGAAAAGCATATTCCACTCCAGATAACAGCGCTCACCGGCATTGATAATGACATGGTGGCCAATGCTCCCAAATTTCCTGAAGTTGCAAAGAAAATTGAAGAAATGACACGTGAAGCTATTTTTGTGGCTCATAATGTAAATTTCGATTACAATGTGATTCGAAATGAATTTAAGGACCTGGGGTTTGAGTATTCCCGAAAGAAATTATGTACAGTGCGTCTTTCCCGAAAGCTCATCCCCGGATTATTTTCCTACAGTCTTGGCAGGCTTTGTGACTCCATCAACATACCTATAGTAAAACGTCACCGGGCCGAAGGGGATACAGATGCCACAGTGATCCTTTTTCAGCGTCTTTTATCCCTTGATGAAGATTTTAAAGTGATACGGTCTTTCCTGCACGCCCATTCAAGGCAGGCCACCCTGCCTCCGCATCTTTGTGCAGAACAGATATATGAACTACCTGAAACCCCCGGGATCTATCTTTTTAAGGATAAGAATCACAAAGTTGTATATGCTGGGAAGGCGATCAATATCAAAAAAAGGGTGATCTCTCATTTTTATGATAAAATGAGCAAGGAATATCAGCTGGGTCAGGAAACCTACCATATAGATTATGAGACCACAGGAAATGAACTTATGGCCCTGTTGCTTGAAGCCGAATACATTAGAAAGTACTATCCAAAATACAATCAGGCACAAAAGCGGCCCGGGACGGTTTACCAGATCATAAGTTATGTAAATCAGCGAGGGATCATACAACTTGCCCTTGGAAAAACCAAACTCATCAGGGATTCTGTAGGAACATTTTACAGCAGGGCCCAGGCTACTGAAAAGTTGGAACAGCTGTGTGAACTATTCAATTTGTGCCCGCGTTACTGCACTTTACAAATCAATGTAGAGATTTGTTCCCATTACCGCATTAAGAATTGCGAGGGAGTTTGCGATGGATCGGAATCTGTAGAAAGCTATAATGCAAAAGTTGAAGCAGCTATTGCATCCTTAAACCGGGAGTCTTCAACCTACGTTATCAGGGAAAAAGGGCGGCATTATGAGGAAGAAGCTTTTGTACTGGTTCGCGATGGGCGCTATCTGGGTTTTGGCTACGTAGATACAGATGCACAGGTAAGCTCCATTGATGATTTTGAACCTTTCCTCAAATTGCAGCAGGCCACCTACCATACCAATAAGATCCTGAGCAATTATATGCGCAAACAAGGAGCTCCAAATATCCTTTTCTTTGAAGATCTTCCCCCAGCCGCCAAAAGGCCCTCCCCTAAAGTTGCCCAGGAATTGTTTGGGATGATTTGTTAGAGTAGGTAGTAGGTAGTAGCGAATTGGTAATGTATACTGAATAAGGTGGCAGTGATGAGGTTTTGAAACTTACGCGAATGGCACAGGCGGGCCTACCCAAATGGTAAAGGCGGGTTTGAATTTTGAGTTTTTGATATTGGAACTTGCCTGACAGGTACAGATGAGGTTGAATTCTGGGAACTTCCTGCCGGCAGCTTGGGAAATTAAATTTTTTGTGTTTTATAGTTTACTTCTTTGATACTATTCACAAAGATAAAAGCATCGGGATCAATTAAAGCTATTGCCTTTTTTATGCGGTGTACTTCCAGGCGGGTAACAATTGTCATGATGATATCACAATCGTGTTTAACGTTGAAGGAACCCGGCAGGGAGCCACGCTCTCCCTTATAGGTACTTATGGCCTTTCCAAAGTCATTTACAATGGTAGCTTTAATGCTTTCCTGTTTTGCTGAAATAATATTGAGGGAAGTATATTCCTCAAATCCTTCTACTACATAATTGGTGGTTTTCATCGCAGTATAGTACACCAAAATTGAATACATCCCGGTTTCAATCCCAAACCTGTATGCCGCCCCCAGGATTATTAGAATATTGAGGGTTAGAATGATCTCTGCCGAGGTGAATGCCGATTTCTTTTCAGTATAATAGGCAATTACTTCAAGCCCGTCTACAACTCCTCCGCCACGAATCACCAATCCTATTCCAAGGCCAATGAAAAATCCGCCGAAAACTGCAATTAGTAACTTATCATGGGTAAATGCAGGGAACTCTATAAAATACATTCCTGCGGAAAGCAACAACATAGCGATCAATGCCTGCAGCCCAAATGTGCGGCTAATCTTCTTATATCCTATTATCACAAAGGGTAAATTGAATGCAAGCAGGATTAAACTTATATGGATATTGGCAAGGCCTGTTAACAGTATAGATAAACCCGTAACTCCGCCATCAAGGAAATTATTGGGAACCATAAATCCCTGTAAACCTATCACCGCAAATAAAACTCCAAGTAAGTTCAGTGTTAACGATTTAGGCGAAAAAATGTATTGCCAGTTTATATTGCGGGCTTTTTTCATAAAGTACGGAAAAATCTTTCCGGGCTTAA
>CAXAZV010000321.1:0-2498 GCA_963973375.1 uncultured Antarcticibacterium sp.
TCAGATAACTCAACGCATTTCAAATAGGCAAATTCGTCCAGCTTCACATATGGGGTCAATGTGGTGGCAACAGGCCGTTCCTGATGATCTAGATATACAAATACCTTTATCTCATCTCCAATATCAAAAGAAGCAGGTTTATATTTATTAGGTAGCAACACCTCATCTCCGGCCTCGTTTCTCAGAAACCATCCGGGTTCAGTATCCCTCTCTATTTTCATTAAATGGTATTCCCCAATGCTCAACATAGTTGTAATTTTAAAAAGGTAAAGATACTTTATATTTTAAATTGCTCACCAGGTCTTCAGGATTTCATAAAGCTAAAATATTCGAGCAATACACCATCATTGATCTTACGTGGTGTAAAAATTTCGAGGATCTTTGGTTTTTCAGCTTCAGTGAAAAAGTTTTCTAAATTTTGGGAAATTTCTACTGAACTGGTTGCTGTTGCATAATCAAACCCATACATTTCTGAAAGGGACCTTGCATTAAGTGTATGCACTGTCTCAAAATATGTATCAAAATTCGGAGTGTTCTTGTGACCAGGAAGTATTCTAAAGATCCCGCCACCTTCATTATTAAGAATTATTATCCTGAAGTTCTTAGGTATGTAATTGTTCCAAAGCGCGTTGCTGTCATAAAAAAAGCTGAGATCCCCACATATAAGCAAAGTGGGTTCCAGGCTTGCCACTGCAGCTCCTACAGCCGTAGAAACGCTGCCATCTATTCCGCTGGTGCCCCGGTTGCAATATAATTGTTGTGAACTGTTCCATTTAAATAATTGAGCATAACGCACGGTAGCACTGTTACCCAATTGTACATTCCAATTATGCGGTACTGCAGGTACTATAAGTTGCATTGCCTTAAGATCTGAATATGGGATCTCTTTCAAATAAATATCGTGCTGCTCCTGCCTTTTGCTCTTTACTTCTTTCCAAAATCCTGCATAATCACTTTTCCCTGCTTCTACAAGACTAAAGAATTTTTCCAGGAATGAATTTGGTTTGGATTCGAAATGTTTATTTAAACAGAAAAAGGTATTATAGGCTTTTTTAGGATCTACGTGCCAGTGCTGTTTTGGCTGATTATTTCTTAAGAATGATTTTATCTTCTTGGAAATGATCATTCCCCCAAAGGTGAGCAAAATATCAGGTTGCAGCGCTTTGAACTGTTCCTGGGCATCACCGGACCTTTCAATGGGGCCAATTAAGGTATCTATACGGGTAAAAAATTCAGGATGGTTTAGATTTGAAGTGGTTTCAGTAAGCACCAATACACTTTCATCCTGAGCCAGGAGATCAAGATATTGTTGTTCTATAGTGTTTGGAGCGGCCACGCCTACAATGATCATTTTACGTTTAGCTTTATTCCAAATTTCAGCATATGGCAAAAGCTCCTGGTAGGAATAAATACGGTCATGAACCTCAGGGAAGATCTGTAATGGATCAACCTCTATTTCTTCTACACTATCATATAATGGCTCATAAAACGGAACATTAATATGTACCGGCCCCTTTTCTTCAATTGCTTTATTTAGGGCAAGATTGATCTCCCGCTCATTGTGTTTTTGTGATTCAAATTGTTTCTGCTGAAGTTTTTTATCGGCAGTCCTGCTCTCCAGTACAATTTCAGAATGCAGGTTTGCCGAATATAAAATATGATTTTCAAATACATTTTTTTGCCTGATGGTTTGCCCATCCCCAATATCAATTCTTTCAATTGGCCGGTCGGCAGAAATGACCACCAGTGGAATATCACTATAAAAAGCTTCTGCCACCGCCGGGTAATAATTTAACAATGCCGATCCTGAAGTACAAACAACCGCCACCGGTTCCTGTATCTGTTGGGCAATTCCCAAGGCAAAAAATGCTGCGCAGCGCTCATCTACAATGCTGTAAGGAGTAATTTCAGGATGGTGGGTAAATCCAATAGTTAAGGGGGCATTGCGTGAGCCCGGTGAGATCACTACATGTTTTATATTTTTGGCCACACATAAGGCTACTATAGATTGGGCAACGGGAATTTTTGAATGTTTCATACAACAACAAATTTACAATATTTTCATAGGAAGTTTTCTCTTTTACAATGACCAAAAACTTTTTACAAAAAAAACCAAGCAATCCCAAGAAACCTGTTTTAACATTTTTTTAGGATTTATTATATCATTTTACTAATTTCCATCTGTCTAACTAACTAATTATTATTTATATGGAAGTTACATCTCCTGCCAATGCCGGAAATTATTACACTGCACAGGATACAACCCCGGTGCGAACCAGTGAATGGTTCTGGACTTTATTTTTAACTGCTATACCCTTAGTGGGAATTATCATGCTCCTCGTTTGGAGTTTTGGAAGCGGCAATAATGTTAATAAATCCAATTGGGCTAAAGCTACTTTGCTGTGGATATTGGTTATTACAATATTCTATATATTCATTTTAATAATTTTCGGGCTTTCCTTCTTAAGTATGCGCGGCACTGAATACTAAAATTTAAA
>CAXAZV010000322.1:0-2490 GCA_963973375.1 uncultured Antarcticibacterium sp.
TTTTCAAAAAAATACATCCCAATCCTGCACGGGGGTGATCTTAAAAACCGCTTCAGGCAATCTCCCAAAGCCACCGCCAAACTTTTGGGAAATGCCCATCGTATCATTTCCCCTTCGGTCTACCTAAAAACCGAAGTTGAAAATCTGGGTTTTTCGCATGTTCAGTACATTCCAAATCCGCTCAGATTAAACAAATATAGTTTTAAGAAAAGGGAAATCTTTGGACCCCGACTTCTATGGGTGCGTGCCTTTGACGAAATCTACAATCCGCTGCTGGCATTAAAAACCTTGAAAGAGTTAACAAAAATTTATCCTGAAGCTGAACTTTGTATGGTGGGGCCTGATAAGGACGGAAGTCTTTCGGCCTGCAGGAAATACGCTGAAAAACATAAGCTAAAAGTACGGTTCACAGGAAAGCTGAAAAAGAAGGTCTGGATACGACTTTCCGAAGCATATGATATTTTTATCAATACCAGCGCCATTGACAATACCCCCGTAAGTGTGATTGAAGCAATGGCTTTGGGACTTCCCGTAATATCTACCAATGTGGGTGGGATCCCCTATCTTATAGATGATAATTTGAACGGTCTCCTGGTACCTCCAAATAATCCCGAAGCAATGAAGGAAAAGATCCAATTTTTGATTGAAAATCCTGAACTTGCAAAATCGCTGGCCTTCAATGGGAGGGCAAAAACCGCCGAGTTTGACTGGGATATTATTAAAATTGAATGGAGTAAGGTTCTCACCTGATTTTTTTTATCTTTAGTCCTAAATCCTACTGATGTCTCAAAAGTCGCTGGTCCACTTTGATATTTCTGAAAGAAAGGTGCTTCTGCGCCTCATGGATAATATTGCGGTGCTCTTAACGCTTAGTCTTGTGGGAATTATCTTTCATTTTGACTATTTTCGCATTACCGATTATAACTGGGAGTGGACCCTGATGTTGCTTATATATCTCAATGTTTTTTCCACCATCTTTGAATTATATGACCTGCAGCAGGCAGGAAAATTTGAAGTGGTGCTTAAAAATGTGATCCTAACCGCCTCCCTTACCCTGCTTTTTTTCATTCTTACACCATATTACACCCCCAGCCTGCCCGATAACCGGATACAGATCTTGTTCTTTTTCTTTGCCATCACGGCTGCCTTGTTGATATGGCGGTTTGCATATGTTACACTTATTACATCTGCCAGGTTTTATAAAAGAGTGTTGCTTATTGGAGATGCGGCCGAACTGGACCTGATGATAACAGCGCTGCAAAAGAGCGATCCCAATTATTCGGTGGTGGGATACATTAATACCGGGAAGGCAGATTTACTGCCGGTTTCTGAAGGATTGATCCGCTTTGAAAAAAAACCTCTTGCTGAAATAATAAAAGAAGAATATCTAAATGAGATCGTGGTGGCCGATTCTACTACGCGCGCCAAAGCTGTGAATATTCCCATTCTGGAGGAACTGAACAATCTTCTTATTGATGGTTTTCCTATCAAGGATTACACCCAGGTGTATGAAGATATTACCTACAGGGTACCGGTGCAGCATATTGGGAAGGATTTTTATAAGTTTTTTCTTTTTAGCCGCAGTAACCAGAATAAACTATACCGCTTTTTTCATCGTATGTTTGATATTTTTGCTTCGCTTGCTGGACTCATAATCTGCGGCTTGCTTATTCCATTTGTGTGGCTTGGTAACCTCGCAGGTAATCGTGGTGGCCTTTTCTACCGGCAGGAGCGCATTGGAAAAAATGCCATTCCGTTTGTGATCGTTAAGTTTCGAACGATGCCCAATAATTCAGAACTTAACGGCCCGCAGTGGACCAACCGAAATGACACCAGGATCCCCTGGTTTGGGCGCTTCCTTCGCAGAACCCGGATCGACGAATTTCCCCAGTTTTATAATATTATGCGGGGTGAAATGAGTGTTATTGGCCCCCGACCGGAGCGTCCCAAGTTTGTGAAGGAACTTTCCGAAATGATGCCTTTCTACAAAACCCGTCACATTGTAAAACCGGGCCTCACCGGCTGGGCGCAGGTAAAAGCCAATTACGGCTCCAGCCACGATGACAGCCTTGAAAAACTCCAATATGACCTTTACTACATCAAACACCGGGGCCTTTTCCTGGATCTCAATATTTTACTGAAAACCTTTAGTACGGTTATTTTCTTTAGGGGGCAATAGTTTGTTCGCTCCGCTCACGCCTGCCTGCCGCAGGCAGGTTTGGGGTTTAGGGTTTGTTGTTTGGGGAATAGTGAGTAGTCATTAGTCGTTAGTTGTCAGTGAATAGTCTATAGATGTGCCGCTGCTGTCACCCTGAGCCTGTCGAAGGGTCTTTTGAGTCGTGATTAGGGAATAGTGAATAGTCGTTAGTTTGTAGAAATTAGAGCCTCTACTGTCACCCTGAGCCTGTCGAAGGGTCTTTTATGTTGTGATTGTGAATAGGGTTTTCCTTTTGTCATTCTGAAGGCTGCGCTAGTGCGCAGGCTGAAAGA
>CAXAZV010000323.1:0-2453 GCA_963973375.1 uncultured Antarcticibacterium sp.
TTGCACGGTTCACGGCAAGCTTTACCCAATCTTCCACCGGTGCATCTTTGGTTTGGCACATTCTCCAAATATCTCCCTCTTCAACCTCGTGTTTAAGAAGTGTTTTTCCATTGGCATCAACCACTTTCACGGTTCCGGTCGATTTTATTTCGAAAGTTTTGTCGTGAGATCCATATTCTTCAGCTTTTTGAGCCATTAATCCAACGTTGGGAACAGTACCCATAGTGGTTGGATCAAATGCTCCATTGTTCTTGCAAAATTCTATGGTTGCCTGGTATATCCCTGCATAACTGCTGTCTGGGATCACTGCTTTAGTGTCCTGAGGTTGACCATTTTTATTCCACATTTTTCCAGACGTCCTAATCATTGCAGGCATAGATGCGTCTATGATTACATCGCTAGGTACATGCAGGTTTGTGATCCCTTTATCTGAATCTACCATCGCAATGGATGGACCATTTTCAAACGCAGATTTTAAATCTTCCTGAATTTCAGCTTTTTGCTCCAGTTCAAGTTCTGAAAGTGCTTTTACCAGTTCTCCCAAGCCGCTATTTGCATTCACCCCAAGTTTGTTTAAGGTGTCTCCATGTTTTTTGAATATATCCTTAAAGAATACTTTTACCGCGTGGCCAAATATAATGGGGTCTGAGACTTTCATCATTGTAGCTTTCATATGCAGGGAGAAAAGAACATCTTTTTCCTTGGCATCTGCCACCTGTGCCTCAAGAAATTTTAATAATGCCTTTTTACTCATCATAGTGGCATCTATAATTTCCCCTTTTAGAAGCTTTAAATTTTCCTTTAAAACCTGCTCTTTCCCTGAACTGTCTTCCAAAATAATTTTGATGTTGGTCTCATTTTCAAGGGTTACAGATCTTTCATTGGAATAAAAATCGCCATTCTCCATGGTGGAGACATGAGTTTTAGAATTTGAAGACCATTCTCCCATGGAATGGGGGTTTTCTTTTGCATAATTCTTTACGGCACGCGGAGCTCTCCTGTCTGAATTTCCTTCGCGAAGCACAGGATTTACAGCACTTCCTTTAACCTGGTCATACTTTTTCTTAATTGTATTCTCCTCTTCATTTTTAGGAGAAGAAGGATAATCTGGCAGGGCATAGCCTTTTTCCTGTAATTCCCTGATCGCTGCCTCCAGCTGCGGTTCTGAAGCACTTATATTTGGAAGTTTAATGATATTGGCTTCCGGTGTATTTACCAAATCTCCCAGCATTTTTAAGGCATCGGGAACCCGTTGGTCTTCGTTAAGCATATCGGGAAATTGTGAAAGTATCCTTGCGGCCAGGGAAATATCTGTTGGTTCTATATCAATATTGGAAGTGGCAGTAAAGCTTCTTACTATGGGTAAAAAAGAAAAAGTCGCCAGCATTGGCGCTTCATCGGTTTTCGTATAAAAAATGGTTGATCTTTTTGTCATGAGTTATTTGTATTACTCAATTTATAGGCTGGATTTGAAAAATTCAGCTATAATTATGAGGATTTAAATTAATTTGAAAAATTTACTGGAAGTATTCAGAAAAAAAAAGGAAACTCCGCTTCGCGAAGATAACATTTTTAGGCCTTTAATCATAATATGAATACCGGGAAGTATTTGGGTTTAAGAAAAATTTACAATAAAAAAGCCATTTCAAAATACTATGTAGATTGAAATGGCTTCTAACGAAATAATGCTTTACCGCAAGATATTAAATCACTTGTAAGTCAATTACCGCAACTTACTACGTGCATTATTTCACTCGATACCTGTTGTTCACAAACGTGCTCAAAAAGTATCAAAGTTGCTTTTATCTTTCGAACTGAATTTGCAAAGCAAATTGATTGTTATATAGAAGATAAAAACATATGTAAAGAACTTTGACTTTACCATATTAAACACCTGGAAATCCTTGTGTCATTCTATCAGGTGATCTAATACTCCTCAATATAATATATTTACTTATGAAATCTGATTCAATTAACCCTTTAATTTTCAACACTGTGCAGTGTTAAAAAAGTATAAGCATGAAGATGCAAAATGTCTCATAAATGAAGTGGAGCAATTGATACGCAATAATTTCTCTTTTATCAAAATGTGAAAGTCGAAATGATATAAACAAAAAAAGCCCCAAGTGGGGCTTTTAAAACTTTCTGTAAAAGAGATATTAGTATCTTCTTTCTTCTTTAATACGGGCTTTTTTACCTGTAAGACCTCTGAAATAATAAATACGGGCTCTTCTAACTTTACCTCTTTTGTTAACTTCTACTTTTTGAAGTGCAGGTAAGTTTAAAGGGAAAATACGTTCAACACCTACAGTACCACTCATTTTACGAATAGTAAAGGTTTTAGATAATCCTGTTCCTTTAACCTGAATAACAACCCCTCTAAAAAACTGAGTACGGGTTTTTGCTCCTTCCTTAATTTCATAATACACAGTGATAGTATCACCTGCTGAAAA
>CAXAZV010000324.1:0-2424 GCA_963973375.1 uncultured Antarcticibacterium sp.
TGCCAGTAATATATTAAGTTTGCACGCTGTTAATTTTATAATAAAATGCAGATTTTTAGAGAGAAAGCCGCCCTGAAGGGTGCAATTTCAGGGTTAAAACAGGAAAAAAAGTCTATAGGTTTTGTCCCTACAATGGGGGCTTTGCATATAGGGCACCTTTCTCTTGTAAAACAAGCCGCAGGCCTTTGCGATGTGGTGGTAGTAAGCATTTTTATTAATCCTACCCAATTTGATAACCCTAACGACCTGCGGGATTATCCCCGTACCCTGGATAATGACATTTCCCTGCTTAAAGAACTAAATCTAAATATTCTTGTTTTTGCCCCAAACGCGCAGGAATTATATGGAGAAAACATTGAGGCCGAACATTTTGTATTTGACGGCCTCGAGCATGAAATGGAAGGAAAATTTCGCGCCGGGCATTTTAATGGCGTAGGTACCGTTGTGAAAAAATTATTTGAAATTGTAAAGCCGGACAAAGCCTTCTTTGGCGAAAAAGATTACCAGCAATTGCAAATAATAAAAAAACTTACCCAAAAACATTCACTCCCAATAGAGATTATTGGATGTCCTATAGACCGGGAAGTTAACGGCCTTGCAAGGAGTTCCAGAAATGAACGACTTAGCAGCGAAGTGCGCGAAGAATCGTCATTTATTTATAGCACATTATTACAGGTCAAGGAAAAATTTGGCACAGAAAGTGCAAAATCTATCAACGTCTGGGTACAAAAGCAATTTGAGGGGCATCCGGTTTTAAAACTTGAATATTTTGAGATTGCAAATATTGATACTCTTAAGACAATAGAAAAAAAAGAAGAAGGGGCTCATTACCGGGCATTTATTGCCGCATTTGCGGGAGAAGTTAGGCTCATTGATAATATAGCCTTAAATTATTAAATTTAAAGTATGCAGATTCACGTTGTAAAATCCAAAATTCACCGGGTAAAATGTACAGGAGCCGATCTTAATTATATTGGCAGTATTACCATAGATGAAGATCTTATGGATGCGGCAAACATAATTGAAGGCGAAAAAGTGCAGATAGTTAATAACAATAATGGGGAGAGACTTGAAACCTATGCCATACCGGGCCCAAGAAATTCCGGAGAGATCACTTTGAACGGTGCTGCTGCCAGAAGAGTGGCAAAGGGAGATGTATTGATCCTAATTACTTATGCTATTATGGATATTGAAGAAGCAAAAGTGTTTAAACCTTCCCTGGTATTTCCCAATGAAGAAAATAATCTCCTCAATTAATACTTGAAAAGATCTACAAAAAAAGCCCTTAAGGTCATACTCCCGCTTTTGCTGGGAGTTTTTTTAATTTGGTACTCCCTGAAAAGTGCCACCCCGCTGGAAAGGGACCAGTTAATGGAAAATATTGCCGCCGCGAATCCATGGTGGATCTTCCTCTCCTTAATATTCGGTCTACTGGCGCATCTTTCCCGCGCATATCGTTGGAAATTTCTGCTGGCTCCTATGGGGTACAAACCAAGGTTTTTAAATAGTTTTATGGCTGTAATGGTGGGATACCTTGCCAATTTTGGGGTTCCCCGCTCCGGAGAAGTGCTAAGGGCGGTTACTATATCCAGCTACGAGGATATTCCTTTTGAAAAAGCCTTTGGAACGATCATTTCTGAAAGAATTGCCGATTTTTTGATGCTGTTGCTTGTAATTGGTTTTGCCTTTTTGCTTCAAACAGAATATTTGGTCACCTATTTTGAAGAAAATGAGATCAATCCATTGCTTACCGTAGCAATATTATTTGGACTGCTTGCCATTGGAATAATTATCCTGAAGCAAATAAAAAGGTCAAAACATGGATTTTTTGTAAAGCTCAGGAAATTTGCAAAAGGCCTTTTGGAAGGAATGAGAAGTATTTTAAAAATGAAGAATAAAGGCGCCTTCATCTTCCACACCTTCTTTATTTGGATAATGTATGTCCTAATGTTCTACATTCTAATTTTTACAGTTCCAGAAACTTCGGGAATGTCTTTTGGTATTGTAATGGTAGCTTTTGTGGTAGGCTCTTTCGCTATCTCTGCCACCAATGGAGGGATTGGAGTATATCCAATTGCCATTGGAGCCAGTTTATTGCTTTTTGATATAAGCAAGCAAGGGGGAGAAGCTTTTGGCTGGATCACCTGGGGAACCCAAACCCTTTTGGTGATTGTAATAGGCGGTTTATCCTTTCTTTTTCTTCCTGTTTTCAATGGTAAGAAATAATAACTATCTTGTGTTCACCATTTTAAAACTTAACCTATGATAAAAAAACTACTTTTCTTAGTTGTTTTGGCAGCTCCATACATTACCTCTGCCCAAATAACTTACCAAACGCTAAAATCTTCCAAACTGGGAGAAAGCAGGGAGCTTAAGATACAGCTTCCACGAAATTATGAACAAAATAAAGATAAAACCTATCCG
>CAXAZV010000325.1:0-2404 GCA_963973375.1 uncultured Antarcticibacterium sp.
CCTGCCGAATATTCAGTACCGCTAAAACTTTCTGATATCGACGGATTGAAACAAGCTGAAATAGCAAAGAAATTAAATCTTTCCCTTCCCGCTACCAAATCCCGGATCCAAAGGGGAAGGCAATTGCTCATGGCTGAATTTATTACCTGTTGTCATTTTGAAAAAGACGCGACCGGAAACCTGCTATCCTTCAGCATAAAAAACTCCTGTACCCCGCTTCAAAAAATAAAAAAAGAAATTTCTGAATAAAATTTGCATCCTTTTGCATCCCTCTTCGTCCTGAATGTGTAAACCTTTAAAACACATTTAAAATGAAAAGATTTCACGTTCACGTAAGAGTAAAAAACCTTGAAGAAAGTATTGCTTTCTACAACGCCCTTTTTAATACCTCCCCCGCTATTCAAAAATCTGACTATGCAAAATGGATGCTGGAAGATCCACGAATAAATTATGCCATCTCAACCGGTCATGAGGAAACAGGAATAGAACATTTAGGGCTTCAGGTAGATACTGAAGAGGATCTACACGATGTTTATAAAAATATGGAACAGGCCAAGGGAACTGTAAGGGAAGAAGGGGAATGCACGTGCTGCTATTCAAAATCTCAAAAAAGCTGGATTACAGATCCGCAGGGAGTAGATTGGGAAGCATTTTACACCCACGGTTCAGCCACCGTATATGGTGAAGGGATCAATGCCAGGCCTGCCCCGGAAGTTATGGACCAATGGAGCGGCAACGACGGGAAAGTTGCTCAAAAAGAAATACAATTAGAAACTTTAATAGAAAGTACCTGTGATGGAAGCTGTAAAAATTGATAAAATGGAGCCGGCTCACTGGGAGGCTGTGAAAGAGATCTATGAAAATGGAATTTCTACCGGGAATGCGACATTTGAGGTCAAAGCTCCGGAATGGGAGAATTGGGACCGGGATCACTTAAAATTTGCCCGTAATGTAGCGCTTGTTAAAGATAAAGTTGCAGGTTGGGCGGCATTGAGTGCGGTTTCAGGCCGTTGTGTTTATGGTGGCGTGGCAGAGATTAGTGTTTATGTTGCTGAAGAATACAGAGGCCTGGGAGTTGGAAAAAAACTTTTGGAAAACCTTATTGCCCAAAGTGAAGAAAACGGGATCTGGACATTGCAGGCAGGGGTTTTTCCTGAAAATATTGCCAGCCTGAAATTGCATGAAAAAGCAGGTTTCAGGATAATTGGAAAGCGCGAGAAAATTGGAAAGATGAATAATGTATGGAGAGATAATATCCTCCTCGAAAAACGGAGCCAGGTAGTTGGTGTTCCCGAAAGAGAAATTATTATAAAAATGCAGGATCAATTGTAACATCCGGAAACCTTATTTGTCATTTTATTAATAGAACATCAAATACATATTTTATGAAAACACTATTATTTACATTAATATTATTAACGGGCATCACCGTCCAGGCCACTGAAAAAAGAATTATCACCTCAGATGGTGTAGATCTTTACGTAAAAATCAAAGGCGAGGGAACACCTGTGTTATACCTGCATGGGGGCCCGGGATCTGGAAGTTTTTGGTTTGAAAAATTCTTTGGAGAATTTATGGAGCAAAATTTTACCGTAATCTATCTTGACCAGCGGGGTGTGGGAAGATCTACAGGAGATAAAGATGATGATTATTCCCTGGAAAGAATGGCTCTTGATTTTGAAGAAGTGAGAATTGCCCTGGGTTATGATTCATGGTTAACAATAGGCCATTCCTTTGGGGGAATATTGCAAACGGGTTATGCAAGCCTCTACCCTGATGCGCATAAAGGAATGATCATGGTAAATAATACTTTGAGCCTGGTAGATAGTTTTTGCAATAGCTGGGGTCCAAAAGCTACAGAGTTTACCGGAAAACAAAGCCCATTTCCCTGCGACACACGGGAAAACATTAAGGCTAATCTTGGTGCGCATATTAACAATTTAAGGGAAAAAGACCTTTTTTGGAAAATGGCATTTCAAGAGGCCTCTAATGAAAAAATAGTTGATGCCACCACAAACGAGGTCTCGAATTGGAACTGGAGTTTTGGCAGCCTGGCATTAGATCAGGAAAGTTATTGGAAAGATTACAGGGAAATTACCAGTGAAATAAAAGTTCCCGTGTTATTCTTTTACGGGGAACAGGATTGGATGGTGGGCTCTGAGCATTATAAGGGTATTAATTTCCCGAATATGATGCTTTGGGCTTCCCCGGGTGGCCATTTCCCCTTTCTTGAGAACAAAGTTGAACTTATGGAATCTATCACAGCTTACAAAACTAAATATATGCTATAGGCTGTTAATAATAAAGCTTTAAAAATCATTCTCCGGCCACATCTTCTTAGAAGGTGTGGCTTATTTTTTAGTTCAATTTAAATAAAGAAAAAATTCTAGGCGAACTCCACTTA
>CAXAZV010000326.1:0-2391 GCA_963973375.1 uncultured Antarcticibacterium sp.
CATTGTGCGTGCCAATCCCGGAATTCTCACTCTGGACAGAGGCACAATAACACAAAAGGTGCATTGGTTTGATGCCAGTGATATAAAGCTTTAAAAGTATTTTTACAGGTTAAGGACAGGGCTTTGTTATTCCTTAGGTTTAAGTTTGCCCTAATGCCTATATTTGCACCCGGGATTTTGGCTGAAAGTATTTTAGCCGAAGTTCACCCAAAATAAAACCCATTTTTAAAAGTTTAATACTCACCTGAAATAAGGTAATTGACACTTTTTGATATAAAAAACCATATATTATGAGAAAAAATATAGTTGCCGGAAACTGGAAAATGAACAATGACCTGGCAGAAACTTCAGAGCTCTTATCCCATTTAAAGTTGCAATTGGTAAAGGAACCAACGGCAGAGGTGTATATAGCTCCGGCTTTTACCTGTTTGTCACATGCCTTTCAAACCTTAAAGGACACGCCAATAAAAGTAGCTGCACAAAATATGCATTTTGAGAAGAAAGGCGCTTTTACAGGCGAAGTTTCGGCCCAAATGCTTCAAAGTGTGGGTGTAACAACTGTAATTCTGGGTCATAGTGAGCGCAGGGCGCAGTTCAATGAAACCAATGAGATCCTGGCAAAGAAAGTATCTGCAGCAATAGAGGCAGATATGGAAGTTATCTTTTGCTTTGGAGAGGAATTAAAGGAACGCAAAGCCGGTGAGCATTTTGATGTGGTAAAAAGTCAATTGGAAGAGGGGATCTTTCACCTTCCAAAGGAAAGTTGGAAAAAAGTGATCCTTGCCTATGAGCCGGTTTGGGCAATTGGTACGGGTGAAACTGCCTCACCGGAACAGGCACAGGAAGTTCATGCATTTGTAAGGGAAACTATTGCAGGTAAATATGATGAAGCTACTGCCAATGAAGTTTCAATCCTTTATGGTGGAAGTGTAAAAGCAGATAATGCCAGGGAAATATTTGGAAAAGAAGATGTAGATGGTGGACTCATAGGAGGAGCCAGCCTTAACGCTATAGATTTTCTCGCAATTGTAAATTCCTTTGAGTAATGCCTAAAAATTATTTAGCCTTTAAATTTACAATAGAACCCATTCAGCCGGCTTCGGAAATACTTATTGCCGAACTGGGGAATGCGGGATTTGATAGTTTTATTGAGAATGAGGATGGGGTAACAGCATATATTTCTACAGAAGAGTTTGATGAAGAGGTTTTCGCCGGAATTCATGCACTGCATTCAGATGAATTTAAGATTAGTTATACTTCAGCCGAAATTGAAAAGGTAAACTGGAATATTGAGTGGGAGAAAAATTTCAATCCTATAGTGGTAGATGGATTATGCTCGGTAAGGGCGCCATTTCATGAAAAACCGGACACACAATATGACATTGTTATAGAGCCAAAAATGTCTTTTGGTACTGGTCACCACGCTACAACACATATGATGCTGCAATTCATTCTTAAAAATGAATGGAATGGCAAAAGCGTATTGGATATGGGTTGCGGTACAGGTGTCCTTGCCATTCTGGCCGAAATGAAAGGTGCCGGGAAGCTTGATGCCATAGATATTGATAACTGGTGTTATTTAAATACCCTTGAAAATGTTGAAAGGAATAACTGCAGCAGGATCTCTGTCTACGAAGGGGGTGCCGAATTGCTGCAGGGCCGCAATTATGACAGGATCATAGCCAATATTAACCGAAATATTTTGTTGGAGGATATGGGTTTCTATGCTAAAAGTCTTAATGAGGGTGGGAAATTGTTTTTAAGCGGATTTTATACCGAAGATATTAATGCGATAGAAGAGGAGTGTAATAAATACGGTTTGCAGTTGGAAGCTCAACTGGAACGGGAGAATTGGGCCGCCCTGGTTTTTAATAAATAGAAATTAGGAGGAACCTTAACACGAATGCTAAAACACAAAGCTGTTATAAAAAATCAAATTTTATATCTTTGTAACTGAGTTTCAATATAATAATAACTTGAAGATGAGCACGAAGGAAGAAGTATTGGAAGAGGTTAAAACCCAAACCAAAAAGCAAAAAAATTACGAAATAGTTTTATATAATGATGATGTGAACACATTTGATCACGTCATTGAGACCCTTATAATCGCCTGTGAACATACTGCGGAGCAGGCAGAGCAATGTGCCATCCTTGTACATTACAAGGGGCAGTGCACGGTAAAAACGGGAGCCTATACAGAATTGAAACCCCGCTGTTCAAAATTACTGGAGGCCGGTTTAAGTGCTGAGATCCTTGGCTAACATTTGTAAGGGTGAAAAAACTGAATTATTCCAAAAAAAAACAGTTTCATTAATTTCCTCCTTTTAAAATAAAACTTATATTTGCACCCGCAAAAAGGCCTCGTGGCGCAACTGAATAGCGCACTTGATT
>CAXAZV010000327.1:0-2350 GCA_963973375.1 uncultured Antarcticibacterium sp.
CCAATATTTCCCGAAAAGTGCCCAAAATGTCTGATAGTTATAAGGAAGTACTGGGAGATCTCTACGGAAATTATTCCTCACAAAAGCTGCAGGTAATTAAGGCAGCCAATCTTCATAATCCACAAAGTACCGAGGGTCTAACTGAATTAACCGATAAACTGGAGCGACTCCTGCGGGAAAACGTGAAGAATAATTCTTTCCTGAAGATAAAGACGGGTATTCTGGGAGTAAAGGTTGATGCAAAGGAGTTGGAAAAAGAATTGAAAGAAGAGAAGAAGGTTGTAGAAAAAACAGAGGAGCAAAAGGAAAAGGACAAACAGCAACGACTTACAAACTTACAGAGTTCAGCCAATACAAATATTAAGGGCTTGCTAAAAAGTGTATTCTGGAATGAGGACATAAGCCTTGATGTATTTGAAAAGCAGAACAAATATAATTTTGAGGTGGAAGGCTATACCCAAATGGACAATTCCATAGTTTATATTATTGCATTTAAGCCCAAAAGGGGAGCTAACTTTAAAGGGAAAATGTATGTGAATACTTCAGATTTTGGAGTTCACCGCTTGGATTATCAAAATTTAAAGCCTCTTAAAAAGTTCAGGTTACTGGGCATAAGTACTGCCAGCGATGTTTACAGGGGCAAGATGATATTTTCCCGGACAGAGAACGGAAAATATGATATAAGTTATCTTGAGCGTGAAAAAGGAGAGAGTTTTGGAATAGACCGCCCTCTGAGCATTATTGAAAAAAACAAGTTTGTGGCTGGCCGCAATAAACAAAATGAGCTGGATATGGAGATAAAGATCAATGCGGGGCAGGTTACCAAACATCAATTGGTGGTGTATGAATCCACCGCGGTTAATGAATCTCAATACAAAGACAGCAAGACCTCTGAACCTTTTGAATATAAGACCTTTAAGCTTTATAATCCGGACTTTTGGAGTGGTTATAATATTATTGAACCCAATGCTGCAATTCGTGCATTTACCGCGGCCGGAGAGGAAAAGGGCATCTAATTAATTATCCCGGTGCTGCGCAGGCAGAACCGGGATGAATATATAAAAGCTCTTTTTAACTGTGTGCAGGTTCTTTCATGAACATGTGCTTTTGCTTGATCATAGCCGTAGTTGGTTCCGGCAACATGTTTTCCCATCCCGGAATATCTTCCTGGATCATCCTGTAAACTTCCCTGGAGTAAATATCAAGTACCTCCGGGTCATAATCTGTAATATCTACCACCCTTCCATTATCCTTAAAGAATTTATATAATTCTTTCATTCGTGGATGAACCTTCAGGTTATCACTGGTTGTGATCTCGCCGGTCTCCGGATTTTTAAGCGGGTATAGGTAGATCTTGAGGTCCCTGAAGAATAATTTTCCGAAGGCTTCCAGAATCCCGCCGCTTAAATGGCGATAATATTTTTCATCAAAAATCTCTATAAAGGTGTTTACTCCCATGGTTAACCCCATACGCTCTTTGGTGTGTACAGAGAAATATTCTACTACTTTGTAATATTCCTGGAAATTGGAGATCATTACTGTTTGGCCCAATGAACAAAGCAAGTCTGCACGCGCAAGGAAATCTCGCTCATCAATTTCTCCTTCGGCCTTTAAATTGGAAAGGGTCATTTCAAAGATCACCATAACTTTCTCCTTCTCCACCTTTTTTTCCTTCAGAAATAATTCCAGGGATTTTTCATACATACTCATATTGACCTTGGTAACCGGCCTGAAACTCCCACGAAGGGTTAAAATATTCTTTTTATAAAGAATACTTGCCGGAAGCACCATATTTCCATCTGGCGCAAACATTACCGCCTGCGTCATCTCATTTTTAACCAGTTGTAAACTTATAAGACGGTTATCTACATTTTTAAATAAGGGCCCGGAAAAGTTGATGAGGTCAATCTCTATTTTATCCTTGCTTATGCTGTCATAAAGACTTTTAATAAGGACTTTTGGGTTGTCATAATTATAATATGCGCCGTAAATAAGGTTAACACCCATAATTCCCAGGGTGATTTGCTGCATTGCGGCATTGGTTTCATGAAACTGAACGTGGATGATTATCTCGCTGTATTCCTGCTTGGGTTCAGCCTGAAAACGTATCCCCAGCCAGCCATGGCCTTTATATCTTTTGGCAAAATCAATGGTTGCCACAGTATTTGCGTAGCTAAAGAATAATTTATTTGGATGCTTGTCTCTGGAAATACGCTGTTCTATGAGATCTGTCTCATAGGAAAGCATCGCCTTAAGTCGCGCCTCGGTAACATAACGTCCTTGTGGCTCGAGGCCATAGATAGCATCGCTGAAGTCCTTATCATAGGCACTAATGGTTTTTGCTATAGTC
>CAXAZV010000328.1:0-2327 GCA_963973375.1 uncultured Antarcticibacterium sp.
AACCAGCTGAGCTATAGGACCGGCTCAATAGGTGTAATGAGGGCGCAAATTTATATAATTGTAAGTTACCCTACAAACATTTTTTTATTAATGTGAATTTAGTTTGCAGCTGGCTTAACTACAGTATTTTACCTAAGTCCCTCATCAAACAATTCCTTCCTCGTAGGCCCGGTGTCCTGGCAAAGTTCTACCAATACCCCATTGGAGCTTTTGGGGTGCAGGAAAGCCACGATTTTATTATCTGCCCCCGGCTTTGCCCTGAGATTGATGAGGACAAATCCCCGGCGTTCCAGCCTGGCGATTTCGGCCTCAATATCTTCTACATCAAACGCAATATGGTGAATGCCCTCTCCCCGCTTTTCTATGAATTTGGCAATAGGACTGTTTTGATTGGTGGCCGCCAACAACTCTATCTTGCTCTCACCCATTTGAAAAAAAGATGTGATCACCCCTTCGCTTTCCACCGCTTCACTTTTATATGGCTCTGTATCCAGCAACGCCCTGAAGGTTTCATTTGCCTCCTCCAGGTTCTTTACTGCTATTCCAATATGTTCAATCTTTCTCATTTAATTTCAGGGATTAGTTTTATTTAATTATGGTTTCCCTCTTTTCCTCTTTAACTCTTTGCCTCTTATTCCAGTTCCATGTAAATTTAATAATATTAATATTTAAATATGTTACTTTTGTAAAATGGAAACAAACAGACAAAAAAAGATAGGCGGAGTTTTACAGCAGGACCTTGCCGAGATCCTTCAAAATCATTTGAGGGATGCGGGAATAAATGGTATTTTGATCTCGGTTTCTAAAGTTAAAGTACCTACAGATCTTTCTATTGCAAAAGCATACCTGAGCATCTTTCCCGCAAAAAATGCCTCAGAAATGCTGGAACAGCTTAATGCCATTAAGCCAAAGATCAAACACGAACTGGCCCAGCGCACAAAACACCAGCTAAGGCGTATGCCCGATCTGGAATTTTACGTAGATGATTCCCTAGAATACATTGAAAAAATAGAGAAGTCTATTAAAGGAGAAGAAAACCCCATTGCCAACCCAGACCTTCTGGAGCGCAGGAAAAAATCCTAAAGTGAATTTTTCCCTATACATTGCCCGGCGCTACCTCTTTTCAAAAAGCAGCAATAATGCGATAAACATTATTACCATTATTGCAGCCATAGGTGTTTTTGCCGGAGCTTTTTCACTCTTTATAGTCCTATCAGGTTTTTCGGGACTTAAAGATTTCAGCCTTTCCTTTTCCAACGAATTTGATCCCGATCTTAAAGTTTTTCCGGAAACAGGTAAAACCCTGAACATTTCAGCGGAAGAAAGGGCAAAACTGGAGCAAATTGAAGGGATTGCAGCTTTTTCAGAAATAGTGGAAGAAAGGGTGTTTCTGGAATATAAGAACAAAACGCACACCGCGTTTATTAAAGGAGTTGATCCCAACTACAGAAGGGTTAATAATATAGATTCCTCCCTTGTGTTTGGAACCTGGCTGGCGCAAAGCGAATTTCAGGTAGTCGCCGGCAATGGTATTGCAAGACTGCTTTCTTTAAACACTTTTGATTACCAGGACCTGCTGAGTATCATGGTACCCCGCCCGGGAAAAGGACAGGTCACCAATCCTACCGATGCCTTTAACCGGGAAAATGTTATTGTGACAGATATTTACAGCGTTAATGAAGACCTGGACAGCAAATATATTTTTTCCAATTTAGCTTTCGCACGAAGCTTACTTGAAATTGACGAGAACCAGATCTCTGCCATTGAATTAAAGCTTTCACCAAATGCAAACCAGGAAATGGTTCGCGCAGCTGTAGCTACAGCTCTTGATCAAAATATCACCATTAAAAACCGTGCACAACTCAATGAGACTCTCTATAAAATGCTAAACACAGAGAATCTGGCCGTCTACCTCATCTTTACATTGGTAGTGATCATTGCTCTTTTCAACGTAATTGGTTCTATAATAATGGTGATCCTTGATAAAAGAGAGAATATAAAGACCCTGCACAGCCTGGGAGCCTCTCCCAATGCCATTAAAAATATTTTTTTCCTTCAGGGAGCACTTATGACGGTAGTTGGCGGAATTATTGGCTTGCTGGCCGCATTGCTTGTGGTGTATTTCCAGTTACAATATGACCTGGTAATGATAACTCCAAGCCTGCCTTACCCTGTGAAGATCACTTTTTTCAATATTTTGTTGGTTCTTTTGACAATTGGGTCACTTGGACTTATCGCATCATATATTGCGGCAAGCCAAAGCAAAAAGGCGCTTAGTGTTTAGGCGAATTCAAAACCGGTAAATTCTTTTTCCACCTCATCAAACG
>CAXAZV010000329.1:0-2288 GCA_963973375.1 uncultured Antarcticibacterium sp.
CCCAAACAGGAAAACCTCCTTTTCAAAAATGCTACCGTATGGACCAATACCAATGAAGGCATCCTGGAAAATACAGATGTATTGATCGTGAACGGAAAGATCTCCCGGGTTGGAAAAGGCCTTAATGCAGGAAATGCACGTGTAATAGATGCAACCGGAAAACACCTTACCTCAGGGATTATAGATGAACATACGCATATTGCAGCCTCTGCTATCAATGAAGCCGGGCACAATTCTACCGCTGAAGTTACTATGGAAGACGTGGTGGATCCTACAGATATTAATATATATCGGAATCTTGCCGGGGGTGTAACCGCGGTGCAATTACTACATGGATCGGCTAACCCAATAGGTGGTCGTTCGGCGATACTTAAACTGAAATGGGGAGCCCCGGCTGAAGGAATGATCTTTAAAGAAGCTCCCAAATTTATAAAATTTGCCCTTGGTGAAAATGTGAAACAATCCAGCAGGCCAAATTCCAACCGATTCCCGCAATCGAGAATGGGGGTTGAACAGGTGTTCCTCGATTATTTTAGCCGAGCGAGAAATTATGAGCAGGAAAAAAAGAACAATAAAAATTTCCGAAAAGACCTTGAGATGGAAACCCTGGTTGAAATCCTGAACGGAGATCGCTATGTTACCAGCCATTCCTATGTTCAAAGCGAGATCAATATGCTTATGAAAGTAGCAGAACAATTTGATTTCAGGATCAATACGTTCACTCACATTCTTGAAGGCTATAAAGTAGCAGACAAAATGAAAGAGCATGGTGTTGGTGCTTCCACATTTTCTGACTGGTGGGCCTATAAATACGAGGTAAATGATGCCATCCCTTATAATGCTGCCATTCTGCATGAGGCAGGTGTTACTGTAGCTATAAACAGTGATGACAGCGAAATGAGCCGAAGATTGAACCAGGAAGCTGCAAAATCTATGAAATATGGAGGTATTACAGAAGAGGAAGCATGGAAGTTCGTAACCCTTAACCCGGCAAAATTGATGCATATAGATCAATATGTGGGGAGCGTGGAAGCAGGAAAACATGCAGATGTTGTTTTATGGTCCGGCCATCCCCTATCGGTTTATTCAAATGCAGAGAAAACCCTGGTAGAAGGTGTGGTATATTTTGATCTCGAGCGCGATGAAAAATTACGGGAAGAAATGGCAAAACAAAAAAATCTTTTAACCACCCAGATGCTTGAGGCCAAAAATGGAGGAGCTCCTTCAAAACCTGTTACTCCAAAAGAAGAACAGCATATTCACTGCAACACACTGGAAATACATTAAACCGAAAGAGATGAAAAATTTATATATCACAATATTGGCTGCCCTTACCTCCCTGTCAGGAATTGTTGCGCAGCAAACTCCGGCGCCAAAACAATCCCAGGCCGTAACAATTGTTGGAGCCAAAGCTCATTTGGGGAATGGAGAGGTTATAGAGAACAGTCTGATAATTTTTGAAGATGGTAAGATCACCCATGTAATGGATGCCCTTACCACCAAGATGCAATATCGCGGCGAGATAATTAATGCTGAAGGAAAACATGTGTATCCGGGGTTTATTGCTCCCAACTCAACTCTTGGATTGGTAGAAATATCATCTGTAAGAGCTACAGATGATGAGCAGGAAATAGGAGAAATGTTGCCACACATAAGAAGTCTTATTGCCTATAATGCTGAAAGCAAAATTGTAGAAAGCATGCGGCCCAACGGAGTTCTAATTGGCCAGATCACCCCTCGTGGCGGGACCATATCCGGAACTTCATCAATCGTACAATTTGATGCCTGGAACTGGGAAGATGCGTTAATTAAGGAAGATGATGGGCTTCATATAAACTGGCCCTCCTCATTTACCCGTGGAAGATGGTGGGAAGGAGAAACAGGGATGAAAGCAAATAAAGATTATGCAGAACAAGTTTTGAATTTATCCAGATTTTTCCAAAACTCTAAAGCTTATTTGGCTGGAGATCAAAAAGAGGTACACCTGCCGTTTGGAGCTATGGAAACTGTATTTACGGGAAAAAAGAAGGTTTATGTGCATGTAAACGGAGAAAAGGAAATTCTCGATGTCTTGCAATTTAAAAAAGAACAGGGCCTCCAAGAGCTGGTTTTGGTAGGCGCCAACGATGCCCATAAAGTTGCAGCTCAAATAAAGGAAAATAACGTGTACGTTCTCGCAAAAAGACCTCATTCCAATCCCACCCAGGATGATGAAGATTATGACTTCTCTTATAAGAATGCCAGATTGCTTCACGAAAGCGGAGTGCTGGTTGGCCTGGAAAGCAGCG
>CAXAZV010000330.1:0-2275 GCA_963973375.1 uncultured Antarcticibacterium sp.
GCAAGCTTTTGAAAATAGAATGCATAAGGCGCTTTTTATCATTAAGGCTTTCTTCAAGCGAGATCATTGTCTCTGTCCTGTAAACCCCTTCAATATCATCTAACTGAAAAATGATCTCCTTTGCATGTTGTGTATCACGTGCGCGTATTTTGCAAAAAACGTTGAATTTTCCGGTTGTTACGTGTGCAACGGTAACAAATGGGATATCATTGATTCGCTCCAATACAAATTTGGTTTGCGAGGTATTTTTTAGAAAAATCCCAACGTATGCAATAAAAGCATACCCAAGTTTCTCATAATTAAGAGTTAAAGAGGAACCTAATATTATTTGTGCTTCTTCCATTTTTTTCACCCGAACGTGAACCGTCCCCGCAGATATATTTAATTTTTTAGCTATATCTGTAAACGGAGTTCGTGTATTCTCAATAAGCATATCAAGGATCTGATGATCTGTTTCATCTAATTTATACTTTGCCATAATTCTTAACGTATTTTAATGAAAAACAAAATTAATACAATTATGCTATATAATTAGCAACTATTTATTGTTATTTCATTAATTTATAGCTAAAACTTCATTATTAAGTAAAAGTTTGTCAACTATATCGTTTTCGCAAAGCTTTTGTAATCCCAAATTTTTCAATTCTTTTTCTGAACACAATATTTCTTTATGACCGTAAAATGATAATGAAGGCGCAATTTTTTCAATATATGGCACAAAACAAATTTTATCATCTTTCAGACTTTCTCTGAATTGGATTGCAACATCGACTATCTCTTCCTCTACCCTGGCCTTCCGAAGAATAACATCATAAAAGAGTTTATGATTTTCGGGTATTTTAAAGTAATGAGCATTACTGTAGGATTCAAATGTTGTCGAAGCAATGGATTTCATTCCTGCAAAAAGAGCTGTGACAACCAACTCGCGGGTTTTCTCCCTTTGATAATCCCCGGGAAAATGCCCTGCTTCAAACAATAGGGTGGGTATATTTAAAGATTGGAAAGTATCCCCGGTACAATTGAGGTTATAAGCATCATTATATCTTCCTATTTTACCCGGAATAAACTCCTCAAGGTCCTGGGCTATGTTCGCAATTACCTTCATTGAAAGATCCCTAGATGGTGTCACAGACCGTGTTTCATCCATTGACGGGGTAAGAAAGGAAAGCGTTGCGGGAACAGCAGACTCACCGGCACTAAAAATTGTACGTTGGTCATGAAGATTAAAGCAAAAATCCGGTTGAAATCTCTCAAATTCCTCGCGTAGAATTTTGCTTTCCTTTTCATTCCTGTTGAATGCGTCGCGGTTGAGGTCTATTTTATTGGCATTCTCCCGTGTATATAACCTGGCTCCATCAGGATTCAACATTGGAATTATCCTTAGAGTGATATGTTCTCTCAGAAAAAAAAGAAAAGGGTCTTCAGGAAATAGGATAAACGCATTCAAAAGATCAAAAACTGCCTTGGTGGTGGTAGATTCATTTCCATGCATTTGCGACCAGGCCAAAATTTTTATTTCTCCGGTTCCAATTGTTATAGATTCAACAACCTCTCCTAAAGTGGAAGAACCTATTTTTTGAACCCGGAAAATTTTTCCCGCCCGTGAAATGGATTTTTGAATATGCTGGTAAGGCAGATACCTTCCCGATATTTCTGTCTGTTTAAATAAATGATACCTGCTTAAAAGGTTTTGGTAATCCAAATGTAATTTCTCCATGTTTACAAAAGTAAATAATCATTAATTTACAATTGTAAACAAGATTATTCTGCTTCTCTGATTACATTTGTAAACAAGATATGCAGGATCAAATAAGGGTGAAGTGGAAATTTTCCATGAATCGCAAATTAAGAATATATAACATTGTATTTTAGGTGTTTACAGCACTTTACTTCGTAGTTTTGTTTAATACCTATGAATTTGTTTACATTTGTAATTTGGTATTATGATCCCTTTAGATTACATTTGTAAACATCTGAATTTTAAAATTCAATTCACAATGGTAAACAGCGAACACTTCTCTAAACGACTGGAAAAAATCCTTGAATATTATGATATTTCGGCTGCCAGCTTTGCTGAGGCAATAGATGTAGGACGCTCATCGATCTCCCATATTCTATCCGGGAGAAATAAACCAAGCCTTGATTTTGTAATGAAGGTTGTACAAACTTATCCCGAAGTTGAACTGTACTGGTTGCTTAATGGCAAAGGAAGCTTCCCCTCTTCTGCTGAAAAGGCACAGCCCTCACCTACCTCTTTTTCCAATTCTGTAACACA
>CAXAZV010000331.1:0-2258 GCA_963973375.1 uncultured Antarcticibacterium sp.
ATTTTCGCCAGTTTTGCAAGCCTTTTTGATAATTTGATCCAACTGGTAAATATCATTGGGTCTATATTTTACGGGAACGTATTAGGGATATTTTTGCTGGCCTTTTTTATTAAACAGGTTCAAAGCAATGCAGTTTTCGTTGCAGCAATTATTACCCAAAGTATTATTATTCTATTATACAAATTTGAGGTGATGCCTTACCTATGGCTTAACCTGGCGGGTTGTTTCCTGGTGATGGTGATCGCCTGGATCTTACAGGCAATTATTCATTCACCCGATAAAGAAATAAACAGGGAATAAAAAAATGCGGCCCTGGAAGGGACCGCATTTTATTTTATAATTTTAAATATCTACTGTGCTCCCCATTCCTTCAGGGAATCCTTGTTCATTTTTACATAATCTGCATTACCCGCTTTTTCTGCACCGGCAAGCGATAATTTAGCTGTAGCGATAGCTTCCTTTTTCATCCCCATATCTGCCTGGATAAGAGATTTTTTGCGAAGCATCCAGAAAGGAGCTTCCCCCTGCATTTCTATCGCCTTGTTTACCCACTCCAAAGCTTTCTTACTGTCTTTTCCTGAATCGTGGTAATAAGACCCTGCTGCAAAATAATCATTGGCTGTAGGCCCATTCATAACCTTTTCAATACTAGCCATTGTTTTGGTATCTGTAGGTACGGTTATAGGCAGTGAGGCCACAGTGTTTTCCCAAACGATGTTCATCACCGCACCATTGTTCTTAAGGTCACTAAGAAAAATGGTAAAAGTTTCCATAGCAAACGGAAGCTCGCTAACCGCAGCAGTTGCTTTTAAAGCAACCTTGCTGTCATCCCATTTTTCAGGATTTCCCCAGTTATTGGAATCTGTATAGAACATTACCTCCCAGGAATCTTTTCCCGGTTTGGTGTACAATGCATAAGTTCCCTTTTTTAAGGTTTTACCGCCAATTTCCACATCATCACTAAAAGTGATCTTTGTATTGGCATTGGCGCCTGTACGCCATACTTCTCCAAAAGGTACCAGATTTCCAAATACCTGCCGATCTCTCATTCCCGGCCGGGAATATTCGATGGTAACATCTGTAAGACCTACTTTTTGTTCAACCGTGGAGAACGGGCTTGGCTGTGGTGCAATAATCTGCGCTGAAGCTCCTGCAAAGACCCCAAAACATAAAAATAAAAGTAATTTTTTCATATAATTTAAAAATTGGTTTTCCCAAAGATACATAATAGAGTAACCGGAAAAGAAAAAAGTTTAATTTTTGTTTAACTATTTGATTTCAACTTTAAACATTAATTGAATTACATTTGTGGTATTAAATTTTAATTATGAAGATTTTCACCTTACACACCGTTCAAAACCTGCCGATTACTGTTGATGAAGCCTGGAATTTTTTGTCAGATCCAAAAAATTTGAAAACTATCACCCCGGAATATATGAGCTTTGATATTTTGGCGGGAGCAGACAGGCCAATGTACCCCGGCCAGTTGATCCAATATAATGTAACCCCCATAGCAGGAATCTCTACAAAATGGGTGACAGAGATCACTCATGTAAAGGAAAAGGAATATTTTGTAGATGAGCAGCGCTTTGGACCTTATGCTCTCTGGCATCATAAACACTTTATCACTCCAATCCCGGGCGGGGTTAAAATGGAAGATATTGTAGATTATAAACTTCCCTTCGGGAAATTGGGAGAATTATTTCACCCCTTGCTGGTAGCGCCAAAGCTTAAGGAGATCTTTAAATATCGCAAAGTAAAACTGGAAGCCCTATTCGGGATATATTCCTCAGTGAAAACTATGGAGGCTTCCATACAGGAAAACTCATTCAATTGATCTTAAAATGAAAAAGAACATTCTTTTATTGGGCGGTTCCCATGGTATAGGACTGGAGGCTGCAAAACTATTGGCAGAGGACCACAATGTAATTGTGGCCTGCCGCACATCAGAGAATTTGAAAGGGCTTGATGTCACTTACATTCAATTTGATGTGAACACAGATAATATTGAAACCCTGGGCCTGCCGGATAGAATAGATGGCCTGGTTTACTTCCCGGGAAGTATTAATTTAAAACCTTTCCGCAGTTTAAAACAGGGAGATTTTCAGGAAGATATGCAACTCAATTTCCTATCTCTGATACGGGTGGTACAGGATTTGTTGCCAAGGCTTAAAAAATCACAACAGGCCAGCCTGGTATTTTTCAGCAGTGTGGCGGTGAAAGTAGGAATGCCGTATCATACAAGTGTTGCAGCATCC
>CAXAZV010000332.1:0-2232 GCA_963973375.1 uncultured Antarcticibacterium sp.
CCATAGGATCAAAAGGAACAATTTCACTGGACCACATTGCCAGTCTTATGATATTTTGAAATTCAATTTCCTTCCAGTGGTCTTTCTCTTCAGTTCTGCCGGTTTTATGGTCATATACCTGGAACAGTTCCATCTTATTTTGAGTAATTGTTCCTGTTTTATCTGTGCAAAGCACTGTAGCAGACCCGAGGGTCTCTATGGTTTGGGTATGTTTTACAATAATTCCCAATTTCATAAGCCTATATGCACCCAAGGCCATAAAGGTGGCAAAAGCAACCGGAATCTCTTCCGGCAGAACAGACATGGCAATGGTAAGCCCTTTAAGAAGGCTGTCAAATACATCACGTGAATTGTAAAAACTTATGCTCCAAATAAGAAGGAAGATCAAAAAACCTCCAATAGCCATTTGCTTTACAAACTTTGAAATTTGCATTTGCAGGGGAGACTTCATCTTTTCCATGTCCCCCAGGGAAGTATTTATCTTCCCCAGTTTGGTTTCCTTTCCAATTTGGGTCACTCTATATACACCCTGGCCAGATACAACTGCGGTGCCCTTGTATACAAGGTTTTTATCATGGTCTTCAATTGTTTTGGCAACACTTAGGGATTCCCCGGTAAGTATAGATTCATTTACAAAGAAGTCATTTTGTTGCAGCACTACCCCATCTGCAGTTATTAATTCCCCTTCATTTGCTACCACTACGTCATCCACCACTATTTCTTCAGATTTTATTTTCTGAAGCTGTTTGTCCCTTATAACCGTAGATAAACTCTGGGTGTATTCCTTTAAAGCTTTCAGGGCTTGTTTGCTGCGGGCATTTTGGTAGAAGGAAATAGCTGAAATAAGAACAATTGCTCCAAGCAAAAAAAATCCTTCGGAAAATTCCCTTAGGATAAAGTAAATAATAGAAGTAGACAGAAGTAAGAGGAACATTGGTTCCAGCACAATTTCCTTTAAATTGTACCAGAAATATCCTGCCCGTTTGTCTTCAATAGTGTTTTGCCCATGAGTCTCTCGCGAGCTTGATACTTCCTGAGCCGTAAGCCCCGTGAAAGGAAAAGGATTTTCATTTACACTTTGAGACATACTTACTTCTTAGTGTTTCAACCCGGCAAGATGATTTGAAATATTAAATATGGTTCATTCGCCATCTTTTAAGATCGGGCAATACTCTTATTATTTGTTGTGCTTCTTCCAGGGAGATCTCGTTGTGTACCTTGGCCATTTCAAGCAACCTTATCTCCAGATTATGAAGCGTCAAATGATGATCTATAAATTCTCCCTTTTGAAAACAATTATGACAATAATCCTCATTGGGAGAATTATCGCGGTTAGTACCTACGTCTTCTTTTGGAAACATCATTCCGCAACTTTGACATTGTAGTGGTTTCATATGGAAATGATTATTGGATTAGTTCCCTAAGCTTGGAGAGCATTGTTTGTTCCTTGGGGTTCCGCTCTTCAAAAGATTCTGAAATACTCAAGGCTGTTTTCCATATGAGTTTATTTATTTTAACTGTAAATAATTTTTCATTCTCTTTCTTGAAGTCCCTGAACTCATAAAAGGCCTGGTATGCAGGAGGTTTATCTTCATCCATCCAATCGAAAATTATTTCTATTAAATAGGCTGCATCTGTCCCAAACTCATCGTGAAAATCATCTACCCTTACCCAGTCCCTTTCAACAATTTTATTTAAGGTATCTATTTCCTCTTTATGAATTTCATCATCTACAGCCGCAATGGCATAAAACAACTTTCCAAGATTCTCATATAATTTTTTTACAGATTCCATGGTAGGTCAAGTTTTAAAGGGTGACTTGTAGGGGGTAAATTTAATAGTAAGATACGAGAAATTTTATGATAAAGATCACCCCCTATCCCAAATATTAATACAGAAAAGATGACTCAAAATGTAAAAATTAAGCTTAAATTTAAGAAGGTTGTATTTATACCCAAATGATACTACCCTAGTATTTTAATTTTAAGCAATTGGCATTAAAATAATTGGATAGTAAAGGTTTTATCATTTCCCCTTGTTTTATTATCTGACATTGGTCATATTTTAAAAGTTTGATAATAAATAACTTTGAAAGCATTAAATATTCCGGCTATGAGAAAGATTGTGATCCCTTCAGATTTTTCAGAAAATGCAATGAATGCATTAAAATATGCGGTGGAATTGTTTAAACATGAAATATCCGAATTTCATATACTCCATGCCTTTGCGGAG
>CAXAZV010000333.1:0-2226 GCA_963973375.1 uncultured Antarcticibacterium sp.
AATATACATAAAAAGAAAAAGCCGTCCAGATTGCTCAGGACGGCTTTTAAAATATTTTGAAATAATCTATTTTTTGCTTAAAAAGTCATTTACCTCTTCCGGGGTCATAATGCTTTCAACAAAGGTATAAGCACCTGTTTTTGGTGACTTTACCATTTTGACAGCTTTTGTCAATCTCTTCGAACCTGTTTGTAAGGATGCTACTGATTTCTTTGCCATGACTCTATTATTTTATCTCTTTATGAACCGTCATTTTCTTAAGAATAGGGTTAAATTTCTTTATCTCTATTCTGTCTGGAGTGTTCTTTTTATTTTTAGTTGTAATATATCTTGAAGTACCCGGTTTCCCTGATTCTTTATGCTCAGTACATTCTAAGATTACCTGTATTCTGTTACCTTTCTTTGCCATATCAATGTGTCTTGATGGTGGGGATTATTTATTCAAAAATCCTTTTTCTCTTGCGTCTTTCATAACCGCAGAGATCCCTAATTTATTAATGTTTTTTAATGCAGATGTTGAAACTTTTAAAGTTACCCATCTATCCTCTTCTGGAATATAAAAACGCTTCTTTAACAGGTTGATGTTAAATTTACGTTTTGTCTTATTCATAGCGTGAGAAACATTGTTCCCTACCATTGCTTTTTTACCCGTAAGCTCACAAACTCTTGACATTGTTCTATTCTTTATCTTGTTATTTCAAAACAGGCTGCAAATTAACGATTATTTTACCAAACAGCCAACATAAATTTAAAAATATTTATAGCATTTTCTGAATGCTGATTTTTTTCATATCCCTTGTTACCACAAGCTCCCACCGTATCCTTGAAAAAATATTATTTTTTAACTAGTTCCCTAAGAAGGAGTTCAAAGGCTTTATTAACCGCTTTTTTAACAACTTCTTCCCGACTGCTGCCAAATTTATATTTTTTTGAGAATACTCCGGCGGGAGTTCCAATCCCAATAAATACAGTTCCCACTTCAGCATCACTTTCGCCTTTTTTAGGGCCGGCATTTCCCGTGGTGGAGATAGCATAATCTGCCTTGAAAAGTTTCATAGCTTTCTTTGCCATTTCTTCAGCCACTTCGCCGCTTACAACACTATATTTCTCAATAATTTTTGGAGACACCTTAAGGATCTCCTCTTTTGCCTGGGTGGCATAGGTTACTATCCCGCCCTTAAAACAGGTAGAAGCCCCGGGGTTTATAGTAAATTGCGCAGCTACTTCACCCCCACTAAAACTTTCAGCAGAACATAAAAACTGTTCTTTGGAGGTAAGCAGTTTATTTAATGTCACGGTTATGTTGTCATCTTCATTGATATTCTCCAAAAGAATATCTTCGATCAAAGGGTAAAGGAGATCCAATTGTTTTTCAACAGCCATTTTTAGTGCATCCTCATTTTCGCCTTTTCCAGAGATCCTTATACGTACACTTCCAAGATCTGGCAGATAGGCAAGTTGGAGATCTTCAGGTAAATTATTCTCCCAATCTTCCAGGCGCTCTGCCAGCGCACTTTCCCCCAAGCCATAGGTGCGCAAGGTCTTGTGATATATAAAAGGCCGGTGAAATTCTTCTTTAAGTTTAGGAATGATCTCCTTCTCCATCAACATTTTCATCTCAAACGGTACCCCGGGAATGGCAATGACTACCGTATCCTCCACTTTCATCCACAGCCCGGGTGCAGTGCCATATTTATTAGGAAGGACCGTTGCTTTGGAAGGGACCATAGCCTGTTCCCGGTTGAGATCTGAGATGGGACGGTCATTTATTTTTTTGAACAGCTCCTCAATATGCTTAAGAACTGCATCATTCTTTACCAGGATATCATCAAAAAATTCACATAAGGAATATTTTGTGACGTCATCCTTTGTAGGCCCAAGGCCTCCGGATATAATTACAACATTTGCCCTCGCCGTAGCCTCTTTTAATGTAAATAAAATCTGGGCGCGATCATCTTTAATACTGGTGATTTGGTCAACTGATATACCTATCCGGTCCAATTCTCCGGCAATATCGGCAGAATTTGTATCAACTACCTGACCTATGAGAAGCTCGTTTCCAATGGTAATGATCTCTGCGGTCATTCCAGATCAAAATCTTTTTTTAGCTCGTGCTGCGCAAAATTAACTTTTGTGGCGATGCGTTCTCCGGCGGTTTGAGCATCGGCTTCTTTTGCATTGCCTTTAGACCAGGCTTCAATGAGAAGCACGTGCTCCATAAGATCC
>CAXAZV010000334.1:0-2218 GCA_963973375.1 uncultured Antarcticibacterium sp.
AGGAGATCTCAAAAAAAATAAAACATCTTTATAACAGGGAGTATGATCCTGAAACAGAGATCACAGTTACAGTAGGAGCAACCCAGGCAATATATTCAGCAATCACGGCTTTTGTACAAAAAGATGATGAGGTAATTGTCTTCAAGCCTGCTTATGACAGTTACGAGCCCACTATAAAGCTTAATGGTGGAATTCCGGTGTTGGTGCAGCTACAGGGGGATAACTTTAATGTAGATTGGGAGGAGGTGAAAAATAAAATTAGCTCGAGAACAAAAATGGTGATTATTAATACTCCTCATAATCCTACCGGCACCCTTTTTTCACGGGAAGATATGCTCAAACTGGAAAACCTGCTAAAGGATACCAACATTCTATTATTAAGTGATGAGGTATATGAACATTTAATTTTTGACGGGCAGGAGCATCAAAGCGCAGCTCTTTATCCATTCCTTGCTGAACGAGCCATTATTTGTGCCTCCTTCGGGAAAACATTTCATAATACCGGTTGGAAAACAGGATATTGTGTGGCACCAAAAACGCTGATGGCTGAAATTAGAAAGGTTCATCAATTTGCCGTTTTTTGTGTAAACCATCCCGTGCAGCGTGCGTTTGCTGAATATTTAAAATCTCCCGACCATTATATGCAGCTCTGGAGATTTTATGAGAAAAAAAGAGATTTCTTTCTGGAACTTATTAAAAACAGCAAGTTCAAAGGAACGCCATCAGCCGGCACCTATTTCCAGATCCTGGATTTTTCAGAAATTACAACAGAAAGTGCTGTGGAATTCTCTCAAAGACTGGTAAAGGATTTTAAACTTGCAAGCATCCCCGTTTCAGTGTTCAATATAGATCAAAAAGACAACAAACAGCTGCGCTTTTGTTTTGCAAAAACCGATGAAACTTTGGAAAAAGCGGCTATGATTCTGAATAAATTCTAACCCCTCTGTCCTTTTTAAGCTTTTCATTAACTGCGCTTCGTACCACTTCGGTAGTTATTCCAAATAATACGTGAGCAAGCAATTCATTAAACTGCATTTTTAATGGAACATCTGTGGGTTTAGGCTCTAGTCCCATAAGTGGAAGGGAAGTTTCGTGGGTAGAAAACCAGGTGGAAGCTCCCAGGATAATTCCGTCAGAAATATTATAATCGTCTTTATCCTTTTTTCCATAACCATAGGCCGCTCCAACACTCGCGCCAATTGGAATATTTACCAATTGTTCAGCAAGCCCTTCATTCGAAACGCTTATCGGGCTGCCAGTCAATTTGGTGGAAAGATCATCAACGATCCTAATTTGTGCCGATTTATGCTCTATTTTCCTTACTGGAAGAAATTCTTCAACCAAACTCTTTACAACAGTACCGGCAAGGCCGCCAATTACACCTGAAATTAAGCCTCTTGAAGTGCTTGAGGCAAAGGAATCATTCTGAAAAAATTTATCTAATTTCATTTTGTCTTAATTTTGAATAAATCTATTTATATTACATTTTTAATACAATCATTTAACAAGTATTTAGCAGCAGCTTCCTAATTATTGATAAAAATATTTATGCAGGAAATTTTAAAAACCGCCATCATACAAGCAGATCTCACCTGGGAAGATCCTGAGAAAAACCGGGCTAATTTTTCAGAAAAAATTTCAAAAATTAAGGATGAGGTAGATCTTATTGTATTGCCCGAAATGTTTAGCACAGGGTTTTCAATGAATGCCCGGGTATTGGCAGAAAGTATGGAAGGCCCATCTCTTAAATGGATGCAGCAAACTGCTCAAAGTACAAACTCGGCTATAACCGGAAGTCTTATTATCAAAGAAGATGGCAATTTTTATAATCGATTGTTCTTTGTCTTTCCCAACGGTAGTTTTAAAACCTATGATAAGAGACATACCTTTACCCTGGCCAAGGAAGATCAAACTTATACCGCAGGGAACAATAGGCTTATTGTGGAATATAAAGGCTGGAAAATATGCCCTTTAATATGCTATGACCTAAGATTTCCGGTGTGGGCCCGGAATACGAGTGATTATGACCTTTTAATATATGTGGCAAACTGGCCCGAAACAAGGATCCATGCCTGGGACATTTTGCTTCAGGCCCGCGCAATAGAAAATATGTCTTATTGTATTGGAGTGAACCGAACTGGAAACGACGCCAATGACTATAAGTATAATGGGCATTCCGGTGTATATGATAGTTTAGGGAAAAGCCTTTTCTCTATAG
>CAXAZV010000335.1:0-2170 GCA_963973375.1 uncultured Antarcticibacterium sp.
CCTGTAATTTTGAACCTAAGCATAGTTCTCTTTTTGTGAAAGCCATAAATTCCTGCTGCCCCGGGATTCATATGCAGCAATTGTAAATTTTTATCATTCATCACTTTTAAAATGTGAGAATGCCCACAAATGAATAATTTGGGCGGGTTGGTTTTAATTTCCTCCCTAATTGCAGGGGAATATTTTCCCGGGTAGCCACCTATATGAGTAATCCATACATCTACTTCCTCGCAAAAAAACCGTTGGTTCAGGGGGAATTCCTTTCGTATTTCGTGGCCGTCTATATTGCCATAAACCGCAATAAGTGGCTTTATTTCCTGGATCTTATCTGTCACCGAAATGTCTCCCACATCGCCGGCATGCCAAACTTCATCTGCCTCTGCCACATAATGCAGAATCCTTTCATCAATATAGCTATGGGTATCGCTTAGTAAAAGTATTTTTTTCATTTATGTAAAAGCCCGAAGGTTTGAAAATTTATAATTCAAAATTCCGGGAAGAAGATTTAAGATTAAAAATATAACAGTTTAATTTATAATTAAAACCAACTTGTTGAATGCATCATTTCACCATTCAACAAATCATCACAAAATCATATAATCAAAGCATCCTATAATCATATCATCATATTCCTGTATCTTTGCAGGCAATCTTGTAATCACGTAAAAGTATCAATTTAGCTTGAGATATTTTATTGAACTGGCGTATAATGGTAAGTCTTATCACGGGTGGCAATATCAACCCGCGGCGGTTTCTGTTCAGGAAACCCTGGAAAAGAGCCTGTTTACCATCCTTCAACAGGAGACTCCTGTTGTGGGAGCGGGGAGAACAGATACCGGTGTCCATGCCTCTCAATATTTTGCCCATTTTGATAGTTTGGAAATTAAAGACAGTAAGAGTTTTTTATATAAACTGAACAGTGTTTTACCTGCAGATATTTCGGTAAAAGATATATTTGAAGTACAAGCTGATGCTCATGCGAGATTTGATGCTGTAAGCCGGAGTTATAAATATTATATCATTCAGCATAAAGATCCTTTTCTGGCAGAAAGGGCTCATTTTGTAAAAAATGATTTGGATTTTGAAAGAATGAACCGGGCTGCGGCAAAGTTGAAAAATTATACCGATTTTAAGTGTTTTTCAAAATCCAAGACCGATGTAAAAACTTATAATTGCAGCGTGATGAATGCCGAATGGAAAAAGGAGCAGGAAATGTGGGTATTTCATATCACTGCCGACAGGTTTTTGCGCAATATGGTAAGAGCTATTGTGGGGATGCTTCTTGAAATTGGGCTGCATAAACTGGAGGAAGAAGATTTGCACAGAATCGTGGAAAGCAGGGACAGGCAACAAGCGGGGACATCTGTTCCGGCAAAAGGCTTATTTTTAACGGGAATAGAATATCCTGCAACAATTGTAAATAATTAAATGGCTACAGGCAAAGGAACAGGAAACGCATTTGATTTTAATCTTTTTAAAAGATTATTAAAATATACCAATCCATATAAATGGACATTCTATTTTGTGGCGCTGGCTGCAATTTTATTATCCTTTTTTGCGGTATTAAGACCCTATTTGTTACAATTAACCATAGATAATTCCATCCTTCCGCAGGATAGTGAAAACCTTGTGTTTTATATAAGCTTAATGGTGGGGGCTCTCTTTCTGGAGGTCATTTTTCAGTTTCTCTTTATTTATTTTGCCAACTGGCTGGGTCAGGAAGTAATAAGGGACCTTAGGGTTAACCTCTTCAAACATATGCTGCAGTTCAAAATGAAGTATTTTGACAAGTCGGCAGTGGGAAGGTTGGTTACCAGGGCGGTAAGCGATATTGAGACCATAGCAAGTATCTTTAGTGAAGGCTTGTTTGTGATAGCAAGTGACCTTCTAAAAATGCTGGTGATTCTCATTTTTATGTTCTACAATAGCTGGGAGCTTACCCTGCTTGTGTTAACGGTTATGCCCTTTATTTTATATGCCACCCGGGTTTTTCAGAAGAAAATGAAGATCGCTTTTGAGGATGTAAGAAATCAGGTTGCCAACCTAAATACGTTTGTACAGGAACGTATAACGGGAATGAAGATTGTTCAGCTTTTTACGCGTGAAAAAGTGGAATATGAGAATTTTAAAGAAATAAACCACAAACACAAAAAGGGCTGGATAAAAACGG
>CAXAZV010000336.1:0-2134 GCA_963973375.1 uncultured Antarcticibacterium sp.
CCCTTATGGTAACAGGAAAACCTGAAAACCGTATTATAAGAGGGTTTTATGATGTAAGGATGTTTAAAAGTGATATGAGTGGTAAAAGTGACTCCATTTATATTAATCAAAAAACCGGGCTTACTAAACTTATCAATATTAACCGGGGTCCTGTTTCTTCAATTGATAAAAGGAGAAGCCCAATACTCTGGTCTGGCAACAATCAAATGACCGGAGATACCATTCACCTTATAAGCAACCCCAAAACCGAGAAGCTGGATTCCTTAAAGGTTTTTGACAATGCGTTTCTTATCCAAAAAGACAGCATTGAAGGTTATAATCAGGTAAAAGGTAAAGAACTTACCGGTCTTTTTGTTGATAATGAACTCTACCAGGTAGATATCCTGAAAAATACAGAAACGATCTTTTATAGTAGGAATGAAGACAAGGACCTTATTGGAATAAATAAAACCCTTTCCAGTTCTATAAAGATCCTGTTCGAGGAAAGGGAAATACGCGATGTTTATTATTACACCCAGGTAGATGGCGCGCTCACACCAGAGGAGGATTTTCCGGAGAATGTGCGGCTTCTTAACGGCTTCAACTGGCGTGGTCCTGAACAACTTACAGAAAAAAGCCATCTATTTTCCGGCAAGACCCCACCTGAACTGGTGAAAATCCAGGGAATTCCTTTACCGGAAGTAGATGAAGACTTCTTTGATGAAACCAACCGTGACCAGCCTTTGCTGAATGAAAATTCCCGACTTAAACCGGAAGACCTCAAAGACAGGAAAATAGACACCATTCCCACAACTCCGGAGGTTAAAGAACCTTTAATAAAACCAGAGCCTGTTAAGGTTAATGGTGCTGAGGGAGAAGGAGAAGGAGAAGATGAAAGAGAAAAAGAAGGAGATCAAAATTGAAAGAAGAATTTTTAAGATACCAGGCACAAACTACCCCACACCCATTGGCTTTGGAAATTTCCCATGCCAAGGGGAGTTATATTTATTCGGTTCAGGGAAAGGAATATCTTGATTTTGTAGCGGGTGTTTCTGCCACGAGTTTGGGACATTGTCATCCGCGGGTAGTAAATGCAATTAAAGAACAGGCAGATAAATACCTGCATGTGATGGTTTATGGTGAATATGCTCAGGGTCCTGCAGTGGAACTCGCCAAACTACTTGCATCTCACCTCCCTGCCCCCCTTGATAAGACTTACCTAACCAATTCCGGTACCGAGGCGATTGAAGGTGCTTTGAAACTTGCCCGCCGTTTTACCGGCAGGACAGAGATCATCGCGGCGCGTGACGCTTACCATGGCAACACTATGGGATCTTTAAGTCTAATGAGCTATGAAGAAAGAGTAAAACCCTTCAGGCCATTGATAGGTGATGTTTCTTTCATAAATTTCAATGTGGAAGAAGATCTTAATAAGATTACCACCCGCACCGCTGCAGTAATCCTCGAAACAATTCAGGGTGGTGCAGGTTTTATTCTTCCGCAAAATAATTACCTGCAAAAAGTAAAAGCACGTTGTGAAGAGACCGGTGCACTTCTTATCCTGGATGAGATCCAACCAGGCTTCGGAAGAACGGGTAAACTTTTTGGATTTGAAAATTTTGATGTAGTTCCGGATATTGTTGTGATGGGAAAAGGAATGGGCGGAGGCCTTCCCATAGGTGCTTTTACAGCATCTGCCGGGATTATGGATAGCCTGATGGATAATCCTAAATTAGGCCATATCACCACATTTGGAGGAAATCCTGTAATTGCTGCCGCAGCCCTGGCTACTCTTCAGGAAATAACTGAAACTGCCCTTATGGCAGAGACTCTGGAAAAAGAAAGACTTATAAGGGGAATTATGGTTCATCCGCTTATAGAGGAGATTCGCGGAATGGGTCTAATGCTTGCGTTGATGACCCCTTCCGAAGATATCGCAACCAATATAATTCTAAAAGCACAAGAAAAAGGCTTAATTTTATTTTGGCTTTTATTTGAGAAAAGAGCCGTAAGGATCACTCCTCCCCTTACCATTAGTTTAGAGGAACTAAGGAAGGGATGTGGCATTATTCTTGACATCTTCCATGAAATAAAAAGTGAAACAGGTTTATAACTGTTAATTACTTTGTTAAAAACAATATAAATTTTTACGACT
>CAXAZV010000337.1:0-2127 GCA_963973375.1 uncultured Antarcticibacterium sp.
GGGAGACTCTCCCAATTAAAATTTATGAGGTTAAAAAATTCCCTGAAGCCCATGAACTTGAAGTAGGTAAGTTGGTGCTGAAAAATAAGGAATTGCTGGTAGCTGTAAAAAATGGATATATACACCTGCTGGAAATTCAGATCCCGGGAAAACGAAAAATGCTCACAAGGGATCTTTTAAATGGCTATCAATTTGAAAACGATGCCAAAGTTCTCTAAAGCCTTGTCAGCACTGAAAGGGACAAATTTTGGAATAATTCAACCAGAGTTATTAACAAAATACGTGAGTTATTAACAAATAGCCGCATTTCCCTTGATATTACTTGCACGGCTGAGAAATCCACATAAATTTGTAAAGCAAATTAACAATATGTTTAACCAACAATTATTAAAATTCAAATTATGAACAAAACGGATTTAATCGATGCAATGGCAGAGAATGCTGGAATTTCAAAAGCCGCAGCAAAAAAAGCATTAGAATCATTCTTGGAAAATGTAGAGAAATCTCTTAAAAAAGGTGATCGCGTTTCTTTAGTAGGTTTTGGATCTTGGTCAGTTTCTAAAAGAGCTGCTCGTGAAGGAAGAAACCCTCAAACCGGAAAAACTATTAAAATTGCTGCAAAAAATGTAGTGAAATTTAAAGCCGGTGCAGATTTACAGAAATCTGTAAACTAACCATTTACAATTTTCAAATAATTAAACCCTCCAAACCGGAGGGTTTTTTTGTATAAATTTTTTATAAATTATTTGAAATGGTAAAATAAATCTTTAGATTTAATTAAAGAACTCAACTATGATAGCATTAAAACCAGCCAGAGGCCTCCTTCTGGTGGCCGAACCATCTATTATTAGTGATGCTTCTTTTAACCGCTCTGTTGTCCTACTGGCAGAACATTCTGAAACCGGCTCGATAGGATTTATCCTGAACAAGGTTTTGGATTTTACGTTAAAAGAGCTCATCCCGGAAATGAAAAAGAACTTTAAGATCTATAACGGGGGTCCCGTGGAGCAGGACAATCTTTATTTTATTCATAAAGTGCCAGATCTTATTCCAGAAAGTATTGAGATTGCCAACGGTATTTACTGGGGTGGAAATTTTGATATAGTAAAGGAGTTGATCCTTAATGATCTTATAACCGAAAAACAAATTCGTTTTTTTCTTGGATATTCAGGATGGGATGCTACTCAATTAAAGGAAGAGCTGGATTCCAATGCCTGGATTATTACCGCACACCAGGATGCCAAAGACATAATTGAAAAGAATTATCGTTCCTTCTGGAAAGACAAAATGAGAGAACTTGGAGGAGACTATATGTTGTGGTCCAATGCTCCTGAGAATCCCAGTTATAATTAAGCAAGCCTTGCCTTTACATTAAGCTTCGAAAGAAGATCCTTTGCTACCTCCCCCCCATATTCCTTTTTACGATACTTGCTTACCGGCTGGATCCCTACTATTACATTGGTAATAAATAATTCATCGGCCTTTTGCAATTCAAAAGGAGATATGGCTGCTTCTTCCAAAGTATAATGGTTCATTGTTTTAATAATGGACAGTAATTGTTTCCTTATAATGCCATTTAAGGCACCTTCTGTGAGCGGTGGGGTTTTGATCACATTATCCTTCACCAGAAAAACATTTCCATTTAAAGCCTCTACAACCATTTTATTTTCATTGAGAAGTAAACAGTTGCTGTAATCATTTTCCTTTGCATAAATGCTGCCCAAAACATTTACTGCCTTGTTATTTGTTTTAATAGTAGAAAGCAAACCGCTGTTTATGTAATGATCTTTAAAAAGTTCAATTTCATAAGTTCCTGTATCAAGAAGGTAAAAGGGATCTTTTAAAACCGAAGTTTCAATGATATAGTCTATGTTAAGGGTTTCCGGGGTGTAAAAACCCCCTTCTTGCCTGTAGACAGTAAACCTGATTCTTACTGCTGTGGCCTCCAGCTCATTTTGTTTAATGAGTTCCAGGATCTCCTTTTCCAGAAATTCAGGAGAAAAGGTTGATGGAATTTCCATTCTCATAATGCGCATTGAAGCCATAAGCCGGAAATAATGGTCTTCCCAAAATATGATCTTTGAATTTATGACCCTTATCGTTTCGAAAACCGCATCTCCGTAGGAA
>CAXAZV010000338.1:0-2090 GCA_963973375.1 uncultured Antarcticibacterium sp.
GAGGAAAATTGGGTACATCTTAGAAAATCCAAAAACCGAAAAAGATTTTATGATCACCCGTACATTTTTTGAATTGCTGGAAAAGCAAATAAGAAATGCTCCGGAATATTATTTATGGACCCATAAACGGTGGAAACACCGCTATGAGTCCGTAAATACTGAAAAGATCATTATAGATTAACCTACGATCTCCTTAATTTCTGCAATCATTTTTTGGGCGAGATCATCTGCCTCCTGCTGCGTTTTCGCTTCAGTATAGATCCTTATAATAGGCTCTGTATTGGATTTTCTAAGATGTACCCAATTTTCCTCAAAATCGATCTTTACACCATCAATAGTGGAGATCTCTTCGGCTGAATGGTTTTTTTGAACCTGTTCCAGGATTCCGTCTACATCAAGACCCGGGGTAAGCTCGATCTTATTTTTGCTCATAAAATAAACGGGATATTCTTTGCGCAAAGCTGAAACTTCAATATTTTTCTCGGCCAGATGGGTAAGGAACAAGGCTACTCCCACCATACTGTCACGCCCGTAATGGGATTCAGGATAGATAATACCCCCATTACCTTCACCACCTATGATAGCGTTGGTGTCTTTCATAAGTTGCACAACATTCACCTCTCCTACGGCACTCGCTTTATATTGCTGGCCATGTTGTCTTGTAAGGTCTCTTAAAGCGCGGGAAGAAGACAGGTTGCTTACGGTTGCACCGGGGGTTTTTCCCAGAACATAATCGGCACAAGCAACAAGAGTATATTCTTCGCCAAACATTTCTCCATTTTCATCTATAATTGCCAGACGGTCCACATCAGGATCTACAACAATTCCCAGATTTGCCTTTTCAGCAACTACCAATTTCATAATATCTCCTAAATGTTCCTTTAAAGGCTCAGGATTATGAGGAAAGTGCCCGTTTGGTTCACAATATAATTTCACTGTTTCCACTCCCAGCCTTTTCAGTAAGGCAGGAATTGCTATTCCTCCCGATGAATTTACTGCATCAACAACCACCTTAAATTTTGCGGCTTTCACTTTTTCAGCATCAACAAGAGGAAGTTTTAATACTTCCTCAATATGACGGTCCATATAATCTTCTATAACTCTCATCGTTCCCAATGCATCTACCTCAGCAAATTCAAAAGATTCACTTTCAGCATATTTGAGGATCTTTTCACCTTCAGCACCATTCAAAAATTCTCCCTTTTCATTAAGAAGTTTCAAGGCATTCCATTGTTTGGGATTATGGCTGGCAGTTAAAATGATCCCACCGTTGGCTTTTTCAAGAGTTACTGCAACTTCCACGGTGGGGGTAGTAGATAAACCTACATCTGTAACATTGATTCCCATTCCCAAAAGAGTATTCATTACCAGGTTTTGAACCATAGCTCCAGAAATACGTGCATCCCTGCCAATTACAACATTCAACTCCTTACCGGGGTATTCATTTTTTAACCAGGTACCATATGCCGCTGCAAATTTTACAGTGTCTAAAGGCGTTAAGTTGTCACCAGGTTTTCCTCCAATAGTACCCCGAATGCCTGAAATTGATTTTATTAAACTCATCTTTTATTTATTATTAAAATTGATACTCAAACCAAATATCAACATTGCGATATAAGATCCTGATTTAAAGCGCAAATATACGTCCTCTCCTATTGCCCCCAAAGTTTGGACAAATTAAAACTGTTTCAATCTTTTAATTAGTAACTTGTATAAATGAATTTCCTAGCACATATTTACCTTTCCGGTGATGATCCTCAAATTAAAATAGGGAACTTCATCGCCGATTCTGTGAAAGGAAAACAGTTTATTCATTTCCCCAAGGGCATACAAAAAGGGATCATCCTGCATAGGGCAATTGATACTTTTACTGATATTCATCCAACTGTAAGAAAAGGGGTGCGAAGACTTTTTCCCACATACAGCCATTACAGCACTGTGATAATTGATATTCTTTACGATCATTTTCTGGCCGCTAACTGGAAAGAATATTCCTTAATTCCCCTGGATAAATATGTTGCCGACTTTTATGACCTTTTAAATCAAAATATTGAGGTCCTGCCTATACCTATTAGGCAATTTTTACCAAT
>CAXAZV010000339.1:0-2081 GCA_963973375.1 uncultured Antarcticibacterium sp.
CAGCTGCATCATATTGTATAGGTCCCTCAATCTTAAGATCTGGGCGTAATTTTTTTACAATTTCTGTTGCCTGCCTCACCCTGTCTACGTCTTCCCCTTTTCCTGAAGTCCCCGATGAATAGGAGAGCATCGCTATCTTGGGTTCAATACCAAAGGCTTCACTGCTTTCGGCAGAAGATATGGTGATCTCTGCAAGTTCTTCAGCAGTAGGATTAGGGTTTATGGCACAATCTCCGAACACCGAAACCCTGTCTTCCAAACACATAAAGAATACTGAAGATACTACTGAAACTCCAGGCTTGGTCTTGATAAATTGAAGTGCCGGAATAATCGTGTGTTGTGTGGTATGTGCGGCCCCGGAAACCATTCCGTCTGCATGTCCCTTATAGATCATCATGGTTCCATAATAAGAAACATCGTTCATTCTGTCCCGCGCCATATCAAGATTGATATTCTTATGTTTTCTTAGCTCATAATAAGTTTGTGCATAATCCTCAAAATTTTCAGCCCTTGCAGGATCAATAATATTCACTTTGTCAAGATTTATAGAAATACCCAGGTTTCTTATCTTTTCTTTAATAGCATCTTCATTTCCAAGCAGGGTAATATCTACCAGGTCCATATCTATGAGACGTGAGGTGGCTATTAGGATACGATCATCTGTTCCCTCCGGCAATACAATGTGTTTTCTGGATTGTTGTGCCCTTTTTACCAGGCTATATTGGAACATTCTTGGTGTTATGCCCTTTGGTTCAAAGTTTATCATTCTTTCCAGAAGCGGATCAAATGAGATATATTTTTCAAAAGTGCTAATAGAGGTTTCTATTTTCTGAATACTATCGGCATAAATGTTTGATTTGATGGCACCAATTTGATTGGTTACATTAAAAGTTCCTTCTTCAACAGAGATTATTGGAACCACTTGTGAAAGCCCGTCAATAAGTTTAAGTATAGATTCCTCCGGAATTAAGCCACCCGTAAGTACAATCCCTGAAATCCTTGGATAGTTGGTAGAAACATTGGCCTGCAGTGCCCCAAGTATTATATCTGCACGGTCTCCCGGAGTTATAACAAGGCTTTCATCTTTTAAATGATTAAGGTAATTGCGCAACTGCATTGCTCCAACTCCAAAATTACCTGTTTGGTTGTCCATAAATTCTTCACCAAACAGCACTTTTCCTCCTAGTTCTTTCAGGATCTCCTTTAGCGTAGGATTTGAAAGCGTATCGAGTAGAGGAATAGCAAAAACCCCAACATCTTCAGGTAAAAATTCCCTCATTCCATTAAGTGCAAGATCCATATTCTGCAACTGGATCTTATTGGTCACCATAGCCAGTACACGCACATCTTTATTAACAAAGGCCTGATATACCATTTGGAGATTTCCAAACAAGACTTCCTTGGTTTTACCTTTACCGCTGGCCACGATTATTACCGGGATACCAAGATTCTTTGCTATAATAACGTTTACGTCAAATTCAAAAACATTGGGCTCGCCTGAAAAATCACTTCCTTCAACCAGGACAATATCAAACTCGTCTTCCAGTTTCTTATATTTCCTTATAATAGTGTCTATAATCTCACCAGATTTTCCTTCGTTTCGTTTTTGAATGATCTCACTTCGGGTAAACCCGAAAGCATCCTCATATTGCAGCGGGATCTTAAAATAACTTATTATAGTATCTATGTGGTTATCTTTTTGTCCGGTCTCAGAGTCATCTATAATAGGCCTGAAGTAACCTACTTTCTCGGTTTTCCCAAGCAGGGTACGCATGAGACCCAGGGAAATAAGAGATTTTCCGCTGTTGGATTCGAGTGTGGCAATGTAAATTCCTTTATTCATGGTATCTTATTTAACGGGGGCAAAATTACGGTTATTTGAAAATTAAGCCATTGCTTTAAACTATAAATTCCCAGAAAATATAACGAAAAATGACGTTAATCAGGTTTTGAAGATGCCTCCCTTGAACAACAAATTTGAAACTAATATTTTCAGAAATAAAAAAAGCTTCAAATTCAAGGGCTTTTTAATTTTCAATTTTTATAAGTAACCCTTTACAACAAGCTAAAATAATTTAATG
>CAXAZV010000340.1:0-2025 GCA_963973375.1 uncultured Antarcticibacterium sp.
GTTTATACTTGTACTGAAATCGCTATATTTGCGATTGCTAACCGCAAAGGCCATCAATGAAAAATAATTTACAACAGGAAGGAATGTTCTCCTATCTCGAAAAAGGTGAAGGAACTCCAATCGTTATTTTACATGGGCTTATGGGGGGACTAAGTAATTTTGATGGTGTGGTTGATTTTTTCCCGGATAAAGGATATAAAGTTTTGATCCCGGAATTACCCTTGTACAACATGTCCCTCTTACAAACCAGTGTACAAACTTTTGCAAAATTCATTAAAGATTTTATAGAATTCAGAGACTTAGGTAAAGTGATCCTGCTGGGTAATTCCCTGGGCGGACACATTGCACTCCTCGCCACCAAAATGTATCCTGAACTTATTAAGGGACTGGTGATCACGGGAAGCTCCGGACTTTATGAAAATGCTATGGGAGAGAGTTATCCCCGTAGAGGTGACTATGAATTTATAAAGAAAAAGGCCCAAAACGTTTTTTACGATCCAGCCGTAGCAACCAAGGAAATAGTAGATGAAGTTTATGTAACCGTAAGCGACAGAAATAAATTGATAAAAACCCTGGCTATTGCGAAAAGTGCCATACGCCATAATATGGCCAAGGACCTTCCAAATATGGATATTCCAACCTGCATTATCTGGGGAAAAGATGACAATGTTACCCCGCCTGAAGTGGCTGAAGATTTCAACCGCTTATTACCAGATTCTGATCTTTACTGGATTGACAAATGCGGACATGCAGCAATGATGGAGCATCCGGATCTATTTAACGATTTATTGTACGACTGGCTTCAGAAAAGAAACCTTTAAGTTATTTCCAATGAAAATTAAGAGTGCTGAATTTGTGATAAGCAACAGCGATGTAAGCAGATGTCCGGACAGTCCTCTTCCTGAATATGCATTTATAGGCCGCAGTAATGTTGGAAAATCCTCCCTCATTAATATGATCACCAGTCGCAAAAGCCTGGCAAAAACTTCAGGCCGGCCGGGAAAAACCCAATTGATCAATCATTTCCTAATCAATGGCAGCTGGCACCTTGTAGATCTTCCCGGCTATGGTTATGCCCGGGTATCAAAAAGCATAAAAAAGACTTTTCAAAAATTCATCACCGCATATTTCGAGCAGAGAAGGCAAATGCTATGTGCATTTGTTTTAATAGACAGCAGGCATGATGCCCAGGCCATAGATCTTGAGTTTATGCAATACCTGGGAGAAAATGCTATTCCTTTTTGTATAATCTTCACGAAAGCAGACAAACTTAAACCGAAAGCCCTGGAGCGAAACGTGGAGACTTATAAAACCCAAATGCTGGAGATTTGGGAGGAGATGCCTCGCTATTTCATAACCTCATCTGAAAGCGCGCTTGGTAAAGAGGAAGTGCTTAATTATATTGAGTCACTTAACGAGCAGTTCAAGGGAGAAGGGTTATAAGCGAATAAAAGGATACTTACCTGAAAAAGCGCAATTCTTAACAGAGTTTTTAAGCGAACACAAGCGAATCTCGCTGATAAAAAACCCGATCAATATGGTTTTTTAATAAAACTAATTTTTATTACCTATATACAATTCTCAAAACCAATAATGAGATTGGTTTTCTACTTATAGGTTATTCCTGATTAACTTCAATTATAGGCAACAAAAAAACTGTTGAAAACATAAGTTTCCAACAGTTCCTGTTAAATTGAACACTACTTTAAATTAAAGTGCAGCTACGTGTTTAGCTAACTTTGATTTTAAGTTTGATGCTTTATTATCGTGGATAATGTTATTCTTAGCCAGCTTATCTATCATAGAAACTACAGATGGGTATAAAGTCTCAGCTTCCTTCTTATCGGCATCACGCAATTTCTTGATAGCGTTTCTGGTAGTTTTATGCTGGTAGCGATTTCTAAGACGCTTGGTCTCATTGCTACGGATTCTCTTTAACGATGACTTATGATTTGCCATTACAAATACTATTTAATTAATTTTTTAACTGTAGTCCGTAGGGGAATCGAACCCCTGTTACCAGGA
>CAXAZV010000341.1:0-2002 GCA_963973375.1 uncultured Antarcticibacterium sp.
AAACCTTTGATAGCCTCATCAACTATTTCTTCAGTTTTCTTCGCGTCCTGTTTTGGGTTAGCCAATTGATGAACGTATGCTGCCTCAATTATATCCCCCATTACATAGTTAACATCCCTTTTCAACAATCTTTTACTTGCCATCTTTAATGAAATTTTAGGCTGCGAATTTAAGATATTTTTAAATATAATTATAAACTTACCTCTAAAATTTTTGCCTTATCCCCTTCTATGATGATTTTTTCAATAACTGCGGGCACCAACAGGGTTTCTCCCAGGTTTAATTCCTCCCTTTTCCCCTGGAATGAAACGAAACTTTTTCCTTCTACCCCTATTAGAATTATAAAAGAATCCATATTGGAGTAATCCCGGGGCACTCTGCCATTAGCCTGGATAATATTTGTCCTGAAATATTTGGTGTTTATTATTTCAGCCGACGCATTAGGAATAGCATTATAATTGATCCTAAAATCCTCATTGCCGGAAAGATCAATGGCTTCCATGGCCAGTTCGGTATGTAATTCCCTTTTCTCGCCATTACCCGCATCTCTTTCCCAATCATAGATCCTGTATGTAAGATCTGAGGTTTGTTGAATTTCTGCCAGTACCACTCCGGCGCCAATGGCGTGGATCAATCCCGGCTTAATTATAAAGGCATCTCCCTGTTTCACTTGTTCGTGGTTAAGAGCACCTGCCAACTCCCCTGTATCAACAAGGGTTTTATATTTTGATCTGGACATTTCACCGCCAAAACCTAGAATAAGATCGGCATCCTTGTCTGCCTGCATGATATACCACATTTCAGTCTTACCAAAGGAGTTATGTTTTTCTTTGGCTATTTTATCATCAGGATGTAATTGTACTGAAAGTGTTTCAGCAGCATCTATGAATTTTATAAGAAGTGGGAATTTGTTGCCAAAGACTTCAAATACCTTTTTACCTACTAATTTTTCCTTGTACTCTTCCAAAAGCCATTGAATAGACCTGCCTCCAAGAGAACCATTTTTAACTATTGAACTGTTGTTTTCCACATCAGAGATCTCCCAGCTTTCTCCAGTTTTGGAGGAAGGGGCTCGCTTGCCGAACATTTCCTTCAGCCGGCTTCCTCCCCATATTTTTTCCTTAAGGATGGGCTCAAATTTCAACAAATAAAGATCATCCTTCATTTTCCATTTCTTTTAATGCCTCCATGGCCTTGGTAGTATGGTGCGCGGCATTCAAACTGTTATACCGCATTCTTAATATGCCTTTCTTATCAAACACAAAGGTTTCACGCCCGGGTATAATTCCAAGTAAGGACGATTTTACTCCAAAGGCCTTTCTTGCCTCTTTTTCAGGATCAGAAAGGAATATGAACGGCAGGTTATATTGCTGTACAAATTTACGGTGAGATGCTTCTGTATCGGCACTTATGCCAATAACCTCAGCTCCAAGATCTTTAAAATCTTCATATTTATCCCGAAATTCACAGGCCTCGGTAGTACAACCTGGAGTGAAGTTCTTCGGATAAAAATAGATTACTGCTGCCTTTCCAATTAAATTGGTAAGCTTGAAAAATTTTCCCTCTTTATCTTTTAAAGACAGCTTTGGAATAGGATCTCCAGATTTTAATGTCATTATTCGCCTTTATAAGTTACAAAATTTCTGGGTGTCTCATAAAGCGTTACGGCAAGTTCAAGTTCCGGTTTCAATTTAGGTTTCAGCTTATTCCAGATTACAACAGCGATATTCTCGGCAGTAGGATTCAATTCCTTAAAATCGGCCACCTCCACATTTAAATTCTTATGATCAAAAGCAATTTCAACTTCAGAATAAATGAGATCCTTCAGGATCTTCATATCCACTACAAAACCGGTTTCTTTATCAATCTCACCGGTAACTGAAACTATTAGCTCGTAATTATGGCCATGAAAGTTAGGGTTGCTGCACTTGCCAAAAACTGTTTCATTCTTGGAATCATCCCAGTCCTGGCGGTATAATCTATGTGCCGCATTAAAATGTGC
>CAXAZV010000342.1:0-1989 GCA_963973375.1 uncultured Antarcticibacterium sp.
CAAGGACCCTCTGATTAACAGTCAGATGCTCTAACCAGCTGAGCTAAGGAGGAAGGTGTTTTCCTTTTGCGGTTGCAAATATAAATCAATTTTTAAATGTCATCAAAACAAAAACCAGAATTTTTTTGCTAAAATTTCGGTTTGAAATTCAGCTTAAAAATTCCTGGCGGCTATTAGTCAAATAACCAACGATATATATCATTTCCATTGGCAAATAACACCAGTGCAATTAATATAAAGAACCCTACCATTTGGGCATATTCCATGAATTTTTCATTGGGTTTTCTTCCGGTTACCATCTCATACATCAAAAACACCACGTGCCCCCCATCAAGTGCGGGTATGGGCAGGATGTTCATAAAGGCCAGAATTATGGAAATAAAGGCCGTTGCCATCCAGAATCCCTGCCAGTCCCATGCATCTGGGAAAATGCTTCCTATAGCTCCAAAACCACCAACCTGGGTAGCTCCTTTTGCGGTAAACACATATTTAAACTGGGCTACATAATCATGAAGTGTCCAGTATCCAAATTTAAATCCTTCAGTAATACTCTCTCCAAAACCGTACTCACGCATTTGCACATTGAATTCCCTGCGGGAATTTACTCCCAAAAGACCATCCTCATCTGGGGTTATCATAGTGCTCATAATTTCACCATCCCTTTTAAACACCAGTTCAACCTCTTTACTTTTATTGGCCTGTGCAACAGGTGCAAGTTCGTGCCAATACCCAATCTCCTGTTTGTTTAAAGAAATAATACTGTCTCCTTTTTGCAAACCTGCCAGTCCCGCAGCCCTGTTGGACACTACGCTGTCCAATACCGCATTTTGAATAGGCACAAAAGGCATCATAACTCCTTCTTCAAACATTTTTGAACCAATATCCTCAGGAATATTTATAGTTTCGGTTTCTCCATTTTGTCTAAGCACAGAGATAGACTTTACGTCTCTCATAAAAAGGTGGCGGTTAATATCCGGGCCATTCTCAAATTCTGCTCCGTTTACTTCCAGGATCCGGTCGCCATCCTGAAATCCAAATTTCTTGAATTCTTCAGCAACTGCAAAACCACGTGGCATATCCTCCGGAGTTACAAAAGCGCTACCCCAGGTAAACAGAACCATCATATAAATTACAAATCCCAATACCAGGTTCACGGTAACACCACCAAGCATAATAATAAGTCGTTGCCAGGCCGGTTTACTTCTGAATTCCCAAGGTTGTGGAGGTTTGGCCATTTGTTCCCGGTCCATGCTCTCATCTATCATTCCCGAAATTTTCACATAACCCCCAAGTGGAAGCCAGCCAATACCATATTCGGTCTCCCCTATTTTTTTCTTAAAGAGTGCAAACTTGACATCGAAGAAAAGAAAGAACTTTTCAACCCTTGTCTTGAATAATTTTGCCGGTATAAAATGTCCCAATTCGTGTAAGACTATTAAAAGGGACAAACTGAGTAATAATTGTATTGCTTTTATTAAAAATGGATCCATTCTCTAAACTTCAAATTTTAAATCGCACAAAAGTAACCTTTTATAAACTACTGCAAAAGTATAAATATTGCTGGCATCATCTAAACTGGAATTTTCACTTAAAGGTGATATCTAATTCATTATTAGACCGTAATTTTGTATAAAAATTACATGCTTCAGTTTTTTGCCAAATATAAAACCCTCGCTATTGTCCTGGCTGTTCTTTCAATAATTATAATCATAGTTATTTATTCCATTTTAAAACCAACTCCAAAACTTCGCGTGTATCAACCCGATATGGTGAATGCAGAATTGGTGGATACTACGGTTCAACATATAAGGAAATATCACAAAATTGCGGACTTCAACCTTATAAATCAAAACGGGGAAACCATAACTCAGGATTTTTATAAAGATAAGATCTATGTGGCCGATTTCTTTTTTACTACCTGTCTTACTATTTGCCCCATAATGACAGATAATATGCTGCAAATCCAGGAAAAGATCAAAAACGACCCGG
>CAXAZV010000343.1:0-1964 GCA_963973375.1 uncultured Antarcticibacterium sp.
GAGCGTCAGCCTTCCAAGCTGAATGTCGCCGGTTCGAACCCGGTCTCCCGCTCAATTTAAAACCTCATTGTAAAATGGGGTTTTTTTGTGGAAAATGGTTTCATTTAATTCAATGTGGTATGGAGATAAAAAACCTGGCAAACACACCTCTTACATCTATAGTTGACTGCCTTGTTCATTCCTTTGAAGGATATTTTGTACAGTTGCCATCCACTGCTGAGTATTGGGAAGAAAGATTTCGCAATGCCCGTGTTGATCTTAGGTTTTCCTTTGGGATTTTTGATCAAAACCGGCTGGTAGGCTTCATTATCAATGGAATTGATAATTTTAATGACCAAAGGACTGCTTTCAACACCGGTACCGGGGTATTGCCTGCTTACCGGGGAAACAATATTGTTGACAAATTATACCAGGTTGCAATTCCAATTCTGAGGGGACACGGCGTAACCCACTGCCGTCTGGAAGTAATTGAGGATAACCTAAGAGGAATAAGGGTGTATGAACGAATTGGATTTAAGATAACCCGCAAATTATTTTGTTATAAAGGTGAAATTACTGGCAGCGATAAAATGCTTCGCATCGAAAAAGAACAACCGGGAGATATAGGATTATATAATTACGAGGATGAGGGATTGTACTCCTGGGATCATACAGATGGAGCTCTTATCGCTGCGGGGAAAAACTATGATACCTACAGGGTATATAATGAGGATCAACAGGAAGTGGGTTATTTTACAATTAATCCGGAAACGGGATACTTAGCCAGAATTGAAAAATCCTCTCTGGGAACCTATAAGGAATTGACCGGTGCGTTAAAACAGATTGTTAAAGAGATTAAGGTCAACAATGTTTGTGAAACCCGCACTCATTTAAGGTCCCATTTTGAGGAGGCAGGACTGGTTAATTTCATAAATCAATTTGAAATGGAAATGAAAATATGACCCACCTGTTAAAAGATAGAAAAGCCCGTCATAGTAGTTAGTTTTTCAAGGGCGGCCATTCCCAGTTCAGAATTTCCCTTTTTATTTAAAATAGGACTCCATACCGCTACACTGTACTGTTCAGGATGAATAGCCACTATTCCACCGCCTACACCACTTTTACCTGGTAAGCCTACTTCAAAGCTAAATTCCCCGGCCTCATCATAGAATCCGCAGGTTTGCATTAAAGAATTAATCCTTTTTACTTTTTTTGGGGGAAGGATCTTTTCTCCGGTTTCCAGCATTACACCCTGGTTGGCAAATATCATAAATGCCTTTGCAAGATCTTCACATGACATTGACAGGGAACATTGATGAAAATAAAAATCTACAATGGTCTCAACATCATTTTTTATGTTTCCAAGTGCTTTCATATAATACACCAAAGCATAATTCCTATATCCAGTAGATTTTTCAGAAATTGCTACAGTTGTGTCATACTCAATGTTGGGGTTGCCGGAGATCTTTCGTACAAATTTCAGCAAATCGGCTTTTGGATCCTTTAAATTAGAGACAAGTATATCTGCAATTACCAAGGCGCCTGAATTTATAAAAGGATTCCGTGGAATCCCGTTCTCATATTCCAGCTGGGTGAGGGAATTAAATGGATCGCCCGAAGGTTCTACGTGAACCCGCTCCCATAGATCTTCTCCCAGAAGATTCATAGCAAGACTTAAGGTGAAAACCTTGGAAATACTTTGAATTGAGAATTTTTCCCTGCTGTCTCCAAATTCGAACTTTCCTTTGTTTACGCAATAAAGGAACATCCCAAATTTTTTAGGATCAATTTTCGTAAGCTCGGGAATGTAGGAGGCAACTTCTCCATAAACATCCTTATAACTTAGTTCCTGCTCTATGATGTTTAATATTTTCTGGTAATCCATTGCTATTTTAAATAAGTCAAATTGCTGTTGGGTTCAGCTTCAAATGGAGTTTCATTAACTCTAAAGATACGGGCATTTAAATTTCCCTTTAGTGTAACTT
>CAXAZV010000344.1:0-1924 GCA_963973375.1 uncultured Antarcticibacterium sp.
CTATACTAAAGGAAGTGGTCAAAGCCGTTAGGGCGCTGTCAGCACTGGAATATGCCGCTGCGATAAGGCCTAAAATAAACAGGATGGCAACTCCTATTCCCAATTCGCCACTGGTAGCGATAGCAGGGAAAAGATCATCTTTGGCTGCATCTATTCCAATAAGTTCAGCATAATCTGTAAGCAGTAAGCCCAGGGCAAGGAACATGAAATTTGCTATGGTAAGGATAATGGTGAACCAGAACATATTTTTTTGTGCATCCTTTAAATTCTTACAGGTAAGGTTCTTTTGCATCATATCCTGGTCCAGCCCGGTCATAACAATTGCTATAAAAGCACCCGAAATAAATTGTTTAAAAAAGTAATCCCGGCTCTTCCAGTCATCAAAAAAGAACATTTTGGACATGTCACTATCGGCCAGGTAGCCCATGAGTCCGCTAACTGATATCCCCATATCTTCAGAAATAAAAACAATAGTGATCCCCAGGGCGGTAAGCATGAACAGGGTTTGAAGTGTATCTGTCCAGACTATGGTATTTATACCACTGCGGAAGGTATATAACCATATGAGCAATATAGTAAGGGACACGGTTACATAAAAAGGCACTCCCATCGCATCAAAAACTATGAGCTGCAGTACATTGGCTACCAGGAATAACCTGAAACTGGAACCAACTACGCGGGATAACAGGAAAAATGAAGCTCCCGTTTTATAGGAATATTTTCCAAAACGAGTTTCAAGGTAGGTATATATGGAAGTTAGATTAAGGCGGTAATATAGTGGAAGGAGCACAAGACCAATAACAGCATACCCCACCGTATACCCAAGCACTACCTGGAAATAACTAAAGCCCTGCTCTGCAACGGTACCGGGAATGGATATAAAAGTTACCCCGCTAAGGGAGGCTCCTATCATTCCAAAAGCTACCAGATACCAGGGAGATTGGCGGTTGGCTTTAAAAAATTCATCATTTGAACCTCCACGGCTTGTTAAATGTGATATCAGGATCAATACACCGAAATAGCCGGCAATAAGCAAAAGTATTTGATATGGCTGCATAACTTTTTTTAGAGTTCCGGAGGCGAAATTACAAATTAACACTAAACATGAGCTTTTCTTGCGGAATTCATTTCCCAAAATCTTAAATTCGCAGTATGAACTTTTCATCTAAATTACTGGAGCAGGCAGTTGCTGAAATGTCTCAGCTGCCCGGAGTAGGAAAACGTACAGCCTTACGGCTTGTTTTGCATTTGCTCAAACAGCCGCTAGCTCAAACCGAACAGTTTACCAAAGCTTTAATAGATCTTCGCACCAACATAAAACTTTGTAAAAATTGCCATAACATAAGTGATACAGAGATTTGTGACATTTGCGCAAATCCCAACCGCGTTAGGGAGATAGTTTGTGTGGTTGAAGACATAAGGGATGTGATGGCCATTGAAAATACCTCCCAATACCGCGGGCTCTACCACGTGCTGGGAGGTAAGATAAGTCCTATGGACGGTATTGGGCCGTCGCAATTAAATATAAGGTCCCTAATTGAGAAAGTAAAGTAAGGGGAAATACAAGAGATTATTTTTGCCCTGAGCAGTACCCTGGAAGGCGATACTACCAATTTTTATATATTTAAACAGCTGGAAGGAGTAGAGGTTAAAACATCTACCATAGCCAGGGGAATATCTGTAGGAGATGAATTGGAATATGCAGATGAGGTAACTCTGGGAAGGAGTATCACCAACCGGGTTCCTTTTGAAAGTTCCCTGAGAAGTTAAGGGGTTCAGATATTTTGGATTTTCATCATTGAGAATGAAAAACGAGCGGCTTTTCAAAATAAACCTTTGAAAAGTGTAATTTTACCAATCTAAAGCGAGCGTATTGCGCAGTGTCATTTTTAGCATCTTTAATTTTATTGAATATTTAATACAG
>CAXAZV010000345.1:0-1907 GCA_963973375.1 uncultured Antarcticibacterium sp.
GTCATGTATCTATGGATGCTCCCCTTGTAGAAGGTGAAGATTCCAACCTGTATGATGTATTGCGCAGCGGGGAATCTCCAAACCCGGACAGGGAGTTGTTGCACGAATCTTTGCGTACAGAGATTGAAAGAGCTCTTGAAACCCTTACTCCGCGTGAGGCAGATGTGATTAGACTTTATTTTGGCTTGGGAGATCAACATCCTATGACGCTTGAAGAAATTGGCGAGACTTTTGATCTTACCAGAGAACGCGTACGCCAGATTAAAGAAAAAGCTATTAGAAGATTAAAACATACTTCCAGAAGTAAAATTTTAAAAACTTACCTTGGATAATATTTAAGATGACAACAGTCCCGTGCCGCAAGGCGTGGGATAACTGTTCGTTTTTTGATTGATGAATGAACCCCGGAGTGATGACCGGGGTTTTTTTGTTTCCCCTTTTTTGTAGGGTTGCCCCCAGCCTTTTTCTGGCGGGGGGGACAAGGAGGTAAAAGTTCCCCTTCTTTTTTCAAGCACGGGGTGGTTCCCCTTTCCCGCTGATCTCGCAGATTTAAAAGCAGATAACCTCTGATTTCATAAAGATAACCACAGATTTATTCCGCGTTTATAAAACGCTATTGAAGAAAATTTTACAGGTTTCTCGAACCTTTGAGGGTTAGTCTAACTACGCTGATTAAAGTTCTGTTAATCTAAACCATAGTGCACCTTAGCATTTTTTTTCTGTTTAAATTACAGGGAACAAACAAAATAAAATTGAAAAGCAGATCTCATTGAATTAGCATAATGGAGAAACAGTTTGACGCTATTATTACTGGCAGTGGATCCAACGGCCTCGCTGCCGCCATTCATTTACAACAAAAAGGTCTTAAAACTGCCATCTTTGAACAGGCTTCCACCCCCGGGGGTGCTACACGAACCGAAGAAAAAACCCTTCCGGGATTCCGGCATGATGTTGGTTCGGCGATACTTCCTATGGGCTATGCCTCTCCATTTTACAGGAGCCTTCCACTCTCTGATCACGGTCTGGAATGGATTTTTCCCAACATTCCCTATTCGCATCCTTTTGAGGACGGAACTGCCTATGCCTGCTATCAAAATATTGAAGACACTGCAGCACAACTAGGGGAAGATGGTGAGGCTTATATTAACCTATTTGAACCTTTGGTTAAGAACTGGAATAAACTCGAGAATGACCTTTTAGGCCCATTAAGTTTTCCGGCGCATCCCGTAAATTTCCTGAAATTTGGATTAAAAGCTTTGCCCTCAGCAAAAATGCTTGCTAATCATTATTTTAAAAACGAGAAGACCCGTGTCTTTTTCTACGGGTCGGCAGCCCATTCTACCCTGCCCCTTACCAATATTGCCTCCGCTTCGTTTGGCCTAGTGCTCACCACCATGGCCCATAAGTATGGATGGCCTTTTCCTAAAGGAGGGGCGCAAAATTTTACCAATGCCCTGGTATCCTATTATAGATCCCTTGGTGGGGAGCTGCATTTAAATACACCCATAAGTCACCTGGAAGAACTTCCCCCGGCCCGGGCCTATCTTTTTGATCTTACACCTAAGCAGTTGCTGAAAATAGAAGGACTGGACTTCCCAAATCTTTACCGCTCCCGGATGAACTCTTATAAATACGGGGGGGGAGTGTTTAAAATGGATTGGGCCCTTTCTCAACCCATTCCCTTTACCAGTGAAAAATGCCGCCGTGCCGGAACGGTTCATATTGGATTTTCTGAAGATGAGATAGAGCAATCGGAAGAACAGATACATAAAAAGAAAATGACCAATACACCTTATGTATTAGTAGCACAGCACAGCAACTTTGACAATTCCCGTGCGCCGGAAGGAAAACATACCGCCTGGGCTTATATTCATGTACCCAACGGAAGTATTAAAGATTTTACCACA
>CAXAZV010000346.1:0-1896 GCA_963973375.1 uncultured Antarcticibacterium sp.
CTTCGAAATTGGAATTGGGTGCTGAAGCCAGATTAAGGAATAGCAACAGCGTCTATAGATCTACCAATGTAAATATTCCGGGGACCAATTTTGATTATGATAACAGCATCTACTCCTTATATGCCACCTTTGGACAAAACCTGGAGAAGTGGTCTTATCAACTGGGTGCACGTCTTGAACAATATGATGTGGAAGCAATTAACAATGGCCAGAGTGTATATGAAGATGACTATATAACTGTATACCCTTCGGCATTTGCCAGTTATAAGTTTACAGATATGAAAACGCTTCAGCTTAGTTTTGGCCGTAGGGTAGACAGGCCGGGATTATCACAGGTAAATCCAGTGAGAGACTTTAGCTCTCCAAGAATTACCGTAACAGGAAATCCCGAGTTGGACCCACAGTTTACAAATTCGCTGGAATTGAATTATACCCAAAATTACAGTAAAGGGAATTTAAACGCAGGTATTTTTTACCGGGTTATTAATAATGAGATCAACCAGACCCTTTTACTGGATCCTGAAGATCCCAACAAACTTCTACTAACATTTGCCAATGGAGATGATAATTCGGCTTACGGAGCAGAGATCTCGGGATCCTATAAACCCTTTAAATGGTGGACTCTTAACCCCAGCTTTGAATTATACACACGAAATATAAAAGGTTTTGTAGGGACCACTTATCTTGAGGTTGATAACACAGCCTATAATTTCAGGTTGAATCAAACCTTTAATGCCACCAAGCAATTAAGCTTCCAATTATTCGGGATGTATCGCAGCAAAGCGAAAGAATTGCAAATTGATGCCAAGGAGATGTATTTTATCAACGCCGGGGCCAGATATAACTTCCTGGATAACAAAGCTACATTGAGCCTTAATGTAAATGATATTTTTGACACCCAGCGATTCCAGTTTGAAAGTGAAGTGCCAACCCGCCAGAGGGGAACCTTTAAGCCAGATAGCCAAACGGTGTATCTAGGTTTCTCCTACAATTTTGGAGGTGGAAAAAATTCCGCGTTAAAAAGAAAGAACCGTGATGACAATGAAGCCCAGGGAGGCGGATTGTTCTAAAAACTTTTAAGAGTTAGTTTAAGTTTGATTAGTTAGTTAGAGAAGAAAACCCGCAACTTCAGTGAGAAGTGCGGGTTTTTTTATTTTTTACATTTCAATTAATGCCAGAAAATTACCATTCTATGATGGCACTTCCCCAGGTGAAACCGCTGCCAAATGCTGCCAGAACCACCGTATCACCATCTTTTATTTTTCCTTCTTCCCATGCTTCCGTCAAAGCGATAGGAATAGATGCTGCGGTTGTATTACCGTATTTTTGAATATTATTATAAACCTGGTCATCATTCAGTTTTAATTTCTGCTGAATAAATTGCGAGATCCTGAGATTTGCCTGGTGCGGGATCAACATGTCAATATCCTTCACTTCCATTCCATTTTGAGCCAGACCTTCCATAATCACTTCAGAAAAGCGTTGTATTGCATGCTTGAACACATACTGCCCATTCATATATGGATAATAAGGAATATTGTCACCCTGCGGATTTTCAGCAATGATCTCCGGTACCCAATGCATTGTACTGGGGCCTTCCAGAGAAAGTTCTTTTGCGTGTTTTCCTTCTGAATGTAAATGAGTTGAGAGAATTCCCTGCCCAATATGATTGCTACGGGTTAAAACTGCAGCTCCTGCCCCATCCCCAAAAATAACTGAGACTGACCGGCCACGATCTGTAAAATCCAGGCCTCCACTGTGATTCTCACTACCTATCACTAAAATATTTTTGTACATCCCTGTTTTTATATACTGGTCGGCCACAGAGAGCGCGTAAATAAATCCGCTGCACTGGTTGCGCACATCCAGCGCGGGACAGGTATGAATGTCCAGCAT
>CAXAZV010000347.1:0-1895 GCA_963973375.1 uncultured Antarcticibacterium sp.
GCATTACAGAAGTTTATTGAAAAAATAGACGCTACCGTCAAAGTGGGGGTGATTGCGGGAGTGGGAGATCGCCGGGAAGAGGATACAAACGAAATAGGAAGTATTGCTGCGGAAATGTTTGATGAGATCATTATAAGACAGGATAAAAACCTTAGAGGAAGGACCGAAAAAGAATTGATCAAAATGCTTAATGATGGCATTCAACAAAAAGATCCCAATAAGAAAACAACCATTATTCCCAATGAGAAGGAAGCTGCAATTTTTGCTATAAAAAATGCGATTCCCGGTTCCCTTGTTGTTATATGCAGCGATGTAGTGTCTGAAGCGCTGGACCTGGTTCAAAAACTTAAAGAAGAAGAAGCTGAACTTTTATATGGTTTTACCGTGGAAGATATTCCAAACAGGCATGCTTAAAAGAGTAACCTTTACAAGGGGTTTGTCTATAGTTCAATTGGTTAAACTAACCGTAAAATGATTCTTATGGCATAACAATGGATGTATCTTCGCAAAAAATTAAAGGCTTACAATGCGCTGGATAATATTCATTTTCATATACTTTTTAATAAATTTTTATTCCTTTCAGTCCTTAAGGACTATCTCCCGTAGTAATTGGGTTTTGATAGGATATGCTATTATATCTATAGCAATTTTAGCCAATTTGATCTATCAACTATCACAACCCAATCCGGAAGGTGGCTTTACAGGTGGCAGGGGGTATGCGATAGGGTTTATGCTGGCCTTTATGGCAGGCAATTTAATAAGCATGCTTTTTATGTTTGGAGAAGATGTTGGAAGAGTTATAGTTGCTGTTTTCCAAAAAATAAATTCGCCTTCTGAAAGCTTTAGTTTGCCTTCGCGTAGAAAATTTATAAGTCAGATCGCTATGGGAATAGCAGCCATTCCTTTTGCATCCCTGCTTTATGGAATGTATGAAGGCAGGTATAATTATAAGGTTTTAAAATACACGCTTCATTTTGATGATCTACCGGATTCCTTTGATGGATACCGTGTAACGCAAATAAGCGATATTCACAGTGGCAGTTTTGATAATAAGAAGAAAATTGAATATGCAATTGACCTGATAAATGAACAAGAGGCGGATACCGTCTTGTTTACAGGGGACCTGGTGAATAATCTGGCTGATGAGATGACTCCGTGGACCCGTACTTTTGCGAATATTAAAGCGAAAGATGGGGTTTTCTCTGTTCTTGGAAATCATGATTACGGTGATTATGTAAGCTGGAACAGTGACCGGGAAAGACTGGCCAATGTAGAGGCAGTTAAAGGAGTGCACGCCGAAATGGGTTGGAATCTTTTGCTTAATGAGCATAGATTCATTGAAAAGAACGGAGAAAGAATCGCATTGGTAGGAGTAGAGAATTGGGGTACCGGTGGATTTAAAAAGAAAGGTGACCTTGATAAAGCCGGGCAGGGCTTATCACCCGGTGATTTCAAGATTCTTATGAGTCACGATCCATCCTACTGGCAGGAAAAGATCAAAACAGATCCTAATAACTACCAGCTTACCCTAAGCGGGCATACACACGGGATGCAATTTGGTATTGAGATACCGGGTTGGTTCAAATGGAGCCCTGTGCAATACAGGTACGAGAACTGGGCAGGAATCTATGAGGAATTTGGAAGATATATCAATGTTAACCGGGGTTTTGGTTTCCTCGCATATCCCGGCAGAGTGGGTATATGGCCTGAAATAAGTGTAATTGAATTACGAAAGGGTCCTAAGCCCGCATAATTCAAAGAAATTACTATATTTGATATTATTTTCTTAATGGTATTAAATCCTGATCAAAAATTTGCTTCCAGCTTATGTCAAAATTTGGTGAATTAATAGATTTAAACATTCCGGTGTTATTGGATTTTTATACCGAATGGAA
>CAXAZV010000348.1:0-1876 GCA_963973375.1 uncultured Antarcticibacterium sp.
TAAATTCTTTTCAAATGCTTAAGGCCTTTAAATATGTTTTTGACTTTTTTGCGGCCATTGTAATAGTAATCATCCTTTATATCATTGTAGGAATAGTTGGGTCTCTTATTCCGGTGAATACCAATCAGCCTTCTGAAGAAAAGTATTTCCAGATTTTCATACAGTCAAACGGCGTTCATACAGATATTGTAATGCCCGTAAAAAATGAACTCCTGGACTGGCGGGATTTTGTTGACCCGGCCCATACAAAAGCAGGAAATGTAGAGTTTGCCTTTGTAGCCTTTGGATGGGGAGATCTTGGATTTTATGAAACCACCCCGGAATATGCAGATCTAAGCCCCGGCATCGCCTTTAAAGCCCTGTTTCTGGATTCTCCGGCTGCGATGCACGTGAAGTTCAAACATTATATGATTGAAGATGATAACAGCATTTCAATTAAGGTAACCAGGGAGCAATATGAGGCCCTTGCCCTCTATATCAAGAATAGTTTTTCCCGGGATGAAAATGGTGCTCCCAGTAACATTCCAAATTTACATTATGCCCAAAATGATACCTTTTACCATGCCGAAGGATCTCTCACCCTATTAAAAACCTGTAACACCTGGACCAACAACGCCTTAAAACACGCTGGTTTGCGCGCAAGTTTATGGACGCCTTTTGTTGAAGGTATTTTTTACAGCTATTCCAGGTATTGATAGGCCGAGACCAATTTTGGTTTTAAAAATATAACGTTTGAAAAGTATAATGATGAGATGTATGTCAGAATTTAAACCTGAAATTTTATTTCTTTCCGGGAAGGGCGCACATCGGTTACATTTAAAGGTTCCCCGTACAGGTCAAAATCGGCAGCCTCATTGATCTTTACATCATAAAAATCGCCTGTTTTTAAATAGATTTTGGTGGCATCAATGAGCACTTCATTATCAACATCTGGTGAATCAAATTCAGTACGACCTATATAATAATTACCTTCCTTTCGGTCTATAACAACTTTAAAGGTCTCACCAATTTTCTGTTGGTTAAGTTCCCAGGAGATCTGAGATTGAAGTTCCATAATCTGGTTGGCCCTGTCCTGTTTCACGTCCTGTGGTACGTCATCTACCAGGTTAAAGGCATGGGTATTTTCTTCGTGAGAATAAGTAAAACATCCAAGACGTTCAAAACGCATATCGGCTACCCATTGTTTCAATTCCTGGAAATGAGCTTCGGTCTCTCCCGGGTACCCCACAATAAGTGTAGTTCTAATGGTCATTTCCGGAACTATACTGCGGAATTGCTTCAGCAGATTTGTTGTCTTTTCGTGGGTAGTTCCCCTTCTCATTGATTTCAAAAGATCATCTGAAATATGCTGAAGCGGGATATCAAGGTAGTTACAAATCTTAGGCTCTCTTTTCATAAGGTCCAGCACATCCATAGGAAAACCGGTAGGGAATGCATAATGTAGCCTAATCCATTCAATTCCTTCAACCTTCACAAGATTTTCCAGCAATTCGGCCAGATTCCTCTTTTTATAAAGATCAAGACCATAATAAGTAAGGTCCTGGGCAATCAATATAAGTTCCTTAACTCCATTAGCAGCCAATTTAGAGGCTTCGGTTACAAGATCTTCAATAGGGGTTGAACGGTGTTTCCCTCTCATTAACGGGATAGCACAAAAAGAACACGGCCTGTCACAGCCTTCAGCTATTTTTAAGTAAGCATAATTCATTGGCGTAGTAGTAAGCCTTTCTCCTACCAGTTCATGCTTATAATCTGCTTCCAGCGCTTTTAATAATGCCGGAAGTTCTGTGGTACCAAAATATTGATCAACATCTGGGATCTCTTTTATAAGATCCGGCTTATAGCGTTCACTTAAACATCCAGTAACAAAAACCTG
>CAXAZV010000349.1:0-1767 GCA_963973375.1 uncultured Antarcticibacterium sp.
CAAAGTGAAAATTTTAGACATTCTCACATAATGCTCATCTGTCTTCTCACTTCTTACATTCCGCTTATAAAGGTCAATGGTGGTGGTTGAGCCCAGGGCATTTAACTCAGATGCCGTAGAAGACATGGCTGCGGAAAGTATAACTGCCAGCAATAGACCAATTAATCCGCGGGGGAGGTTATTCAGAATAAAATGAATAAAAACATAGTCCTTATCATTTGTTTCTACCGTATTATTTGAAGCCTTTATCAATTCCCTTGCACGTTCCCTGTTTTTAATTTCTGAAGCATCAAGGTTCTTCATTTTGGACAGGTAAGATTCATTTTCAGTTACCGTGGGATCCTCAAGGCTTTCTCCAAACCTTATTGCAGTTAGCTGTTTTTCATCCTGAAGGGATTTATTGGTTTGCATCAATTCGCGGTATTCATCTCCATATTCTGAAGCCAAAACTGCCTCCTGCGCAGCAGGATTAAAATTAAGCGGGGCCTGGTTAAACTGGTAAAAAACAAATACCATAACCCCCACCAATAGAATAAAGAATTGCATTGGTACTTTAAGAAGGCCGTTAAAGATCAGGCCTAGTTGCATTTCCTTTACCGACTTTCCTGTAAGGTACCGCTGCACCTGGCTTTGATCTGTCCCAAAGTATGAAAGGGCAAGAAAGGTTCCTCCTATGATCCCGGACCAGAAAGTGTAACGGTTTTCAAGGTCAAAAGAGAAATCTAAAATGTCCATTTTTCCATTGGCTCCTGCTATTTGAAGAGCGTTGGAAAAAGATATATTATCAGGCAAATAGCTTACTATAAGGAAGAAAGCAGCGAACATTCCTCCAAAGATCACCGCCATTTGCTGTTTTTGAGTAACATTTACTGCCTTTGTGCCACCCGAGACCGTGTAAATAATTACAAGCACTCCTATAAGTATTGTAAGGGTATTTAAGTCCCAACCCAGCACAGCCGACAGGATAATGGCCGGTGCAAATATTGTAATTCCCGCAGCAAGCCCTCTTTGTACCAAAAACAATAAAGCGGTTAGGGTTCGTGTTTTAAGGTCAAATCTTGATTCAAGATATTCATAAGCCGTAAAAACATTCAGCTTATGGTAAATAGGAATAAATACCATACAAATGATCACCATCGCAATAGGCAGCCCAAAATAGAACTGTACAAATCCCATCCCGTCATGGTATGCCTGGCCGGGAGTGGATAGGAAGGTGATAGCACTTGCCTGGGTAGCCATTACAGAGAGTCCAATGGTCCACCAGTGGGCATCCTTGCCACCTCCAATATAATCCTTTACATTTTTACTGCCACGGGTCTTATAAACGCCGTAGGCAGCAATGAAGATCAATGTTCCAAGAAGTACTACCCAATCTAATAAATGCATCTAGGAGTATAATTTCATAATTATATAAAAAAGCAGAATATAAGCAGCATTTGCAATTAAGACCAGCGTATAGGATCTCTTCCAGATATATATTCTTTGTTTTGCCATTTACTTACCTATTGAAACCATATTTGCAAATAATCTATAAGCGCCCGGTACCCCCTCAGGAAACTGCCTGAAAAAGCTTAAGCCTGTGTAAATAAAATATCCCTTCCCATGTTTGGCCACGAGCAGGCTCCCCTCGGTTGGATTTTCATTTGTATCATTCATTGAAAGTACGGGGGTAAATTCGGCACCCCAGGAATCGGCAAAATATAATCCGCGTTCCTGTACCCAGCCTTCAAAGTCCCGGCTGCTTAATTTATTTGGGTAATTTAAAAT
>CAXAZV010000350.1:0-1741 GCA_963973375.1 uncultured Antarcticibacterium sp.
TGATCACTTTAAGATCACATTGTGCCCCGTTTTTTAACCACTTTTCACCATTGATCATCTGGGCGTATTCCCCCATTGTAAGGCCATGGACCACGGGTATAGGATGCATTCCCACAAAGCTTGTATGTTCGGTTTCAAGAAGGGGGCCGTCTACATAATGTCCATTGGGATTTGGCCTGTCAAGGACCAGTAATTGAATATTGTTTTCGGCACAGGCTTCCATAACATAATGAAGGCTCGATATATAGGTGTAAAATCTGGTTCCCACATCCTGAAGATCAAATATCAACACATCGATGTCCTTCAATTGTGAGGCTTTGGGTTTTTTATTGTCACCATACAGGGAGATCACCGGCAAGCCGGTGCTGGCATCTTTACCATCCTTTATAGTTTCGCCGGCATCTGCAGTACCGCGAAAACCATGTTCAGGAGCAAATACCTTTACAAGGTTTACATCTCTTGATAATAAGGAATCAACAAGGTGAGTGTAAGCACCTTCTTCATTCATTTTAAATACAACAGAACTTTGATTGCCTACAAGACCTATTCTCTTCCCTTTTAACAGCGGGAGATAAGTGTCAATTCGGTTCGCACCAACAACTATAGCCTTGGGTTCCTGAACTTCGGTCACTTCTTGGGCCACAAGATCTCCTTTTTGCCCGGTAGTCCTTCCGCAGGAAACCATAGTGATAAGAACGAATAAAAATGTATTTTTGAAGAATTTGTAAAACATAGCGAATACCTTGAATTTCGAATTTTTTATAGCCAAAAGGCTTATAAGTACTAAAAAGTATAAAAGTAGCATATCGGCACCAATTATAAAAATTGCGATCTCGGCCATTGCAATTGGCGTGATCATGATGCTGGTCTCCTTTGCAACAGGAATTGGATTGCAGGTAAAGATACGGGAGAAAATCGCAGCTTTTAATGGTCACATAATTATAGATAATTATGATAATAACAGTTCAAAGGTAAGCCTGATACCCATTTCCAAAAATCAAGAGTTCTATCCTAAATTTACTACAGTTTCCGGTATTAATCATGTACAGGCGGTGGCTACTAAAGCCGGGATCATACGTACCGAAACAGATTTTGAGGGCGTTATTGTGAAAGGGGTGGGTGCCGACTTTAAATGGGAAAATTTTGAAGATTTCCTGGTAGAAGGTTCGCTGCCAGATTATTCTCAAAACCTCACCGAAGAAATTCTCATTTCCAGGTATATCGCCAATAGAATGGGCCTTAAAGTGGGAGATAAAGCGATCACTTACTTTTTACGGGAAGATGTGAATCGAAATCCTTTGTTGAGGGCCTTTACCATCAAAGGGATCTATGACTCCGGTTTTCAGGAATTTGATGAACTCTATTTAATTTCCGATATTCGGCATATTCAGCGCTTAAATAGCTGGGAACCGGACCAGGTAGGTAGTTTCGAAGTATTTATTGATGACTTTGATGTGCTGGACCAAAAAGGCGGGGAAGTCTATGATAATACCCCTTCACTGCTGGATTCCCGGACTATAAAACAAAAATATTATGCCATTTTTGAATGGCTCTCCCTGTTTGATTTTAATATCGCGCTTATTATTGGGATTATGATCCTGGTCGCAGGTATTAATATGATCACAGCCCTGCTGGTTCTCATCCTTGAACGAACCCAGATGATAGGTATTCTAAAAGCTTTGGGAGGGGGCAACTGGAGTATCAGGAAAATATTCTTATATAACGCCTCCTATCTTATCAT
>CAXAZV010000351.1:0-1672 GCA_963973375.1 uncultured Antarcticibacterium sp.
GTTATTGCCGGAATTCATGATGACAGCAAATTTCCCCGGAATACCCTTAAAATGTCTGCGGAAGTTCAAAGCTTTCTGAAGGAACTTATTTCAGAAAAACACACAATCATTAGCCTGTTTAAAAATCCCTATGTGATGGATAAACTTGAAAATATTGAAAATGCAGCAGGGCTTATAGTGACCTATCAGGATACACAAAATTACCAGGAACTTGCGGCTCAGCTTATTTTTGGCGGGGGTGGTGCAAGTGGAAAACTTCCAGTAAGTGTAGGCGCAAAATTTAAAGCGGGAGATGGTCTTGATATTGAGGGTGGCTTGCGGCTTTCCTATGCTATTCCTGAAGATGCGGGCATGGATTCCGGGATCCTTCATAAAAGAATAGATTCTCTTATGCAGGAGGCAATGAATGCCAAAGCAATTCCGGGAGGGCAGGTGCTGGTAGCCCGAAACCAAAAAGTTGTTTTTCATAAAGCCTATGGAACCCAGGTCTATCACGACACAATTAAAGTAAAGAAAGAAGATCTTTACGATCTGGCATCGGTTACAAAGATCTCTGCATCCATGGCCGCATTGATGAAATTATATGATGAAGATAAGTTCCACCCCAATCAAAATCTTGCCACTCACTTACCCTCTTTTCGAGGGTCCAATAAAGCCGATATTCCCTACCGGGATATCTTAACGCACCAGGCAAGATTCCAGCCCTGGATCCCATTCTGGAAAAACACCAAAAGAAAAAACGGAACATATAAATGGGCAACTATAAAAAAAGATTCTTCAGCAAGGTTCCCTATTAAGCTCACCAATACCATGTACCTGCACCGTAATTATCCCGATAAGATTATCAAGGAGATAAGGAAATCTCCATTAAGGGAAGAAAAGAAATATGTGTATTCAGATTTTTTCTTCATTCTTGCACCCCGGGTTGTGGAAAGTCGCATAGAAACCGATTTCTCCACCTATTTACAGGAAAATTTTTATGAACCTCTGGGCGCAACCTCCCTCACTTTTAATCCTTTGACCAAATTCCCGAAATCTCAAATTGTTCCTACAGAAAATGATTATAATTTCAGGCATGAAACTATTCACGGAACGGTGCACGATGAAGGAGCAATAATGATGGGCGGCGTTTCCGGCCACGCGGGTTTGTTTGGCAATGCTTTTGACCTGGCAAAATTGTTACAAATGTATCTTAACAAGGGGGAATATGCAGGAGTAAGGTATATCAACAAAGAAACCATAGAAGAATTCACCAGGCGCCAATTCCCTGATTCTGAAAATCACCGTGCCCTGGGATTTGACAAACCATATTATAATGAAAAGGGGGAAAGCCGCAATACTGCACAGGATGCGAGTGCGTCCAGTTTTGGTCATACCGGCTTTACCGGAATCATGGTTTGGATGGATCCTGAATATGACCTGCTGTATATATTTCTTTCAAACAGGGTTTCTCCCACCAGGGATAATTCGCGGTTATATAGTCTTAATACCCGCACTCAAATCCACCAGGTTTTATATGATGCAATAAACAAATACGAGGCCGAATAAACAATTCGGGACATTGGTAATGCAATTCCAAAAAAATCATTGATTTCTTAACAGTTTTCAAAGAAATGTTATATTTGTTTGCAATATTAATACGTAGTCCCAGAACTTGTAATTTTCCCCCATG
>CAXAZV010000352.1:0-1646 GCA_963973375.1 uncultured Antarcticibacterium sp.
GATTTTGTGAGCTCGGGTTTCAACCCTATTGTAAATTACCTTGCCAAATCACATTATCGTTGGAATGAGGGAGCAGATGTGGTTGTTAGAATGCCCTGCGGGGCAGGGGTAGGAGCGGGACCTTTTCACAGCCAGACCAATGAGGCCTGGTTTACCAAAACTCCGGGATTAAAAGTTGTATATCCCGCATTCCCTTATGATGCAAAAGGTTTACTTAATACTGCATTCAATGATCCTAATCCCGTGCTTTTCTTTGAGCACAAAGCACTTTACAGAAATATAAGGCAGGATGTGCCGGTGGACTATTATACTATACCTTTTGGAAAAGCTGCACTCTTAAAGGAAGGGAATGCTGTTACTATTGTTTCATATGGAGCTGCAGTTCACTGGGCGCTGGAGATACTGGAAGAAAAAAAGGACGTTGATGCAGATCTTCTTGACCTTAGGACATTACAGCCGCTTGACTTAGAAAGCATTTACAATTCGGTTAAAAAGACCGGAAAAGTTTTAATACTTACTGAAGATTCTGTTTTTGGCAGTGTAGCTTCAGATATTGCAGCTCTTATTTCAGAAAATTGTTTTGAATTCCTTGATGCTCCGGTGATTAGATCCGGAAGTCTTGAGACGCCAATTCCGTTTGCCGCGGCCCTGGAAAACCAATATTTACCCAAGACCCGCGCCAGAGAAAAATTAGATCTTCTTTTAGCATATTAATAAAACTTTAATAACATTCTGCGATATTTAGGAATCCTTAACAATATCCTTGTTAAATAATTAATAATCTTTTGTGCAGGGCAGGTACGTAGCCTAATTTAGTTCGAGCTAATCAAAAACTAACATTATGATACGTCTAATTGTCATTTTTCTCATTATTGCAATAGTTGCTGCCATCTTCGGATTTGGAGGCATTGCAGAAGGATCTGCCGATATTGCTAAAATTATTTTTTACATCTTTATAGTATTGCTGGTTATTTCATTAATAAGCAGATTATTCAGACGCTAAAGACCGGTAAAATCCGGCCTGTACCTAAGATTGTATTGGCCGGGTTTTTTATTTAAAACCCAAAATATAAAATCATGAAAAAATTGTTATTCGTTATTATGGCAACATTTTTGGTTGCCTCTTGTGGACCCACTAAACAAGCCACAGAAGCCCGTAAAACTTTTAAAGGAGACTGGGTGCTAAACAGCATTACTTATCCAAATAATCCGGGAGATTTTAATGTTACTTTGTTTAATGAAGCTTCTGCATCCTGTTTCCAGGGAAGTGCCTGGAGTTTTGTTTCCAATAATAATACAGGTACCTATACTTTACAAGGCCCGGCTTGCAGCAATGCAGGAGAGCGATATTTTAACTGGTCTATAGATGAACAAAACACTCCTGATGGGATGTTTGATTTCCTTCTTAAACCAACAGATGACAGAAACAGATCTACTACAGGAAACCAGGGTTTTAGAATTAACTTAAGGCAATTGTCTGAAACTTCTATGACCTGGGAACAAACGGTTACTCTTGAAGGAAAACCGTTTATGATACGAATGAATTTTACTAAACTTTAAAAACAACAATTATGAGATTAGGAGTAAATAAGATTATGGCTATGGTATTTGTGGCATCCACATTATTCTATGGCTGTGATGCAACA
>CAXAZV010000353.1:0-1579 GCA_963973375.1 uncultured Antarcticibacterium sp.
GCTTCCACAGTTTCTGAAATTGTGATCGCCAGCGCTTTGCGGTACACTTCATCTAAAAGAAGAAAATGCGCCTTATCAAGTCCTTTTTGCGCCGCTTTGAACTGGATCAGAATCTTTTCTGGATCTTTATTTTCATCCAGCATTTTTATAAGTCCGTTAAGCTGGCCGCTGATGCTCTGCAAGCGAGTTTTTATATCTTTACTTAGATCTCTAGGAATCATACTTTTAATTTTCAGCAAGATACATCTGGAGTGGGGGAGGTCACCAAAAGTATTTTAAATTTTTAGCAGCAATTTGTTCCTTCCTGAATGGGTGGACAGGCAACATTACCATAAGAACAATAAACACAGCAATCACCTTCTTTTGGTTTTAATAAATGCTTGCAATTATCACATTGGTAAAAAAACTGACAGGCTGTTGTGGGCATTTCCTCTTCTTTTGTGTGTCCGCAACCAGGACATGTAATGGTAGAAACTAGTTCTATTTCCATAATCTATTTATTTTTAAAGCATATGAGGGATATCTGATGACAAAGTTGGATACGTAAAGATCATCGTCCTTAACTCATTGATTTTCATTTTGGTCTTTATCGCCATGGCAAATAAATTGATGGTTTCCTCCGTGTTAGGTCCTATTAAATGTGCGCCAAGAATAGTCTGATTCTCTTTATCAATGATAGTTTTGTAGGCATATTCCTTAACATTCAGTCTTTTTGCATTGAACCAGCTTTCCGCATGGTTATAATTGACCTGATATTCTATCTGTTTTGATTTGGCTTCTGCTTCGGTTAATCCTACTGATGCCAGGGTAGGCAAAGTAAAAACTACGGAAGGCATTGGTGGATAATTAACTTTTTTCTTGTTCCCTTTGATGATATTTGATGCCACAACATGCCCTTCCATTACTGCAACAGGGGTAAGGGGTAATCCTCTTGAATCTGCCGAATCTCCCGCTGCATAAATATTGGCGTTAGAGGTACTTTGAAGGTATTCATTTACCGCAATTCCTTTTTTTGAAAAAGATATCCCTGCTTTTTCCAAATCTAAATCAAATATGGCGGGAGGACGACCGGCCGAGTTAAAGACAGAGTCAGTCTTATAAGTGGCCTCTTTTCCATTTGATTTTCCTGTAACTACATAATGATCTTCTTTCTTTTCAATTTTAGAGACTTCAGTTTCCAAAACAAGTTTAATTCCCAGGTTTCGGGTTGCATTCACAAGATGTTGTACAATGTCATGATCAAAGTTTTCTAATGGGTGATCACCACGATGCAATATGGTAACATCGGCACCAGCCCGTGCAGCGATATGAGCAAATTCAAAGGCAATGTAGCCACCTCCAATAAATAAAAGCGATTCAGGTAGTTTTTTCAGGTTAAGGAAATCTGTACTTGAAAGAGCCAAATTTCCACCCTCAAAATCCAGTACCCGGGGTTTTGCTCCGGTTGCGATCACAAATTTATCGGCTTCAATAACTTCATCACCTAACTCTAAGGTGTTATCAGATAAAAATTTAGCTGAAGTATGATAGGTGTCTATGTCTTTATTCTTATATCCTTTTTCAATTTTAGGAGGCATGG